>CAYYSY010000249.1:0-4124 GCA_964474355.1 uncultured Spirochaetaceae bacterium | reverse complement strand
GTGTTCGCGACGGCGACCCTGCTGCGCCGCGGCAAAGCCGTCTGCTTCGTCGAGGTCGACGTCGAGACCGCCGAGGGCAAGGCCATCGCCCACACCACATCGATGGTGCGCGGCCGTTTCGAGACATCCGCAGTCGAGCTGCCCATCACCGCTGGAGACGATGGCGCGAGCGACCCCGGCCCGATGGGCAAGCACATCGGCAAGATGCCCTTCATGGGCGGGCGTGGCATCGACGTGGTGCACATGCAGGGTGGTCACGCCCGGGCAGTGATGCCGGCCAAGCCCGAGAACGGCGACGCGAGCGGCGGCATGCACGAAGGCGCCGTTCTCGCCCTCCTCGACACCACGGGCGCGATGGCCGCGTGGGCGGTGGACGGCCCCGGACCCTACAAGGCCTCCACACCGACCCTGCAGGCCCAGATCCTGACGCCGCCGCCCGATGTCGACCTCGTCGCGTACGGCTGGACCCGCTATCGCGACGTCGACGCCTATTGGGTCGACGTCGACGTGGCAGACGCATCGACGGGGCGGGTCTGCGCCCGCGGCACGGTGCAGTATCGGATCGTGCAGTGACCATGACCGCTCCCGACGTCGACCGCGAGATCGCCGAGCTCGCCCTTCGCATCCGGCAGCGCCGGGAGCAGGAGGGGCTCACGCTCGGCGAGCTCGCGGAGCGCAGCGGCGTCGCGCCGAGCACGATCCAGAAGGTCGAGACAGGGCAGATGACGCCCAGCGTGGCGGTGCTCTTCAAGATCGCGCGCGGGCTCGGCCGCGCGGTGTCCGACTTCATCCGCGATGGCGAACCGTCACGTCCCCTCGTCCACCTGCGGGCCGAGGACCGGCCGCGCATCGGGCCCCGCGACGGCACGAGCTTCGAGCGCGTGAGTGGCGACGTCCCCGACCCCAAGCTCGAGATGTGGCGCGTGCAGATCGACCCGGGCGCGCTCGGTCCGAGGCGACCGATCCAGTACCAGGGCGAGGCGCTCGTCGTCTGCGAGCGGGGCCGCCCCACCCTCCACGTCGGTGAGGTCGAGGTGGCGCTCGCGGCAGGCGACTCACTGCACTTCGATGCATCGGCGGGGATGAGCTGGAAGAACGAGGGGTCGCGGAGCGCGGTCTTCACCGTGACCGGCACCCTGCCCGAGCAGCTGCGAGCCTCGCTCCAGTCGCGCAGCCGGCGACGCAGCCCCGGCAGCTGATCCGACTTCGAAACGGATCCACTGCCCCGCCCGGCGACGGATCGGGCTGCAGCGCGGACGGAATCTTCCCACCATTCGGAACCCGTCGGACACGAAGCCGAGTGGCTGCGAGCGCCCGGCCGATGCGCGACTCTTCGGCGCCGAGCGCGCCCCGCCCGCCCTTGACGGCCGAAGGGCTCCGTGCACCCGAGCCACCGTCGCTGGAGACCAGAGGATTTCGATGGGGAGCGCCCTCGCAGGATCTCGCGACCGAACACCGGGCCCGGCGATGCATCGAACGCGGCTCACTCGAGACCATGGGCAGGCCGAAGAGCCCGATGTGACCCCCATGCGCTCTGGAAAGAACCCTGCTGCGCGCGCGCCCGTGCGTCTCCGCATCGGCTCGCGACGAGCCGCGATCGTTCAGGCGGCCATGGTCCTCTGCGCGGCGTTAGATCTCGACCGCCGCCTCGCGCCCGGCGCACGCCGTCTGTACGCCCGACTCCGCGACGGCGCAGACGGGCGACAGCGTGCTCTGCACCGGCACGACGCCGGGTGGCTTCACCGCCGGACCCCTGGTCGAGCAGCTCGAGATCCAGGTCGACGCGACGGCGACGATCCAGAACGGCGCGGCGGGTGACGCCGCGATCCAGATCAACACGCACAATCCGGGCGACACCCTGAACCCGACGATCCCCGGTGTGCTGATCGAGCGCACCATCACGCCCAACCCGCCTGGCCCCGACATCGTCGACCAGGGCCTCGTCGACATCACGGGCGACGGCAGCGCCGGCGTGCGCGCCACGGGCTCGGGCGGACCGACCGACCTCAACTACGTACGCAACGAGGGCATCATCCAGAACGTCGGCGGCACGCCGGGCAACGACGTCGTCGGCATCGACCTCGGCGATCGCGGCCGCGTCGAGCACGCCGGGACGATCGAGCTGCTCGGTCTCCGAAACACGGGCATCCGGGTCGGAGCCGACGGCAACGTCACGATCGAGACCGACGGGCTGATCACGCACACCGCGGCGAGCGCCGGCGATGACTTCATCGCCATCGACGCTGGCGACGGCAGCCTGGTCGACCACCAGGGCACGATCGAGCTGCTAGGCCCGCGGAGCGTGGGCATTCGTGTCGGCGACGATGCGAGCGTCTCGAACGCAGGCACCATCCAGAACCTCGAAGCGACGCCGGGCGACGACGTGATCGGAATCGACGCCGGGGCGCGCAGCAGTGTGACGCACATCGGGTCGATCGAGGCGACCGGCGCGCGCAACGTCGGCATCCGCGCCGGTGACGACGCCTGGGTCTCGACCGAGGCGGGGAGCCGGATCCGCATCGGCAATCGAGGCAGCGCCGCCGACGACGACCTCTACCTGGATCCGGTCGCGATCGCGATCGGGAACGCACTCGGTGCGCCCAACCCGACGATGCTGCCGCGGGGCATCGACATCGCCGGCAACGTCGTCGCCGTCGGTCTGAACGCACGCGGAGTCGTCGTGGGCTCGGACTGGCTCGGCGCGAACGGTGACATCCGGATCCAGGCGAGCGGCTTCGTCGGCGCCAGAGGCACGGATGCCATCGCGCTCGAGGTCGGGGATGACAATCTCGTCGTGGTCGAGGGCACCGTCCAGGGTGTCGGCGGCACCGCGATCTACATGGGTGACCAGACGGTCGCCGGACCGGACGGGCGGCTCGTCGTGCTCGGCTCGGTGCTCGCGAGCAGCGACGACACCATCGGCGTCTCGCTCGGCAGCAAGGCGGGCGCGGTGGGCGACACACTGGAGAATTCCGTCACGCCCTCCATGGAGCTGGGGCAGCTCTCGACCGCCACCGTGCTCGGCATCGCAGGGAGCATCACCGGGGGTGCGAGCAGTGGGCCATTGGTCCTCTTCCGCGACGCCGCGAGCGAGCTGAACCACCTCGTGATCTCCGACGGGTCGGTCCTGCAGGCCAACGAGTCGATCTTCTTCGAGCCGGGGCGCGCCATTGCCATCCAGGGCAGCGACGGCCCCGAGCGCATCGACAACTACGGCGTCCTCGGCGGCAAGGTGCTGCTCGCCGACGGCAACGACCGCTTCCTGCTCGGCCCGACCGGCAGCTTCGTCGGCGACATGAACGTGAACGGTGGCGATGGCATCGACACCCTCGAGCTGTCGAACCGCTGGGCCGTGCCCTACGGCGCGTCGGAGGCCGGCTTCGACTTCGACGACTACCGGAATTTCGAGCGGCTCGTCGTCGACGACGCGACCCCGCGCCGAGCGACGGGCTCCTCCGACAACAACGCCCTCGAGTACGTCGAGATCACGCCGGGATCGACACTGATCGTCACGAATCCGCTCGCCCTCACGGGAGGCTCGGATCAGATCTTCGTCGACGGCGCCTTCGTCGGTGGCGCCGACCTCGGCAGCGGCAACGACTTCTTCTCCGTCGGCCCGACTGGAGCGGTGCTGGTCGAGTACGACGGGCAGGGGAACATCGCGATCACCTCCGTCATCGACACCGGAGATGGAGCCGACGCCCTGTTCGTCGAAGGATTCTTCGCTGGCGAGGCGCAGCTCGGCAATGGCAACGACACGTTCACGGTGCTCCCGGGCGGCGTCCTCCTCGGCCCCTGGCGAATCGACGGCGGAGTCGGGACCGATGCCGTCCTGCTCGGCGGCGACTCGACGGGCAATGTGTACCCGATCCCCGAAGACGCCATCGCCGGCCTCGAGTCGCTCCGTATCGCAGCCGATGGCCGCTGGAGCCTGGCCGGCGACTACGGCAGCCTGAACCCCGGTGGCGCGATCACGGTCGCGGCGGGCGGCGAGCTCGTCGCTCGCGACGCCGTGCAGCTCGACGGTGACCTCGACTTCGAAGCCGGCTCGACCCTTCGGCTCGAGCTGCGCAGGACGGACCAGCCGGCCATCCTCCGGACGACGGGCGACATCACGATCGAGG
>CAYYSY010000248.1:0-5101 GCA_964474355.1 uncultured Spirochaetaceae bacterium | reverse complement strand
AGCCACTTCGAGACGCCCCACATGGCGGAGTTCCAGGCGGCCATGGCGGGGCTGGGCGTCCGCCGCCTCGACGTGAAGCGGTACGAGGTCGCCCGCGAGGGCCCGGTGCGCGGCTGAGTCGCACGGCGCCTCGAGGCCGGGGGCGGGGGGCGACCCGCACCCCGCTCCCTCCCCCCCCCCCCCCCCCCCCCCCCCCGCCCCCCCCCCCCCCCCCCGACGGCCCGTCGGAGGCCCGATCGCTCGCACGCAGGCCCGGCGCAGGTCGCGGGCAGCTTCCGCCCTAAGGTCCTGAATCTCCTTCGCCGATAGGACGGATCGAGGGGACGCGACGGCATGCATGGCCGTGGCGCGACCCCGTGACCGCTCCAACCGACCACGCGCGAGGGACGACATGGCCACCAGCCCGCGAACGAATCTGCTCCGCACCACCTTGATGCTCGTGACACTGCTCGCCGCGAGCAGCGCCTGCACCAGCGGCTCGAGCGACTCGGCGCCGACGGGGCCCCAGCTCGGCGAGGTCTCCGACCAGGGCGGCCTCACCGCCTTCGCCCAGTCGCTGCGCGCCGACGACGACCTCGGCGAGCCCGTCCCGGGCTTCGCGAACATGTGGGACCTCGGTCGCCGCTTCTCGATCGTCTCGGGCGGCGATGGCCACTTCGACGGGGCGCTCACGATGCGCGTCGAAGCGACGTCGTTTCCGTCCGACCAGACCTACGGCGAGCTCACCTTCATGACGCCCGAGTTCGGCACGAGCGACGGCATCCTCGCCGCGGTCGTGTACGACGGCTCGATCAGCGGGCACGGCACGGGCACCGGCACCTACTCGGTCGCCATGGCCCCGACGCAGAACGCACGGCTCACGCAGACGCTCGACCTGACGTCGGCCGTGGCGCCCGTCACGCTGAATTTCATGAGCAACGTCTTCATGTTCGATACCGAGTACTCGACCGAGCTCTCCTTCGTGGACGTCTCGATCAAGGACACGGCCAACGGCGTGCTCGAGCAGGTCTACTACCGCGATAGCGACGCGAACGACGTCGGCATCAATGCGGCCGATCTCAGCGCCTACGCGGGGCGGATCGTGCGCCTCGCGATCGAGGCCCGGTCGACGCCGCACTCGATGATCGAGTTCGACGCCTTCACGGTCTTCGACGACGACGCGACCGAGTTCGTCGTGAACGGTGGCTTCGAGACCGGCACCCTCTCGGGCTGGTCGCGCAACACGCCGTCGTTCGTGCGAAACGTCACCAGCGGCGAACGCACGGTCGATTCACTCGACGTGACGCGCTCCTTCTATGCCGTGCCGTCCTCGCGCTGGTCGCGCATGGTCGACGTGTTCACGAACAACACGGGCGCGACGATCGATCGCACCATCACGTACGAGGTCGATCTGGGCAGTCAAGGCGACGGCATCCTCTACGGCTCGGACGCCGCAGGTACGCTGTACGACACCCCCGACCTCGCGAGCCTCGCCATCACCACCTGGGACAGCGTCGACGGCGGCAAGCGCGACATCGGCTGGGCGTTCGGCATGGCCACGACGATCGACTGGACGTCGGACGACACGCTCGGTGCCTCGGGCAACGGCAGCGACGTCGTCACCGTGGCCTTCGACATCAGCGTCGCTCCGGGCGAAAGCGTCGCGTTGGTCAACTTCCTGGTGCTCGACACGGACAACACCGGCAACAGCGCCGCCGACGTGGACGCCACCGCCGACGTCGTCGACGGCGAGCTCCAGGACATCCTGAACGGCTGGCCGGCCGACGCCAGCGTCAACGAGTTCACCAGCGGCATGACCCAGGCGCAGATCGACGCGGTGGCGAACTTCTAGGACCTCGACCGCCCGGAGAATCGGCGTGCGCACGCCCGACGTGTGTCCGGCGTCACGAACGGGTCGCAGAGACGTGATCCGCGACACATGCTGGTGACGTTTCGGCCCCGAATCCGATCGGAAATCCTCTAGCCCACGAGCCGTCCGGCCGATCCAACAGGAGTCGAACGACTCGGTGGGAGGGAGGACGACCCATGCAGGTCTTTCAGCGATTTCGGCGACGCGTGACGTGCGATCTGATCGTCGACGGCAACCGTCACGGTGCGATCGTGACGGACCTGTCGGCGAGCGGCCTCTTCGTCCGCACCAACCACACCTCGATGACGGGCAACCGTGTCCGCATCGTGCTCCACGAGAACGAAGGCGAGCTCGAGATCGACGCCCGCGTCGTGCGCGAGCATCGCATGAGCCGCCACAACACCACCGGCAACCCGAGCGGCATCGGCGTGAGCATCATGGCCGCGCCCGAAGGCTATTTCCACCTGCTGACCCGGCTGATGACCGAGACGGGCGCCGCGCCGGCCTAGGCTGCGCGCTCGGTCGCCAGAGGCGCCAGGTCGATCCCGTAGAGATCGGCGACGTTTTCGCAGAGGATCGCGCGCTTCTGCTCTTCGGTGAGGTGCTTGCCGTGCTCGGCGAGCATGTCCTGGCTCCACGGCCACGTCGAGTCGCTGTGGGGGAAGTCGTTCGCCCACATCAACCGCCGCCAGTTCATGAGGTCGGCCGTCTGGAACGCGACCCAGTCGTCCTGGAACGTCGTGTAGATGTGCTCGGCGAAGTACTCACTCGGCAGCTTCGACAACGCCTGACCCGCCGGCAGCCAGTTGTGGTGGCGCTTGTAGGCGTGGTCCATCCGGTACATGTAGTGGGGCACCCAGCCTGCGTCGGCCTCCACGCAAACGACCTTGAGGTCGGGGTTGCGCTCGAAGACCCCGCCCAGCACGAGCGTGCCCATGATGTCCTGACAGCCGCGGATGATCGAGAGGAAGCCGTTCATCATCGGCCCGCGCACCGGCGAGGTCTCGCGCGTCGTGAGGATGTGGAACGAGAGCGGAAGGCCCAGCTCGATCGCCTTCTCCCAGAACGGGTCGTAGACGGTCGAGTGGTAGTCTTCTACGGCCGGGTTGCCCGGCATCATCACGCCGCGAAGGCCCAGATCCTTGATCGCCTGAAGGTCGCGCATGCCGTCCTCGACCGAGCGCATCGCGGTCTGCCCGCAGCCGAGCAGTCGATCGGGGTGCACCGAGCAGTACTCGGCGATCCAGCGGTTATAGGCCTCGAAGCAGGCCTGCTTGTAGTCGAAGTCCTGGTGGTTGCAGAGCACCATGCCGACCGTGGGGTAGATGATCTCGGCGGCCACGCCGTCGCGCACCTGATCGGCCATGCGCGCATCGGGGTCCCAGCCGCCGCGATGCAGATCCTCGAAGTTGCTGCCGGTGACCCGGATCTCCTCGGCCGGCTTGCCGGCCGCCGCGACGAGACCGAGCGGGATCGGCTTCTGCATGCCGTCGACGACGAAGAAGTCGCCGGCGTCACCCAGGCGCTCGATGCGCGGCGCCTTGTCCTTCCACTTCGCGTCGATCCGGCTCGAGTAGGTGTCGCCGGGCTCGGTGATGTGCGAGTCGGCGGAGATGACGGGGAAGGACATCGGAGGTCTCCTTCGAGGCGAGCCGCACGGCTGCGCCTGGGGATCAGCGAGTAGCGCTCACGTGCATGTCACCCTCGCATGTGCCGCATGCAGGTGCGCACCTCGTCGACGAACGTCTCGGGCTGCTCGAACGCGGCGAAGTGCCCGCCCTTCTCGAGCTGGTTGTAGTGCACCAGGTTCGGGAAGCGCGCCTGACACCAGCGCTCGGAGCTGCGGAAGATCTCCTTCGGGAAGAGGCTGCAGCCGACCTTGACGTTCACCGGGTCGAAGGGCGGCGTGTTGAAGCTCTCCCAATACAGGCGTGCCGACGAGGCGCCGGTCGCGGGCAGCCAGTACATCATCACGTTGTCGAGCAGCTCGTCCTTGCTGAGCACGTTCTCGGGGTTGCCATCGCAGTCCATCCAGCTCCAGAACTTCTCGACGATCCACGCCATCTGCCCCACCGGCGAGTCGACGAGGCCGTAGCCGAGCGACTGCGGACGCGTGCTCTGCTGCTTCGAGTAGCCGCTGTCCCATTGTTGGTAGTGGTTCATGCCGGCCATCGCGCCCTGCTCGTACTCGGTCAGGTTCTCGAGCGAGTCGGGGGTCGGGGGCGCGATCGGCATGTTCAGGTGGATGCCGAGGCAGCC
This sequence comes from uncultured Spirochaetaceae bacterium, assembly GCA_964474355.1. Taxonomy (GTDB): domain Bacteria; phylum Myxococcota_A; class UBA9160; order UBA9160; family UBA4427; genus CAYYSY01. The sequence goes on along the minus strand of CAYYSY010000248.1, from coordinate 993 downwards.
CTCTTCGTCCTGCGCGCCGATGCAGGTCGTGACCATCGCGCCCCAGTCGCCGCCCTGGGCGACATAACGGTCGTACCCGAGCTTTCGCATCAGCGCGCCCCAGGTGTCGGCGATCTTGCCCACGCCCCAGCCCGTCTCGGTCGGCTTGTCGCTGAACCCGTAGCCGGGGAGCGAGGGACACACGACGTGGAAGGCATCCTCGGCCTTGCCCCCGTGCGCGACCGGATCGGTGAGGGGACCGATCACCTTGTGGAACTCGACGATCGAGCCCGGCCAGCCATGGGTCATGACCATGGGCAGCGCATTCTCTTCGGGTGAGCGCACGTGGATGAAGTGGACACCGATGCCGTCGACGTCCGTACGGAACTGCGGGAACTGGTTCAGGTGCGCCTCGCGCGCCCGCCAGTCGTACTTCTCCGCCCAGTAGCTCGCGAGCTCCTTCGTGTACGCGAGCGGGGTGCCCTGGGACCAGTCCTCGACCGGCTCCTCGTTGGGCCAACGCGTCGCAGCGATGCGCCGCCGCAGGTCGTCGAGCTCTTCGTCGGTCGCGTGGATTTCGAACGGGGTGATGTCGGACATGAGGGGGCTCCGCAGGTGAGGTGGAACCCGAGAGCATCGACGAATGAGCGCCGGGCGTCCAGCGTTTTGGTTCGCGCTGTTGGTTGCTCGGGTCGGGATTTCGGGGTGTCGTCCTCACCTTACGGGCAGCTACAGGTCGATATACGCGACGCCTGCGGCGCGCGGCGGGACGTGGCAGGTCGACAGAGCTGCCCTCCAAGTTCCGGGCGACACCCCGAAATCCCGAGGAGGGGGCCACACGCCTCGCGTCGGCGAGGTAGGTCGGGACTCCCCCTCTTCTATTGGGGCAAGGACCCTCGGCTTCAACGCCTCGTGTCCGTCACTATGCGGCGCCCGAGCCCAGCGCGAGCTCCGATCAGCCTCTCCACCTACCCCGCCCCGGGCAACGTTCTGAGATCGACACGAGGCGCTGAA
>CAYYSY010000247.1:0-6597 GCA_964474355.1 uncultured Spirochaetaceae bacterium | reverse complement strand
CGACGGGTCGCGGGATCGCGCGGCCGGCGAGCGCCTCGAACACCCCGTAGTGCTCGGTCGAGAAGACGTGCACGGCGCGGCTCGGGCCCCCGTGCGCGGGGTCGTGCTGCTCGTCGCCGACGAAGCCGAGCGACTCGACACGCACCGGCGCCGCCTGCGCGCGCTTGCGGATGGCGCTCGTGTGCGACTCGCCGTCGGGCAAGGTGAAGGTCTCGATGGCGGCGACATGGACCGCCTCGACGCGTGCGTTCACGGAGGGCTGGCTCATCGGATCCTCCCTGGGGTCGCGACGCACACCCATGCGCGATCACCACCAGACGCTCGCTTCGATGCGAGGCGGCACCGTGCGTGGCGGAGGACGCGCCGCTTTCGGACGTGGTGTTCGTAGCCCTGCGCTAGATGCCCAGGCTGCTCAGCGCGTCGATGACGCGGCCGACGGCGTGGGTCAGCACCGGATGCGCCTCTTCGAAGTCCTCGGCGGCGTCCTTCAGCTGCTCGGCGAGACTCTCGTGGTCGGGAGCCGGCTCCTGCTCGTCGTCGCGATCGAGCAGACGGGCCACGTCGCCGAGCAGCGTCTCGAGGCTCTTGCGCTCGGCTTCGCCGAGATGATCCGCGTCGGCGAGCTGCTCGTGCAGGTGGTCGACGCTCTCTTTCAGTCGGGAGAGGGGAGCCATGGGCGAAACCTATCACAGAGCCGATCGCGCACGCGATCCCCGAAGAGCCCTGGCACCCGTCGTCACACGACGTCGAGAGGCACGTGCGGGCCGCCGGGCGGCTCGGCGACGATCGCGTCGCCCGGCGCCACGACTCCGCCCTCGAGCACCACGCACATGATGCCCGCCTTGCGGATGATGCCACCCCGGCCGTCTTCGATGCGCGTCGCCGCGAGCAGCCCCGGCCGCACACCGTTCAGCTGACCGCACGGGTTGCGCAGCCCCGCGACCTCGAGCACGGCCGCGTCGCCCACGCGCAGCAGGGTGCCGCGAGAGAGCCCGAGCAGGTCGAGTCCCCGGGTCGTCAGGTTCTCGCCCATCTCGCCGGGGTCGAGCTCGAAGCCGTGGTCGGCGCGCAGCTCATCCAAGAGCTCGGCGTGGATGAGGTGCACCTGGCGCAGGTTCGGCTGGTCGGGATCGACGGCGACGCGACTGCGGTGCTTCACGGTCACGCCGCGATGCGCGTCGCCCACGACGCCCTCGCCGACGACGAGCTCGATTCGAGACTGCAGCGGCTTCCGCATCGTGTGGGTCGCGCTGCACGCGACCGCGACGATCTCGCCCCTCGCCCGGCCGTGCGGTGGTCTCGATGTGTTGGGCGCTGGCTCGCTCATCCCGCTGGCTCCCGTGGCGGCAGGATACGGCAATGATGGCGCGCGCATCCCGAGCCGAGCTCCACGGGCATCCTTCGCCACGGCCAGCCGGGAGGGCGGCGATCGGCGCCCGGCGCTATGCGTCGTCGATGGGGAGATCACTGCGCGTGAAGAGTGGCTCGAGCGTGAGGCCGCGATCGGCGAAGGCCTGGGCAGCGCCCTCGCCCCGATCGACCAGGCAGATCACGCGCGCGACCTTGCCCCCCGCCGCCTCGACGAGCTCGACGGCGTCGAGGGTCGACCCGCCGGTCGTGGTCGTGTCCTCGACGAGTGCGACCGACTGACCCTCTTCGAAGCCGCCCTCGATCTGGCGGGCGAGCCCATGCCCCTTCGCCTGCTTTCGCACGAAGAAGCCCACGAGCCCCTCGGAGCGCTCGTCGCGCGCCGCGGCGGCGAGCACCGCCGACACCAGGGGCACCGCCCCCACCGCCATGCCACCCACCGAATCGACCGGCGCGCCCGACTGCAGCTTCTCGAGCACGAGCTCGCCCGCGAGCCGCACACCGGCCGGCCGCATGAGCGTCTGCCGCAGGTCGAGATAGAAGTTGCTCTTGCGACCGCTCGCGAGCGTGACCTCCTTCTTCTCGAAGGAGAGGTCGAGGATCAGGTCGAGGAGCGCGCTTCGCGGGTCGGTGTCGGTCAAGTGGGCCGGGCCTCCGTCTCGAGCGGCCGCGTTCATGCGGCCAGGGGTTCGTCTCTGGCTTCTACTGCGGCGTTCACTGCTTGCGAATGCCGAGCGCGAACTCGGCGATCATCTTCTGGTGGAGCTCGCTCGTGCCCTCTCCGAACTCGAGCGACTTCGCCTCCATGAGGAGGCGGCCGATCTCGTACTCCTCGGTGCACGAGTAGCCGCCGAAGATCTGCATCCCGTCGAGCGCGTTGTCGACCGCTGCCTTGCTCGCACACAGCTTCGCGAGGCTCGCCTCGAGGCTCGCGCGCGGCACGCCTGCATCCTTCATGCGGCCGAGTCGATACACGAGCAGCCGCGCCTGCTCGGTGCGGCACACCATGTCGGCGATCTTCGACTGGATCATCTGGAACTCGCCGATCTTCTGCCCGAACGCGGTGCGATCCATCGCGTAGGGCACCGCGAGATCGATGCAGCGCTGGGCCTGCCCGACGCAGCGCGCCGCCACCGAGAAGCGGCCGGTGTCGAGCGCCGAACCGAGCACCGGGAAGCCTTTGCCCGGCTCGCCGAGCACCGCATCGTCGGGCACGAACGCGTCCTCGAAGTGCACCTCGGCCAGGTTGTCGCGCTTGAGCGTGCGCATCGGGAAGTCGCCGAGCGTGATCCCCTTCGTCGTCTTCGGGTCGATCAGGAACGCGGTCACGCCCTTGTGCTTGAGCCCGCGATCGACGGTGGCCACCGTGAAGAAGAGCCCGGCGTGCTCGGCGTGCGAGATGAAGACCTTGGTGCCGTTCAGGTGATAGCCGCCGTCGACCTTCGTCGCGGTCGTCTGCATGTTGCCGAGGTCGGTGCCGCCGCCCGGCTCGGTGAGACACGCGCTGCAGATGACCTCGCCGGCCGCGATGCCCGGCAGCCAGCGCTGCTTCTGATCGTCGGTGCCGAATCGGAGGATCGAGCCGGCGCAGAGACTGTTCGCCACCGAGATGACCGATGCCGTGACCCAGTCGACCCGCGCGATCTCCTCGCAGATGACGCCATAGGTCACGACGTCCGAGAACGAGCCGCCGTACTCCTCGGGGATCATCGGCCCGAGCAGCCCCATCTCGGGCAGCTTCGCGATCAGCTCGAGCGGGTAGCGCTCTTCCTTCTCGTAGGTCTCGACGTGGGGCAGGATCTCCTTCTCGGCGAACTCCCGCACCGTGGCGCGCACCAGGCGCTGCTCCTCGGTCAGGTCGAAATCGGCCATCCGGTCGAGGACTTCGGACATCGCTTCTCTTCTCCTTCAGTTCGCGCCGTTCGCGCCGCCGGGCGCGCGCACCGGCGCCGGGGCGCAGCGCGGCGAGCTCGCGACGGCAGAGCGGGCCGACGGTCGGGGCCGCTTCGGGGCGCAGGGTCCGGACACGAACGGGTGCGCGGGGAGCGCCGGCGGCCGCCATCTGGGCGGGCCGGCATCGACACCGTGACTCGATCGTCTGAGTAGCCCAGGGCCGCTATGGAGGCGAATCGGGACAGAATGCGTGGAGTGACGCGCGCGCCCGGGGCCCCATGGGGCCAGCGCAGCGCAGCTTCGCGCCCCGCTCCGCGCAGGCTTGGACAAGTCCCGGTACTTCCTCTACTTTCCGCCGCCCTCGGCCGAGCCCCGTAGCGTGCCGAGCCCCCTGAATCTCATCGCGAGCGCGCCGCCTTCCAGGAGGCCGGTCTGCTCGCGCGCCGTCCGGGCCCGGTGCCCGGCGTGCACGACACCGAAGGGCTGCGAGCCCGAGCGAACGAGACCAGAAAGGCGGCCCCCGTGAAGAAGGGCACCAACAACCGCAACCGCAACAAGTCGAGCCGTTACCGCGCGAAGCTGAAGCAGAAGCATCGCCGTGCGCGCAAGCGCGTCACCCGCGGCGAGCGCAAGTACCACCGCTGATCCGGTGACTCGGGCTCTTCGCTCGCCCGATCCCGCGCACCAGACCTAACGCGAGACCGCCTCGCCGAGCTCCGTCGTCGCGACGTCGAGCGCATGTGCGATCGCGGCCTCCCACGCCTTCGCGGTGGTGGCCATCGCGGCGCCTTCCGGGAACGAGATCCCGCGCGCCGAGTTGACGAGCCCGCCCTCGAGCCCGGCCGGACCCGGCACGAAGCTCCGCACTGCGTCCGAAGCCGAGCCACCCTGGCTGCCATAGCCGGGGACCAGGAAGAGCGAGTGCGGCAGTAGCCGGCGCACGTGATCGGCCTGCTCGGGATATGTAGCGCCGACCACGACTCCCAGGCTGCTCCAGCCCGTCGCCGCGCCCGTCATGCGCCCGGCGAGCGGCGCGAGCCCGCGGGCCACCGCCTCGAAGACGCGCTCTTCGCCGGCGCCGCCGTCTGCCAGCACGCGATCCTGCAGGTCGCCCGAGCCGGGGTTGCTCGTCTTCACCAGCACGAAGAGGCCCCGACCCGCAGCGTCCGCGATCTTCGTGAACGCCTCGACGGTGTCGAAGCCGAGGTACGGATTCACGGTGAGCGCATCGACGGGACAAGGCGCGTCGACTGCCAGGCTCGCCTGCGCGTAGCCCGCCGCGGTCGAGCCGATGTCGCCCCGCTTCGCGTCGAGCAGCACCATCAGGCCGCGATCGCGCGCCCGGGCGACGACCTTCTCGAGCACCTGCACGCCCCGCCAGCCGAGCTGCTCGAAGAACGCGCTCTGCGGCTTCACGATCGCCGTCCGCCCCTCGAGCAGATCGACCAACGCGAGGCAGAAGCGCTCGACCGCGTCGGCGGTCGCTGGATCGGCGGCGCGCAGCGCCCCGCCGCCGAAGAGCTCCGGGATGCGGGCGAGGTGCGGATCGATGCCGACGCAAAGTGGATGACCGAGCGCGCGCACGCGCTCGACGACCGCGTCGGCGAACGCGCCGGCCGCTGCGTTCCCGGGCGGGGGCGAGGCGTCGTTCGTTTCGGCCATGCGGCGACGGTAGCAGGGCCGCCACGCGCGCCGCGAGGCTCGAGCCCGACGGCGTGACTCTCCCGGTTGCTAATGTCGCGCCGTGTCCGACCAACCCTCGCCGAGCTCACGAGCGACCCCGCGCGACGCTGCCGATCGGTCGCCCCACCCCTTCGATTTCGAGCTCGAGGCGACGAGCGGCCGCGCGCGGGCCGGCACCCTGCAGACGCCCCATGGCCCGGTGCGTACGCCCGTCTTCATGCCGGTTGGGACGCACGGCGCCGTGAAGGCGATGACCCCCGATCAGGTCGCCGCCACCGGCGCCCAGGTCGTGCTCGCGAACACCTATCACCTGCACCTGCGCCCGGGCGAGGCGCTCGTAGAGAAGCTCGGCGGCCTGCACGACTTCATGCAGTGGCCCGGGCCGATCCTCACCGACAGCGGCGGCTTCCAGGTCTTCTCGCTGCCGAAGGTGAAGATCGACGACCGCGGCGCGCGCTTTCGCAACGAGGTGACGGGCGACGAGATGCTGCTCACGCCCGAGCGCTCGATCGAGATCCAGAACGCGCTCGGCGCGGACATCATCATGGCCTTCGACGAGTGCACGCCCTACCCCGCGACGAAGGAGCTCGCGAAGACCGGCGTCCACAGAACGCTTCGCTGGATGGAGCGCTGCGTGAAGGCGCATGGCCGCGCCCACGACCAGGCGCTCTTCGGCATCGTACAGGGGAGTGTGTATCCCGAGCTGCGCGCCGAGTGCGCGGCGTCACTCGTCGCCATGGACCTGCCCGGCTACGCGATCGGCGGCGTGTCGGTGGGCGAGGGGCACGAGCTGCTCTGCCAGGTGACCGAGCACGCGGCACCGCTGCTGCCCCGGGACAAGCCGCGATACCTGATGGGCGTCGGCTTGCCCGAGGACCTGATCGCGTGCGTCGGCTTCGGCATCGACATGTTCGACTGCGTGATTCCGACGCGCTACGCGCGCAGCGCGACGGTGTTCACGTCACGCGGGCGGCTCCGGCTCACGCACAGGCGCTACCGGCGCGACGCCTACCCGATCGACGTCTCGTGCGACTGCTACGCATGCGAGGGCGGGCGCTTCACGCGCGCGTACCTGCACCATCTCTTCGCGGCCAACGAGGTGCTGTCCGCGATCCTCTGCTCGATCCACAACGTGCACTTCTATCAGTCGCTCATGCGGCAGGCGCGCGCGGCGATCGAGGCGGATGCGTATGCCGAGTTCGCCGCCGAGTTCACGGCCAGCTACGGCGCCACCGAAGCTGGGGAGCCGAAGCCGGCAAAGAAAGAGAAGAAGGCGGCAAGAGACAGGTCGAAGAAGCGCGCAGCGAAGAAGGGCTCCACCCGAAAGAGACGCACCTGAGCCTGGAGCCGGGCCCGGCTCCGCCCACCGGCGCTGTGTGCCCCGCCCTGCGCACCCGATCGTCTGGCGGCCGCCCCATGGGCGTCACTCTCGGCCCGTGGGTTTCGACCCTGGAACACCGGTCGCGGGAAGCGTGCGAACCCAGCTCCCCCGACCCCGCCCGCTGCTCGACCTGCGCCAGACGCATGAGACCTGGCACGCGCCGCTCCGGGTGCTGGCACCCCCAAAGGCGATCGGCGATGCTCCCGCCCCCATGGCACTCACCTGCGGCATCGTCGGCCTGCCCAACGTCGGCAAGAGCACCATCTTCAACG
>CAYYSY010000246.1:0-4066 GCA_964474355.1 uncultured Spirochaetaceae bacterium | reverse complement strand
TCCTCGGCGATGGCGATCATGTGGTTCGCGCGCTCTACGAAGCCGCGGACCTCGCCGGGGCTCTGGCCGATGGGACGGCCCATCTGCCAGGTGATCTCCTCGGCGATGGGCTCGGTCTTCGCGACGAACGCATCGACGGCGTTGGTCATCGCAGCGTGCCGCTCGGCGATCGAGTGGGCCTGCCACGCGGGCATCGCCGCCCGGGCCAGGTCGAGCGCGCGCTCGAGCGCCGGGCCGGTCACGAGCTCACGCTCGGCGTACACGCGGCCGTCGACGGGGCTCCTGCAGACGAGATGGGGGTCGGCCGTGCTCATGGACCTTCGGCCTCTTCGTTCGCGAGGCGCGCTCGCAGCGCGGCCTCGCGCGCGGCAGCCCGCTCGCCGACCTGGATGCCGACGAGGCGTCCGATGAAGATGGCGAGGTAGAGCTGTCCGACGAGCGCCTCGATGCTCGTCAGGATGCGCGCCCCCTCTGTCGCCGGAACGATGTCGCCGTAGCCGAGAGTCGAGAGCGTCGTGACGCTGAAGTAGACGATGGTGGGAAAGGCTCGCCCGGCGTAGACCTCATCGACCTGATCGAGCAAGTCCCGACCGCCGATCGTGTAGCTGCCATGCTGGGCGATCTCGACGCTCGCGTGCGCGAGGGCGAACGTGAACACGAGCAGCAGGTAGACGTTGACGCCGCCCAACAGCGTCTCGCGGCTCACCTGCTCGTGCTGCATGAGCGCCTTGGTCACGACGAACGCGGTGAAGAGCAGGCTTGCGCCGATGGTCAGCATCCGCAGGACGTTGTCGGTCTGTCCGGGCAGGTAGTCGGGGCCCAGCCAGGCATAGGCAGCCGGAGCGAGCAGGACGACTGCGATGACGAGGGCTGCCCGGCGGGCCGACGCGGCGTAGAGGCCCGCGGCGAGCACGATCGCGACCGAGACCTGGAAGTACGCGGCTTCGGACTCGGGGCTCGACAGCAGTGGCAGCACGAAGAGCGCGAGCACCTGGGCGACGAGCAGCACCGCGAAGCGCCGGCTCTCGAGGGTCTGGTTCAGCAGATCGTGGATCTTCGGCATCGGCCAGCCGGGCTCCTGGCTCACCGGTCTCTCCCCGGTGGGCTGCAGCGTACCAGACACACGCGCGAGCGTGACGCGCGCGCACCCCGGCAGCGCGATCAGTCGTCGGTCAACACGACGTCGACCGGGACGAGGTCGTCTTCGGCCTCTCCTTCGAGATCGACCGAGCGCACGAAGATGCGGTCGGCCTCGAGACCCAGCCGGTCGACGAGCTCCGCGAGCACCGCGCGGGCGCGCGCGTCGCCGAGTGCGCGCAGGCGCTCGTCGTCCACCTCCTCACCAGCATTCTTCAGTGCGCGTCCGTCGCGCCGTGTGTCCACCCGGCCCTTGATCGCGACGCGATGCTTCGGCTCGCTTGCGACGATCGTCGCGACGTTCATGAGCTTCTCGCGCTGAGCCTCGTCGAGGGTCGCCGAGCCCACCGCGAACGAGACATGGGTCTGCTTGTCGGCCGTGAGGTCGGGCATGGCCGTCTGCAGCACGGCGAGGGGCGAGGAGAGGGCTTGCTGGACCACCTTGACGAACGCCGTCGCGATCAGCGCGCGGAGACTGAAGTTCGGATCGTCGAGATCGCCCTTGATCGGTGGAAGGTCGAGCTTCGTCTGGCCCTGCGTATCGGTCAGCAGCTTGAACGCGAGCGGCACCGGCAGCTTCAGGGCGTCTTCGCTCCCCGTGCGCTTGCCGAAGACCAGGCGATCGAAGCGCAGCTTGTTCTGGCCCGCGATCTTGCGCCCCGCGAGTGTGTAGTCGAGGTCGAGGTAGAGCTTGCCCTGCTCGACCTCACTCCCGATGTACTGCTCGAAGTAGGGCGCGAGCTTCGTGACGGACAGGCCCGCGAGGCTCAGCTCGACATCGAGCTGTCCGGGTGAGAGGAAGCGGCCGTCGATCGCGAGCGGCGCGGCGCCGTCGACCCGTCCATCGAAGTCGATGAGTCCTTCGGGCGTACCGTCGGCGGCCTTTTTGCGCTCGAAGGAGCCAGCCACGTCGCTGATCTCGAGCTCGAAGACACGCTTCGTCGTCCGGTCGCGGTAGTCGAGCCGGCCGTCCGCGAGCTCGACGCGGCGCACCTCGAGCGTCAGCGACGGGCCCGGCTCTTCGTTCTGCTCGCGCTCGGCCTGGGGGGCCGCCGCCATCAGCTGCGCGAGATTCAGCTCGCCCCGGGCGTCGCGCTCCAAACGGATCGCCGGCGAGTCGACGCGGATCGTCCCCATGTCGATCCGGCTGCCGGTGTCCTGCACGCGGAGTCGGTCGATGACCAGCCGGCCCACGCGAATGACCGGAGCCGGCTCGCCGCGCGGCCCTCGCGGCTGCTCCAGGAGCAGGCCGCGCAGGGTGGCGTTCGCGCTGGCGGAGACCTGCGGTGATTCGCTGTCCTCGGCGAGCTTCGCCTGCACCGTGGACGACACGTCGAGCCTGCCCTTCGAGATCCGCGTACCCGGGGCGAAGCCGACGATCGGCGACCACGGCGCAAGCGCGACCTCGATGGCCGTCAGCTCGAGCTCGGCCGAGAAGGGGCGGGGTACCACGCGCCCGTCGAGCGCGAGGCGAGGGCCCTCGCCGGACGTGCGCTCCGTACCTTCGGCGGTGGGGGCGTCGTCGGGGAGGGCGATGCGAACGGAGACCTCGATGTCCTCGTCGGGCGTCGACGAGATGCCGAGGGCCTCGAAGTCGATCGGGCCGATCGCGACGAGCGCCTCGTCGCGCGCGTCGGCCGAAGCGAGGCTCAGCCGGCCGCCGGCGATCGCGAAGCGGTCGACCTCGAGGTGCCATTCTTCGCCGGCTTCGGTCGTCGGCTCGGCGTCCCCGGCGAGCTGCTGGTCCGGCGTGCTCGCCACCTCGGCGCCCGGCTCGGCCTCTGCAGGCTCGGCTGCGACCGGCTCGGGCTGCTCGCCCGTGTCGGGGCCGGGCAGCACGGCCTCGATCCTCGGTCCCTCGAGCACGATCTGTGCGATGCCCACCTCGCGCTCGGCGAGTGCGAGCCGGAAGCCCTCGATCGCGAACCGGTCGAGAGCGACGCTCGAGACCTCGGCGAGGTCGGACTCCACGTGCCAGCCCCGTGCCTCGATCCCGCCCTTCTCGATGCGGACGACCAGCCCCGACGCGTCGTCCATCTCGATCGCGAAGTCGGTCCGAATGTCGATCTGCCCGGCAGTCGGGCGCATGACGAACCGGGGCCCGAGGTAGTCGCCGATCATGTTGTGCCGGAGTCCCTCGAGCACGAGCTCGCCCCGCGCCGAGATCGGGTCGACGCTGGCCTCGAGCTCGGTCACGAGATGGACGCCGCGGCTGCCGGTCGCCTCCAGGCGAACGCGGCCCTCCTCGTCGGGCACCGTGCTGATGTGGTGGATGACGAGGTCGATGGGCTCGATGTTCGCGACGAAGAGGTGCTCCTGGCTGCGGTCGAAGGCGCGGATCGAGCCGTTCACCAGATGGATCTCGTCGACGCGCACGGGGAAGAGCCCGCCGTCGTCGTCCTCCTCGGTCTCCGGCTCTTCGGGGTCGTCGTCCTCCTCCGGCATGAGGGCGAGGAGGTTCAGCTCGCCGGTCTCCGAGAGATCGGCGCGCACCGCCAGTGCCTCGAGCCGGATCTCGCTGACCCGCAGCACACCGACCACGCTCTTCAGGAGCTCGAGATTGGCGACGAGCGCATCGGCAGAGAGGAGCAGGCCGCCGGACGCGTCGCGGGCCTCGATGCCCGCGAGCTCGAAGCGCAGCGTGAAGGGATTGACCGAGATCCGCTCGATGCCGACGCGGACGCCGAGCAGCTCGCCGACGCTCTCCTCGATGGGCTCCCGCGCGGCCCGCGGCGCGATGACGCCCAGCCCGAGCGCGTAGACCACGTACGCGATGGCGAGACCGACCGCCCAGCGGCGCAGGCGTCGGCTGCGCCACAGCTCTGCAGCTTTCTCGGTGTTCGGCACGGCTCCGCTCCCGGTCAACGCGCTCGTCTAGAGCGCCCGCATTCCGGTCACGTGCTCGCCGAGGATCAGCGTGTGGATGTCG
>CAYYSY010000245.1:0-3969 GCA_964474355.1 uncultured Spirochaetaceae bacterium | reverse complement strand
GCGAGGATCGAGCGCCGCGATCGCGCCGCGCGACGGTGCCTGCGGCGCACGCTCGGGCTCGGCCGCGCCCGTCCCGTGCGGCTCGTGACCGCTCGGATGGGGCGATGTTGCTACGCTCGCCGACGTGGAGAACGTCGGACTCTCCGGATCCCTGCTCGTCGCGATGCCACAGCTCCTCGACCCGAACTTCGAGCGGGCCGTCGTGCTCATGGTGCACCACGACGAGGAGTCGAGCTTCGGCCTGGTGGTGAATCGCGAGAGCGATCTACCCGCCTCCGAGCTCGTCTCGAGCCTCGACCTCGAATGGCGCGGGGCGGCGGACGCACGGGTGTCGTGGGGCGGCCCCGTCGAGCTCACGTCGGGCTGGATGCTCTTCGGCGACGACGTGCATCAGGGCGAGCCCGACCCCGACCACGTGACGACGGTGGGCAAGGGCCTGCACTTCACCGCGTCGCTCGACATGTTCGGCCAGCTCTCGGCGCGCCCGCCCGCCGACATCCGGTTCTTCCTCGGGTATGCGGGCTGGGGCGCGGGGCAGCTCGAGCACGAGATCGCCCAGGGCGCCTGGCTCTCGGCGCCCCTGCGCGCGTCGACGATCTTCGATGTGGCGCCCGACGACATGTGGGATCACGTGGTGCGCGAGCTCGGCGTCGATCCTGGCACACTGGTCTCGACGAGCGGCGTACACTGAGCGGCGCAGCTCCACCCGAAGGCCCCGAACGCGCCCGGCCAGACTGGAGACACCATGCCGACCGACGACTCGACGGATCGCACGACCTTCACTCCCGAGGAGCTGCTCGCAAACGGCGCCTACGAGGCGCCGCTCGTCGCGGGCGGCGTGCTCTGTCACGGCGGCTTCGATGCGGACGGCCGCTACCGCTCGCCGCGCACGCTCCATCGCGCGCCGGCAATCGAGGCATGGCAGCGGGCGCTCGCCGAGGCGGGGGACGATCTGCTCTCGGTCGACTCCGCGCTCATGCCGCCGCAGTACCCGAACGTCGAGCAGGCGATCCTGCTCTGTCGCGAGGGGGTCAACGAGCCGATCGTGCGCGCGCTGACGATCATCTCGGTGGTCGAGGGCTTCGGCGCGATCATCCGTGACGTGAAGGTGCCCGACCTGTCGGAGCATCTCGTCGAGCCGATCAAAGGCACGGCGCTCGCGCATCTCGGTCACGGGCTCTTCGAGGCCCACGCGCGGGACGAGGCGGGCTACCGCGACCAGGGCGGCCACAAGCAGATGTGGGAGGCCGCGCGAGACCTCGCCTTCGAGAACCCGAAAATCCCGCCGGACGTGCTGATGCGTCTCATGGGCGGCGGGCGCAAACGCCCCAAGCGCCAGCGGCCCTTCCCTCGCATCGACGAGTCGCTCGAGCGCATGCTCGTCACGATGGCCAACGTGCTGATCGTCGAGATCTTCGCGGCCGATATCTTCGAGTGGGGCAAGCGGATCCTCGCGCACCCCGACGTCAGCGCCGAGCCCGAGCGCGCGCCCCAGATGGTCTCGCACATACAACTCGACGAGAAGCCGCACGTCGAGTACCTGCGCGCGGGGCTCTCGGAGGTGGCGGCGCGTACGATCCGCACGGTCGATGGCGGGACGATCGCCGGCCGCGACGTCGTGCACGGGCTGCTCCACGGCATGCTGCGGCAGACGATCCGCACGCGACCCGAGGAGCAGCGTGCGGAGGCGCGCGAGAGCCTGCGCGAGGCGCTGGCCGGCGCCAAGCACCGCGACGACCTGGTCGAGGAGTTCGAGTCGCTCGAGACGGTGTGGACGCCGCCGGCGAAGACGGGCTTCGAGCCGGTCGAAGCGCGGTGAACCTCGGCACCCGCCTCTGGCGGACGTGGCGCGTCGGCCGGACCGGCGTCTACATCTGGGCCATCTACAAGCTTCCGTACTGGACCCGCAATGCGCTCGGGCGCGAGCATCCCGATCTCGGCCCGACCCACGAGCGCGCGGCGCGCGCGGTGCTCGCCTGCGCGCTCGACATGCGGGGTGTGATCATCAAGGTGTGTCAGGCGGTGGCGACGCGCTCCGACACCTTTCCCCGCGAGTTCGTCGAGATCCTGAAGCAGTGCCACGACGCGGTGCCGCCGCGCGACTTCGAGACCGTACGCGGCGTCGTGGAGCAGGAGCTCGGCAAGCCGCTCGACGCCCTCTTCTCCGAGTTCGAGACGTCGCCGGTCGCGTCGGCCTCGCTCGCACAGGTGCACCGCGCTCGGCTGCACGACGGCCGCGAGGTCGCGGTCAAGGTGCAGTATCCCGGGCTGCAGGAGATCGTCGACACCGACCTCTCGAACGTGCGCCGTGCGTGCGCCATCTACGAGTACTTCGATCCCCAGCCGATCGAGCTGCTGCCACTGCTCACCGAGATCACGAAGCACATCGCGATGGAGCTCGACTTCCTGCACGAGGCGGACAACAGGGACCGCGTGCGGGGGCTGTTTCCGAAGGGCGAGGGCGTGCACGTGCCCGACGTGCACCGCGAGTGGGCGACCCCCCGCGTGCTCGTCATGGAGTTCGTCCGCGGCATCAAGGTCACCGAGAAGGCGGAGCTCGAGGCAGCCGGGCTCGATCCCGCGGACGTCGTGCAGGATCTCATGCAGATCTTCGTGCAGATGATCTTCGCGGCGGGCTTCTTCCACGCCGACCCGCACCCCGGCAACATCATGATCAAGTCCGACGGCGAGGTGATCCTCTTCGACTACGGGCTCTGCAAGGAGCTGCCCGAGGGCTTCGGCATGGGGCTCTTCGAGCTGATGTTTTCGATGATGACGGTGAACGAGTCGGCGATGGTGCGGGCGTTCCAGGAGCTCGGCTTTCGCACGACCGATGGCAGCACCGACGTGTTCCTGATGATCGCCCGGCGCATGATCGGCCGCAGCGACACCGGCGAGTTCGAGGGCGAGTTCACCGAGGAGATGACCGGCGAGCTGATGGAGGCGATCCGCGAGAATCCGCTCGTGGACGTGCCGACCGACTTCGTGCTGGTCGGCCGCGCCTTCTCGCTGCTGTCCGGCATTGCGCACACGCTCGGCTCGCGGGCGAACGTCCTGACCGCCATGGGTGCGCGGACTTAGGCCGGGTCCGCCTTGGGGTGGGGTGCTTGGACGCCGGCGGTGAGCCGAGCCGGCGCTGGACTCCGCGAATGGCTCGCTGCGGGGCGTCCTCTCCGCATTGTTTTCGGGTCCCGGCGACACTCGCGCTTCGCGCTCGGGTGTCGCTCCGCGAGGTCACGTCGGACCCCCCATGGAGGCGCTGCGCGTGACTTCGCTGCGCCCAGCACCGGCCCGGTTCACCGCCGGCACGCTGTGCCAGGGCGGACCGGGTTTGGTGGGTGGTTCGGGTGAGGCGCGAACGTGGCTCCATGTACGCGGGGCTCCTAGACTCCGGGACTCGGTCAACAGTCGTCCCGGTGGGTGGAACTGAATGCGTGTAGTTTCGAAATATGAGGTGGCTTGCCCCGCTTGTGGGGTGAGCTACCCGCCCGGGCAGAAGCGGTGCGTGCATTGCGGGGGGCGGACGACGCAGAGCGTCGTCGAGATGCCCGATGCGCCGCCCGAGTTCACCGACGCGGTGGGGAAGGCCGAGCGCGAGCCCCACCCCGTGGCGGCCGAGGGGCGTGAGATCATCTTCCTTCCGAGCGACACGGTCGAGGAGGAGGAGGAGGTCCGGGGGAGCTGGCTTCGGCGGCTCGGAGGGCTCACGTGGATCATCCTCTTCGTGCTTCTCACGGCGATTCGAATGTGCTCCGAGGGTGGCGAGTAGGCGCGGCTCGAGAGCGTCGGTCACAGAAGGTCAGGGTCTGGGAGAGTCACGACGATGAAGGTACGAGCGGCGGTGGCGGTGGAGGCGGGCAAGCCGCTGGTCGTGGGCGAGATCGATCTCGCGGGGCCGAAGGCGGGCGAGTGCCTGGTGCGCATCGCGGCGACGGGCGTCTGTCACACCGATGCCTTCACGCTCTCGGG
>CAYYSY010000244.1:0-5638 GCA_964474355.1 uncultured Spirochaetaceae bacterium | reverse complement strand
GGCCGCGGCCGCCCGCCCCTTCGGACACGTGTAGCCCTGCGATACCGGGTGATCCGCGTCGCCCCGCACGTGCACGAACCGGTCGCGGCGTGTGGTGACGAGGACGCCGCAGAACGCGTTGCAGATGCGACAGAAGCTCGGCCGGGTCGTACCCTCGTCGGTCATCTCTTCTCGCCACAGGACTTCCTGCCCCAGGCCCCGGGGCCACGCGGAAGGACCCCATGCGCACGCTGTACTTCGAAGACTACGTCCCCGGCTGGAGCTCCTCGGGCGGCGCCTACGCCGTGACCGAGGCCGAGGTGCTCGAGTTCGGCGAGCGCTTCGACTCGCGCCCGTTCCACACCGACAAGGCGGCGGCCGAGGCCTCGCACTTCGGAGGCCTCGTGGCGCCGGGCTGCCTCGTGTTCAGCATCCGCTCGCGGCTCGGGCTCGACCAGGACAGCGTGCCGCAGCTGATCGCGGGGCTCGGCGTGGAGGAGATGGCGCTCCCGAACCCGGCGCGGCCCGGCGACGTGCTCACGATGCGGCAGGAGTTCGTCGAGGCGCGCCCGTCGGCTTCGAAGCCCGACCGCGGCGTCGTCCGCGTGCGCAGCGTCGTCGAGAACCAGCGCGGCGAGCCCGTGCTCACCCTGGTGGCGAAGCTGCTCGTCGCCCGGCGAGGCTGACCGATCTTCAAGCCGCAAGGGCACCGACCGCCGCGGTGATCACCTGCTCGACGAATCGCGGCGGGGCCTCGCCGCCGAGCAGCAGACGGGCGAGCACCGGGCCGGTGATCAGCGCAAGCGCGAAGTCGGCGTCTGCGCGCGCATCGATGTCGCCGCGCTCCCGGCCGCGCTCGAGCGCGACGAGGATCGGCCGGGTCCGCTCCCTTCGAAGCGGCTCCATGGCGAGGGCGAGCTCGGGGTCGCGCGCGGCCTCGACGACGAGCGCCGGCAGCACGCTCGACAGCGGCGTCGACACGAACACCTCGACGAAGCCGCCCATGATCGAGACGAGATCCTTCACGAGGTCGCCCGAGTCGACGTCGGGCATGGCGGGCAATGAGCGCACGGCCGCGACCACCAGGTGCGCCTTCGAGCTCCAGCGCCTGTAGATGGTGGCCTTGCCCACGCCGGCCCGGTCGGCGATCTCGCTCACGCGCAGGCCGGCATAGCCGCGCTCGGACACGAGGCGCAGCGTCGCGTCGAGGATCCGCCGATCGGCGCCGGGGTCGCGGGGCCGGCCGGTCCGCGCGGGCCCGGCACCTTCGGGCGAGCCCGACCGCTCGCTCAACGCCGAGCCCGCCCGCGCCCCGTGCGATGCGCGATCACCGGCCCGCCGGCTCGAACACCGGGATCTTGCGCCCGTCGCCACACGCTTCGAAGCCCACCTCGACGGCGAGCCCGATGGCCACGTCCGCGGGCTCGAGACCGGGCATGTCCGACACCATGCGGATGCCCTCTTCGAGCTCGATGGTGGCGACGACGTAGGGGGCCCGGTCCTTCCAGAAGGGATGGAAGGGGCGATGGGTCACGGTGTAGCTGTAGATCTCGCCGCGACCGGAGAGCTCCGCCCAGGCCCACTCCATCGACCGGCACTCCGGGCACATCGGCCGCGGGTAGTGGCGAAGGCGGCCGCAGCCATCGCAGCGCTGGGCGACGAGTCGATCCTCGGCCGCGGCCTGCCAGAACGGCTCGGTCAGCGACGTGGCCGGTGCGAGGGGGCGTTCGTCTTCGCTCATCCTCTCCCCACGATCATCACGGCGCCTTCGTGGAAGTCGCCTTCGCTGGTGACGACGCACGTCTCGCAGCCCGCCACCTGACGCGCGGGCTCGACCTCGCGCCGGAGCTGCCGCACCGCCTCGACCACGTGGTTGGCGCCCGACACGTGCGCCTCGCTCACGAGCCCGCCCGCGGTGTTCACCGGCAGCTCGCCACCGAGCTCGATGCGGCCGCCCTCGACGAATGCGCCGCCCTCGCCATGCCCGCAGAAGCCGAGCGCCTCGAGCGAGGCGAGGGTGATCCAGGTGAAGCCGTCGTAGATCTGGGCGCAGTCGATGTCGGAAGGCCCGAGCCCCGCCATGCCGTAGGCATGGGGCGCGGCCTTCCACAGCCCCTCGATGCGGGTCATGTCGCGCTTCTGCGTGATGCTGTCGGGCGGATCACCGTGGCCTTCGGCGACGCCGAGGACACGCACCGGATGCTTCGCGCAATCGCGAGCGCGCTCGGCGCTCGTCACCACCAACGCCGCCGCACCGTCGCTCTCGAGCGAGCAGTCGAAGAGCCGCAGCGGGTCGGAGATCATGCGCGAGGTCTGGTGGTCTTCGAGGGTCATCGGCTTGCCGTGCATGAGCGCGGCCGGGTTCAGGTTCGCGTGCTTGCGGCAGGCCACCGCGATGTGCCCGAAGTGCTTCGACGTGGTCCCGAACTCGTGCATGTGCCGGCGCGCCGCCTGGGCGAACCACTGCAGCGCCACCGTGTTGCCGTAGGGGCGTTCGAACTCGTCCATCGTGCGCATGATCGGCATGGGCACCATCGTGCCCTCGCTGGTCTTCGAGACGCGCTGCGCCGAGTAGCCGCGGCGGCCAGCGACGATCAGCACGCAGCTCGCCACGCCACACGCCACGGCCATGCACGCGCTCTGGATCGCCGTCACGAAGCTCGCGCCGCCCGTGCGAATCGTCGACGTGAAGCGCAGATCGGAGATGCCGAGGCTCGTGATGAAGTCCTCGGCGAGCACGCCGGCCATCTCGTTCGGCATCACTGCGTCGACGTCGTCGGGGGTCAGCCCCGCATCGTCGAGGGCCGCGAGCGCCGCTTCGAGGTGCAGCTCGAGGGTCGTGCGCTCGGTGCCGCGCGTGTAGGGCGTCTGGCCGACACCCACGATGGCGCAGCGGCTCGCGAAGTCGGCGTAGGGTGCCCGCTCCATCTCAGCTCGTCTGCCCGATCTCGCTCTGGTTGCCGTCGGGGTCGACGATCTGTGCGACGCGGCGGCCGGGCCGGGGCTCGACGGGACCGAAGACGACCTTGCCGCCGGCGGCCTCGATCGTCTGGAGCGCCGCGTCGAGATCCTTCACTTCGAAGGTCATGTACCGGTAGCCGGGTCGGCCATCCAGGCCGCCTTCGGCCGCGTCGCCCTCGGGCGGTGTCTCGGGGACGTAGATCCGCATCACGCTGTCGCCGAGCTTCATCCGAAGCACCGTGCCGATGCCGGGCATCACCAGATCCTCGATCGGCTCCAGCCCGAAGACCTCGCGATAGAAGTCGTACAGCCGCTGGCCGTCACGCGTGACGATTCCCACGTCGAGGGCCTGCTTCACGAGCTCGATGGCCATGGTTTCCTCCTCGCTTCAGACGTCGTCGGGTGTCAGCGCCTCGGCGGTGAGACCGTGATGGCCCCACAGATCGCCGTCCCCGGTGAACTCGTGCTCGACCCAGTCGTCGTCGTCCACCAGCAGCCCGTCCCAGCCGATCTCCACGTCGAAGCCGGCCGGCCCCTCCATGTAGAACGAGAACGTCCGGTCGTTGCGGTGCCGCCCGAGTCCGCTGCGGATGGACACGTCGCGGGCCAGCGCGCGATCGAGCGCGAGCCCGACCTGGTCGAGGGTCTTCATCTCGAACATCAGGTGCTGGAGCCCGGCCGGCGCACCGACCTTCAGCAGCGCGATCGTGTGATGACGGGGCGTGCAGCGCAGGAAGTGGATCCCGGTGCCGCCGCCGAAGTTCATGTAGTCGGACCGCTTGAATCCGAGTGTGCCGACGTAGAAGTCGAGGGCTGCGTCGACGTCGTCGACGAAGAGCACGACGTGGCCCATGCCGAGGTCACCGGTCAGGAACTCGGCGCCATGGGGCGAGACGAAGTCGCCGTCGCAGAGCGGGCCGCTGAAGAGCTCGAGGCGATGGCCCGCCGGATCGTGCACGACGGCGAGCGCGCCGACGTCGCGGGCCTCGAGCTCCTCGGCCGTGCCGGCCTGCACCGCGACACCGCGCCCCGCGAGCTGCTCGCTCGCCGCCGCGACCGCCCCCGCATCGGGCAGCTCGAGCCCGACGTAGCGAAGCCCCGAGGCCTCGCCAGGATGCACCGCGACCCGCCACTGCCGCTCGTCGAGCTTGAGATAGACCGTCCCGTCCGACGCCAGGCCGTCGGCGCCGGCGTTCGGCTCGGGCACGCCGGCCGGCCGCGGACCGGGCACGATGGGCGATGGCACGAGACCGCAGACCTCGGTCGCGAAGCCGCGGAAGGCCTTGGGGTCGGGCGCGGCCACGCCCACGTAGCCCAGGCCCCTGAAATCGATCGACACGTCACCCATGACTGCCCCTCTTCGAGATCGGCGGATCGATGAGCGGCGCGATTCGACGCGGCTCGGTCGACGCGGGCGATCCGGAGACTTACGAGACCGCGAGTTTCGGTTTAGCATGCGTGGCTGTCAAGCACGCCAGCCGCCCGGGAGACACCCTCGAACCATGAACCTCGAACTCGACGATTCACAGTCGATGCTCCGCGCGACGTTCGCCGAGTTCTTCGCGAACGAGTGCCCGACGTCGCGCGTGCGCGAGGCCGAGCCGCTCGGCCATTGCCCCGACCTCTGGCGCGCGCTGGTCGACATCGGCGCCCCCGGCGTGGGTGTCGAAGAGGCGCAGGGGGGCAGCGGAGGGAGCCTCCTCGACATGGGGCTGATCGCCGAGGAGGTCGGCGCCGCCGCAGCGCCCGTGCCCTTCGTCGAAGCCGCGGTGGCAGCGCGCCTGCTCGAGACGCTCGCCCCGGCCGAGGCGGCCGCACGCGCGCTGCTCGACGACGCGCTCTCGGGCGACGAGCGGCCCGCCCTCGCCCTCGACGACGCCAGCGCGACACCGACGCAGCTCGTGCCGGCGGGCGGGGTCGCGACCGCCGTGCTCGTGCTCCACGGCGACGCCCTGCGTGCCGCAACGCTCCGGCCTGGCGACGATGCAGCCGCTCCGCCGAACCTCGGCACCGGCCCGATCGCCCGGCTCGAGCTCGGCAAGATGGAAGCGACGGTGCTCGCGCGCGGACCCCGCGCCCGCGAAGCCTGGCTCCGCGCTCTCGACGAGTGGCGGCTCGCGACCGCCGCGACGCTCGTCGGCCTCTCGCGCCGCGCGCTCGAGATCGGCGTCGCGTACGCGAAGGAGCGGATCCAGTTCGGCGTGCCCATCGGCTCGTTCCAGGCCATCGCCCATCGCCTGGCGGACGCGGCCACCGACGTCGACGGCGCCCGCCTGCTCGTGTGGGAGGCGGCCTGGGCCCAGAAGGCGCGGCCCGAGCGCTTCTCGGAGCTGTGCGCCATGGCCTTCACGTGGGCCGCCCAGACCGCGCGCACCGCGACCGAGACGAGCCTGCACGTGCACGGCGGGTACGGCTTCTCGCTCGAGTACGACGTCCAGCTCTACTACCGGCGCGCGCTCGCGTGGGCGCTGGTCGGTGGCGGCGCCCGGGCGGGCCGCCGGGCAGTGGCCGATCTGCGCTACGGCCAGGCAACGGGATCCTGAGGAGGCGTCATGGACTTCGAGCTCGGCGAAGGCGCACAGCGGATGCAACGCGAGGTGAGCGCGTTCCTCGATCGCCACTTCGACGACGCGGCGAAGGAGCGCACGCGCGCCGCCGGTGACGGCCACGACTGGGGTCTCTACCGGCTCGTCGCCGA
>CAYYSY010000243.1:0-4061 GCA_964474355.1 uncultured Spirochaetaceae bacterium | reverse complement strand
GGCCAGGGCCGCGGCCGCCGTGTCGCCCGAGGCGTTCGCACTGATGCACGAGCGGCTGCTGCGCGCGTACTTCGGCGAGAACCAGGACATCAGCCGCGAGTGGGTGCTCGAGGCGCTGTGGCACGAGCTCGGGCTCCCGGGCGACGGCTTCGAGCGCGCGCGCAGCGACGAGTTCCTGCCCGAGGTGCTCGCCGAGCACAACGAGGCCATGGAGGTGGGCGCCACGGGCGTGCCCGCAGTCCGCCTCGACGGAAATCCCGCGGTCATCGTCGGCGCGCATCCGCAGGAGCTCTACGAGCGATGGATCGTGAAGAGCCTCGCGCGGC
The DNA here is from genome assembly GCA_964474355.1 of uncultured Spirochaetaceae bacterium. Classification (GTDB taxonomy): domain Bacteria; phylum Myxococcota_A; class UBA9160; order UBA9160; family UBA4427; genus CAYYSY01. The sequence goes on along the minus strand of CAYYSY010000243.1, from coordinate 3,735 downwards.
TCGAGGCAGAGGGGCAAGGGGGTCAAGGGGGTGGAGAGGGGAGTGGGGCGAGTGCGTGATCCGGGTGCGCTCTTCGATCTGAGTGGGCGGGTCGCGGTCGTGACGGGCGCGTCGTCCGGCATCGGGGCCCAGCTCGCGCGGGCAATGGCGGGCGCGGGGGCGCAGGTGGTCGTGAGCGCGCGCCGCAAGGATCGCCTCGAGGCGCTCGTCGGCGAGCTGATCGACGAGGGCTTTCACGCGTCGGCCGTCCCTTGCGACGTGAGCGTCGACGCCGACATCGACGCGCTCGCCGACGCCGTGGTCGGCGCGCACGGCCGGGTCGACGTGCTCGTGAACAACGCGGGCATTACCGAGATCGGTCCGGCCGAGGACGAGGACGCGGAGATCTGGCGACGGGTGCTCAGCACGAACCTCGACGGCGTGTTCTTCTGCGCCCAGCGCTTTGGCCGCGTGATGCTCGGGCAGCAGTCGGGCAGCATCGTGAACGTGGCCAGCGTGCTCGGCCTCGTCGGCAGCGGGCAGATTCCCCAGGCCTCGTATGCGGCATCGAAGGGCGCGGTCGTGAACCTGACCCGCGAGCTCGCCGCGCAGTGGGCGCGGCGCGGCGTGCGCGTGAACGCGATCGCGCCGGGCTGGTTCGAGAGCGAGATGACCGGCGAGATGTTCGCCGACGAGCGCTCCCAGCGCTGGATGGCCGGGCGCACGCCGATGGGTCGTCCGGGCCACGAAGGTGAGCTCGACGGCGCGTTGCTCTATCTCGCAAGCGACGCCTCGAGCTTCGTGACCGGACAGGTTCTCGCCGTCGATGGCGGCTGGACGATCGTCTGAGGTCTCATCGGGTGCAACGCGAGGCACGGCGCCGACACGAGCGGAGCGGGGCGGGCAGGGCCCCGCGCCTCGCTGTGCGCTCCGAGCGAGCGTGTGCGCTCGCCGCCGCTCTCTTGCTCGCACTGATGCTCGGCGCGCCCGGCTGCCGGGATGGCGACCGCGCCGAGGTCGAGGGGGGGCCGAGCACGGGCGCCTCCCGCACACCGGATGCGGCACCCGCGCCCCCGCACGTCGGCGCCGGCCCGATCGTTCGCGTCGCCTTCGGCGTGGCGCTGCACGGCGACAGCGGACGCTTCGAGGTTGCGCGCATCCGCCGCTCGGGTCGAGCGCCGCTTCGGTTCACGCTGGGGCGGGGGGAAGGGGAGTGGCCGATCGCCGGGGACTGGGACGGGGACGGCTTCGACACGCTGGGCGTCTTCCGCCCGGACACCTCGGCGTTCCACCTGCGCGACTCGCTCGACGCGGGGCTCGAAGACCGGCGCGTCGCGTTCGGCGATCCGCGCTGGGCGGGCGTCCCCGTGGTCGGTGACTGGGACGGCGACGGTGTCGACACGGCGGGGGTCTGGGTGCGCGCCGACTCGTCCTTCCACCTGACGAATGCGCGGACGACGAGTCCGCCCGATCACCAGTTCACGTTCGGCCCGCCGCGCTCCGACTGGATCCCGATCGCCGGTGACTGGGACGGTGACGGACGCGATGGCGTCGGCGTCTACGACCCCGGGGCGGGGGTCTTCCATCTGAAGAACACCCTCGCGCCCGCCGCCGCCGAGGCGATCTTCGAGTTCGGCCCGAAGGCGAGCGGTGTGCTGCCGGTCGTCGGCGACTGGGACGGGCGCGGCCGCGATCGCGTGGGCTTCTTCGACCCGGCGTCGAGCGAGTTCAAGCTGCGTTACGAGCTGGCGCCGGGCTCGGCCGACGAGACGTTCCGGATCGAGACCGAGCTGGTCGGTGCGCGCCCGCTTGCGGGACGCTGGCTGCCCGCCGAGGACTGAGCCGTCCTTCGGCTGTGGCGAACGTGCCCCAGCGATTCGTGACATCCCACGCGCAAGAAAGATTGCAGTCGCGCAACGGCGGTGCCTGCCGGTATAACGCGAGGTCAGTGAGCACCGAGTCGCGTGGCGCACTCGGTCGACGGGAGGCTTCATGGAGACGCGCGACCTCTACTACGTGACGAACCGAAGGCATCGTGGTGGGAATCGCTTCCGCCCGACGGGCTACGGCAAGCAGCCGAGCAGTGACGGCTTCGAGAACCTGCGGTTCGGCAAGCTGCGCACGAGGGTCGACCGGGCGAGGATCCGCAAGTGCCTGACGATGGAGACCGACTCGGGGATCGGCGACGGGAATGCGCTCTCGAAGTACTTCGGCACGCGCGTGTCGAGCGCCAAGATCACCGCCTACAAGGAGTCGATCGAGGCCGAGGATCAACCCGATCGGATCCAGGCGAAGACCCGGCTCGGCTCGACCGAGATGTTCGGGGAGCTTCGGCAGACGATGATGGCGAAGCGCGACCTTCTGATCTTCATCCACGGCTACAGCGTGAGCTGGAAGGACGCGGTCGCCTCGGCGCTTGCATTGCAGGAGATGGTGAACCGGCCGAGCGTCCGGCAGTCGAGCCGGGGCGAAGTCATGGTCGTGCTCTTCACGTGGCCGAGCGACGGCAGCAAGCTGCCGTTCACGGCCTACAAGTCGGATCGCACCGATGCGGCGGCCTCGGGCTACGCGTTCGGGCGCGGTCTGCTCAAGCTGCGCGACTACCTCGCGTCGCTCAGCCGCGACGAGTTCTGCTGGTCGAACGTGAATGTGCTGTGCCACTCGATGGGGAACTTCGTGCTGCAGAACGCGCTGCGCCGCATCGAGGATCACGCCGAGGGCGGGCAGCTCCCGCGCGTCTTCGACCAGACGTTCCTCTGCGCCGCCGACGTCGACGAGAACGTCCTCGAGATGGGACAGCCCATGGCGAAGCTCGCCCAGCTGAGCAGATCGACCAGCATCTATCACAACCGCGGCGACATGGCGCTCACGATCTCCGACTACACCAAGGGTCATCGCGACAGGCTCGGCGCGAACGGTGTGCCCAACCCGACCATGCTGCATCGCAGCGTCAACCAGATCGACTGCTCGAAGATCGTGAGCGGCCTCGTCGAGCACAGCTACTACCTCGACGGACGCATCAATCACGACATCCGGATGAGCCTCGACGGCGTGAACCCGGACGATCGCAGGCGACCGCGCGGCGCCGATTCGGCCCGCAACTGCTGGGTGGCCCTGTAGCCGGTCTCCGGGCTCGGCTCAGCCCGGCGCGGACGCGTAGCGCACCGTCTCCGCCTCGCAGCTCGCGCAGCGGTCGTAGCCGGTGCGGAAGTCGTCCCAGCAGACGGGGCAATAGCTCTCGGCCGTCGGGTCGGTGCGCGGGCGCGCTGCGCCCTCCCGCCACGCTGCGGGGGCCTGGCGAGAGATCGCTTCGAGCTCGGCGCGAAGGCCCGCGGCCTCGTCGGGAGAGCGCTCGGCCCGGCGCTCGAGCCACGCACACTCGCGCAGCCAGACGCGCCGCCCCTCGTTCTCGTCGGCGAGCACGCGGACCCAGGCGAGCGGATGGAAGCCGGCGGTCGCGGCGTCCACCCAGGCCTGAGGGCGGCGCAGCAACGCCGGCGGATAGAGCGCCGCCATGCACAGCTCTTCGAAGCGCTCGCCGCGCCGTTCGGGAAAGAGGCGACGATGGGCGAAGAAGGCGAAGGCGAGCGCGACGAGGTGCAGGCCACCCAGGGTCGGCCCGCTCACGAAGAGCGCGTACTCGCTGCCGAAGAGCAGGCCGACGACCGGCACGAGCAGGAACATCGTGATCAGGTCGGCGTCGCAGACGATGGCCAGCCAGCGAGTGGCGCGCCGCGCGGCTTCGAGGCGCGGCTC
>CAYYSY010000242.1:0-7027 GCA_964474355.1 uncultured Spirochaetaceae bacterium | reverse complement strand
GCTCGCCTCCGTCGAGGCCGACGCCCGCGATCGCGTGCCCGACACGGTCCTCGGCGAGATCGCCGCGGACGCGTTCGATCCCGAACGGGTCGAGGGCGCACCCGAAGGCTTCGATGGGGCCGGAGCCGACGCCGGCATGCGCGCGGCCGCCGCAGTGATGGCGTACGTGAGTGACCACCAGCCCGCGTTCCGCAACGCGCTGCCGAGGCTGCGCACGTACGCGCTCGGCGCGACGGTGGTCCTCGACACAGCGACCCGAACGCATCTCGAGCTGTTCGAGAACAGCGAGGATCGTGGCCGCACCGGCACGCTCATCGCGCAGCTCGACGCGACCAAGACGGCGCTGGGCGCCCGGCGCCTCGCTCGCTGGGTCGCCTATCCCTGCAACGCCGTGCCCGACGTGCTGCGGCGCCAGGACTGCGTGGCCTGGCTGCACGACCACGACCGCATCCGCGACGGGCTCGGCGACGCCCTCGCCGAGGTGCGCGACCTCGAGCGGCTGCTCGCAAAGGCGATTCGCCCTGGCTCGGTCCCCCGCGACGTGGGGCTCCTGCGCTCGAGCCTGGCTGCGCTGCCGAAGGTGAACGCCGCGCTTGCGCAGACCGCGCATGATCCGCTCGAGGAGGCCGTCGCGCCGGGGCCGCCGGCAGGCCTCGAAGGACCCGTGGCGCTCCCCGAGCTCGCGAGGCTGCTCGAGGAGGCACTGATCGACGATCCGCCGATCGTCGCGAAGGGCTCGCGCGGCGCAAACGAGACCGGCTACATCCGCGCCGGCTTCCGCAGCGAGCTCGACGCGATCCGTGAGGGCGCGACGAAGGGGCGCGAGTGGATCGCCGGGCTCGAAGCAACCGAGCGCAAGCGGTCGGGCATCACGAACCTGAAGGTCCGCTACCACCCGGTGCACGGCTACTCGCTCGAGGTCTCGAAGGCCCAGCTCGACAAGGTGCCCGAGGACTACGAGCGCAAGCAGACGCTGGCCAACGTCGAGCGATTCACGACCCCGGCACTGCGCGACGTCGAGAGCACGGTCATGGGCGCGAACGAGCGCGCCGCGGCGCTCGAGCGCGAGATCTTCGAGGGGCTGCGGCAGGCGGTCGTCGCAGTGGCCGAGGCCGTGCGTGCGGCGGCGGATCGCGTCGCCGAGCTCGATGCGCTGCAGTCGCTCGCTGCCTGCGCCCGGCGCGAGGGCTGGGTGCGGCCCTCCGTCGACGACGGCTTCGTGATCGACATCCGCGACGGCCGTCACCCGGTCGTCGAGGCGATGCTGCGCTCGGCCCACGGCGACGGCTTCGTCGCCAACGACGCCCACCTCGACTGTGACGGCCAGCAGATCCTGCTGCTCACGGGGCCGAACATGTCGGGCAAGAGCACGTACCTGCGGCAGGTCGCGCTCATCGTATTGATGGCGCAGGTCGGCAGCTTCGTGCCCGCCTCGGCGGCGCGCATCGGCGTGGTCGATCGCATCTTCACGCGGGTGGGGGCGTCCGACCGGCTCGCGCGGGGTGAATCGACCTTCATGGTCGAGATGCGTGAGACCGCGGACATCCTGCGCCAGGCGTCGCGGCGCAGCCTGATCATCCTCGACGAGATCGGTCGGGGCACGAGCACGTTCGACGGCCTCTCGATCGCCTGGTCGGTGGCAGAGCACCTGCACGATACGAAGGGGCTCGAGGCGCGCACGCTCTTCGCGACGCACTACCACGAGCTGGTCGAGCTCGCCGAGTCGCGGCCGCGCCTCGCGAACTTCCACTTCCAGGTCCGCGAATGGAAGGACGAGGTCGTGTTCCTGCGCAGGCTCGTGCCCGGGGGCGCGAACCGCAGCTATGGCATCCAGGTGGCTCAGCTCGCCGGGCTGCCCGAGAGCGTGACGCGGCGTGCGAGGGAGATCCTCGCCGAGCTCGAGGCCGGGGGCGGCGCCTCGGCTTCGGGGGCCGTGCATGGCCGCGTGCACGCTTCGCCCGGCGATGGCCAGCTGAGCCTGGCGCTCGCGGGTGGAGACACCGGCCCGAGCGCCGAAGAGCGCGAGGCGCTCGACGCGCTGCGCGGCCTCGATCCGAATGCCACGACGCCGATGGACGCGCTCCTGCTGCTCGAGCGGCTGCACGCGCGGCTCCGCACGAAGGACGAAACGTGAGCGGGACGCCCGCATCGAGGCGCGGCGCGAGCTCGCGCCTGCCGCGACGCCACCTCGTGGCGCTCGCGCTCGCCGCGCTGTGCCTGCTGGGTGCGGAGCGGCCGAAGGGCCTGGCCGACGTCGCGGCGGTGCGAACCTGGTCGTATCCCGACTACACGCGTGTCGTGATCGAGCTGACCCAGCCCGTGCGCCTGGTCGGCGACGACCTCACGCGGCTGGCGGCCGATCGCAAGGCCGGCCGACCCGACAGGCTCTACGTCGACCTCGCCGGCGTGTGGGTGGGGCGCGACTACCTCGACGGCATCCCGATCGAGGACGGACTCCTCCAGGACGTGCGCCTCGGCCAGTTCACGCTCCACAACTCGCGCGTCGTGATCGACCTGGAGCGCTACGGCCACCACCGCCTCTTCACGCTCGAGTCGCCGCATCGGCTCGTCGTCGACGTCTTCGGCGAGCGCGGTCCGGGGCGCGACGCACCGCCCCGGACCGTCCGTACGGCGCGTACGCCCAATGGCCGCCTGCCGGTCGCGTCGCGCCCCGTGCGCACCGTCGTCATCGATGCCGGCCACGGGGGGAAGGACCCGGGCGCGATCGGGCAGGGCGGGCTGCGCGAGAAGGACGTGAACCTCAAGCTCGCCAGAATGCTCAAGAAGCGACTCGAGGCGCGCAGCTTCCGCGTCGTCATGACCCGCAGCGACGATCACTTCGTCGACCTCGAAGAGCGGACGGCGATCGCCGAGTCGTCGAAGGGCGACGTCTTCGTGTCGATTCACGCGAACGCCGCACGCCGCCAGAGCACGCGTGGCATCGAGATCTACTACCTCGACGAGAATCACGAGCGGCACAGCATCGAGGTTGCGGCGCGCGAGAATGGCATCCAGCCCCGGCAGGTCGACGGGCTGCAGAAGACGCTCGCCAAGCTGCGGGTGTCGGAGGCGTCGATCCACTCGCGGAAGCTCGCCGAGATGGTGCATCACGACGTGATCACCGGGCTCGACTCGGTCTACAAGGGCAGCCCCGACCTCGGTGTGAAGCGCGGCCCCTTCTACGTCCTCTTCATGTCGAGCATGCCTTCGATCCTGGTCGAGACGGGCTTCCTCACGAACAAGCGTGACGCGTCCCTGCTGCGGAGTGATCGCTACCTCGACACCTTCGCCGCGCAGATCGCGTCCGGTCTCGGGCACTACCGGAACACCGTCACGACGCCACCGACCCTTCGCGCCTCGGCCGACGACAGCGGCCTGCCGGCCGTGGGGGCCCGATGAACGCACCGGCCCCGAACATCGACGCCGAGCTCGAGAAGGCCCTCGCCCAGGAGGGCCCGATCAGCCGCAAGGTCCCGCAGGCCGTGCGCGCCTATCTCGAGCAGGCCCGGGCGCGGCTCGCCGAGCTGCACGCAGAGTCCGAGTCGGGCCGCGCGGTCAACGAGGCGAACTCGGACTTCATGGACCGCCTCGTGCGGCGGCTCTTCATGCTCGCCGAAGAGCATCACTTGAGGGATGGCGGCACGGTCGAGCGCGGACTCTCCGTCGTCGCTGTCGGTGGCTATGCCCGGCGTGAGATGTCGATCCACAGCGACGTCGACCTCCTGATCCTCTATCGCGACGAGATCTCACCCTATGTCGCGGGCATCGCCGAGCGCCTCCAGTACTGGCTCTGGGACTCGGGTCTCACGGTGGGCTGCGCGACGCGCACGCTCGAAGACACGGTGACGCTCGGCCGCGAGGACATCACCGTGCGGACGGCCGTCCTGACCGCGCGGTTCCTCTGCGGCGATGGTGAGTTCTTCCACGTCTTCGCGGACCGCATCCGCGGTGAGCTCGTCCCCGACGTGCCCGCCTTCATCGACGAGGTCGCGGACTCGAAGCGCGCGCGACACGAGGATCAAGGCGAGTCGCTCTTCTTGCTACAGCCGAACGTGAAAGAAGGGGCGGGTACGCTCCGCGACTACCACACGGCATACTGGGTGGCGCGCGCCGCGCAGCCCTCGCTGCGTGATCTCGACGATCTGCTCCACTTCGGGCTGTTGACCGACGCGGAGATGCAGACGTACCGCGCCGCCCTCGACTTTCTCTGGCGGGTGCGAAACGAGCTGCACCTGGCGACGAAGCGCGCGACGGACCAGATGAGCTTCGAATTGCAGGAGCTCGTCGCCGATGGGCTCGGCTACGGCTCGATGGCTGCGTACGTCGCGGACCAGAAGCCCACCAGGCCCCTTCCTGTGGACACGGGGCTGCTCGAGATGCGGCTCGAGGCCGACGATGCCGACTTGCCGGTCGAGCGTTTCATGCGCGAGTACTACATGCACGCGCGCGTCATCCAGAGCTTCAGCGAGCTGATCATCGATCAGTGCCGGGCCCGGGTCTCGGGTGACGACCCACGAGAGCGCGTCGCGGTCGAGATCGAGGAGGGCTTCCGCCTCTCGGGCGATCATCTCGAGATTCCGCACGCGGCGCATCTGCGGGAGCGTCCGATCCGCGTGCTGCTGGCGTTCGAGGTGGCACAGAAGCACGACGTGCCGCTCTCGCGCATGGCGCGCCGCTTCGTGCGCGAGAACCTCGACCTCGTCACTGACGAAGAGCGCAGCGATCCGTCGTGGGTCGCCGGCTTCGAGCGCATCCTGAACGGCGAGAAGCGCGTCATGCGCACGCTCATGACGATGAACGAGGTCGGCTTTCTCGGCACCTTTCTGCCCGAGTGGCAGCACATCGTCTGCCGCTGGCAGCACGTGATCTATCACACGTACACCGTGGACGTGCATTCGATCTTCCTCGTCGAGGAGCTGCGCCGGCTCTGGCGAGGCAAGTACGAGAAGGACATGCCCGAGCTGACCCAGCTGATGCGATCGGTGGGCGACCGGGCGGTGCTCTTCCTCGGCTGTCTGCTCCACGACATCGGCAAGGGCTTCGGCGGCGATCACTCCCGTAAGGGTGTCGTGCGTGCGATCCCGCTCGTCGAGCGCCTCGGGCTCTCCGAGGAGCGTGCCGCGCGGATCATCTTCATCGTCGAGCACCACCTGCTGATGTCGCACCTGGCACAGAGTCGGGATCTGTCCGACCCACGCCTGCTCTTCGAGTTCGCCCAGCTCTGCGGCGATCGTACGAATCTGCGCAATCTCTATCTCGCGACCTTCGCGGACATCCGGGCGAGCAGCCGCGACGCGTGGACCGACTGGAAGGGGCAGCTCCTCGCCGAGCTCTACGAGCGGGCGGCCGAGATGCTCGAGACCGGCGCGGACAACCCGGACAAGGCCATGGACCTGATCGAGGCCCGCGTGGAGAAGCGCCGAGAGGGCGCCCAGCAGGAGCTTGCCGAGCTCGGCGTCGATCCGTCGACCACCGAGGTCTTCTTCGCGAGCATGCATCGGCGCTACTTCGTGACGCACACGCCGAAGCAGATCGCGCGACACACGCAGGTCGTCCTCGAGTACAGCCCCGACAAATGGCTCACGACCGCCTTTCGGCCGATGCGCGCGGACTTCACGGAGTTCATCCTCTGCACACGCGACGTGCACGGCCTCTACTCGACCGTGGCCGGCACCCTCGCGGCGCACGGCTTCAACATCCTCGGCTCGCACGTCTACACGACGCGCGAAGGGCTGGCGCTCGAGATCTACCGCATCTCGACGCCACCCGGTGGCGAGGCAGAGCTCAAGCTCGCGTGGGACGAGCTGCGCGATTCGCTGCGGGGCGTGATCCGCGGTGAGATGCGCGTGGAGGATCTGCGGGCGCGTCGCTCTCCTGGCCACGGGCAGGCGAAGCTTCCGTCGCGCAAGGCACCGCGTGTCGCGATCTCGACCGAGGAGTCCGACTTCTACACCGTGGTCGACGTCATCGCCGACGACCGGATCGGGCTGCTCCACGACGTGACGAAGTGCATCGGCGACTTCGGCCTCGAGATCTACATCTCGAAGGCCGCGACCATCAAGGACCAGGTGACGGACACGTTCTACCTGAAGGACGGCCGTGGCCGAAAGCCGACCGACCTCGTGATGCTCGAGTCGCTGCGCGCGGCCTTGCTCGTCGCCGCCGAGGGCAAGACCGAAGAGGACGCCGAGTGAGTGCGTCGCGCCCGCGCACGATCGATGAGCTGCGCGACGCCTACCTGATCCATGTGAAGGTCGAGCGCGGGCTCTCGCCCGCCACGGTCAAGGCCTACTCCGCCGACCTGACCCGTCTCGGCGAGTCGCTGGCGGCCCGCGGCGTCGACCGCGTCGCCGACGTGCGCCGAACCGACGTCGTGGCCTTCCTGCACGAGCTCGACGATCGTGGCCTGGCCCCCCGCACGCGCCAGCGCATGCTCTCGGCCGTGCGGCGCATGTTCACGTGGGCCCAGGCCGAGGGCTGGCTCAAGGCCGATCCGCTCGAAGGCGTCACCGCCGGCAAGGCCCCGCGGACCCTGCCCAAGGTGCTGCTGCCCGAGGAGACCGACCGCCTGATCGAGGCGTGCGGCGACGGCACGCCGCTCGGGCATCGCGACCGCGCGATGCTCGAGATGCTCTACGGCGCGGGGCTGCGGGTCAGCGAGCTCGTCGGCCTGCCGCTTGCTGCGGTCGATCGCCGGGGCGGGCTCGTGCGCGTCGTCGGTAAGGGGCGGAAGGAGCGCTGGGTGCCCGTCGGCGAGTCGGCCCTCGATGCGCTCGAGCAGTATCTCGAGGAGGCGCGCCCCGCGCTGCTGAAGCGCCGGGGCGGCCGTTCGCAGGCCGTCTTCGTGACGAATCGCGGCGGGCCGATGACGCGGCAGAACTTCTTCGCGCTGATCCGCAAGCGCGCACTCCAGGCAGACCTGCCCGCGGACAAGGTCTCGCCCCATGTGCTGCGCCACGCGTTCGCCACCGATCTGCTCGAGGGCGAACGCGTGGCGCAGCACATGGGGCGAGACCTTGTCCGCGGG
>CAYYSY010000241.1:0-8137 GCA_964474355.1 uncultured Spirochaetaceae bacterium | reverse complement strand
GGCCTCGGGGTAGACCCCAGCGAGCTCGGCCGCGAGGGCCGGGTCCTCGAGCCGCGCGAGATCGAAGCGCACCGAGGCGCCCCGCTGCGCGAGATCGGCGTCGAAGATGCGGGCGACCTCCTCGAGCGAGAGCAGATCGTCCGCGACGCGGCGGCGCTCCGCCTCGCTCGGGTAGACGTTGGCCTTCCAGAGCACGCTCGCCCGGTAGGCGCCGAAGGGCGCGCGATACCGCTCGCGATCACCCTCTCGCACGACCCAGTCGCCGCTGCCATCGCCGGCCGGGGCGAGCTCGGCCGAGGCCGCGACGAGGCGCGTGCCTTCGTCGAAGGGCCCCACTGGCTCGACCTGGTGGAACATGTGGTGGTTGTCGCCGACGATCGCCGTGTTCGTCATCGCGCCGACGTGGTGCCGCGGCGGCTTGTCGGCGCCTTCGGACCAGTACGAGAAGCCGCCCCCCTCGACGTCGTTCATCCACCAGATCGACGTGACCTGCGGAATCTCCCAGCGCTCGAAGAGCCCCGACCACAGCATGGTCCGCAGCAGCATCATGGGCGTGTTGGTGCGGTCACGTCCCCGGAAGACCGGGTTGTCGGTGTGCGCGGGCCCGCACTCGGCGATCGCCGCCATCAGGTTCACGTAGACGGTATGCGGCTCGATGACTTCGGCGCCGCTGAACGCGCGCGCCGCCTCGATCACACGTGCGTTGCGCGCGAAGAGCTCGACGCCGGGCGCGGCGAAGTCGGCGTGGAGCCAGTCGCCCTGAAACCACATCGGGCTCGTTGCCTCGCCCCCCTCCCGGTCGGGGCGGAACCAGCCGCCGAGCGGCGTGTAGGGGGCGCAGCACTCGTAGAGCGCCTCGACCTCGCCCAGGTCCTCGATCAGGCCTTCGAGCAGGATCGGGGGCCGCGTCGTCGTGCTCGTGCTGCTCAAGAAGCGTTCCTCCCTGGCGGCAGCGCGGGGCCGGCGACCCGGTGTGGCGCGCGGGCGGGCGCGGGGCCGAGCGCACACGGCGACGGCGATCGACGACGTCGCTGCAGCGCGCTCAAGCGCCCCCGAGGTCCCCGATGAGGCGCTTCAGCAGCGCCTGCTTGTCCTTCAGCTTGTCTCGATAGTCCTTCGAGTCGGTATTCGCGATCTCGTAGCCGAGCTCGGAGACGGCGCTCTCGAGGGTCTCGCGCAGGACGGCCGCTTCGTTCGAGTCGAGGTCCAGTTGGGCCATGGCTTCGTTCGGTGCTCCTCTATAGACCCGCACGAGCGGGCGCGGTGAAATTCGCCCCCATGTTAATGCGATCGCGAACCAGGCGCGCGCGGTGCCGGTGCACCGATGCGTCGCACTCGCCGGGGCCTGAGGGGCGCCTCCAGCGGGTGCGCACCCGGCCGATTCGCCGAGCCCACCGCCAGCCAGGGGTGGTAGGATCGCACGCAGCGATGCTCACCCACGTCCTCGCCGCCATCGACTTCACCTCCGTCTCCGATCGGGTCATCGAGCTCGGTGCCGACCTCGCCTCGGCGACGGGCGCCGACCTGACCGTGCTCCACGCCGCCGCCCCGGAGCCCGGCTTCGTCGGCTACGACATCGGACCGCAGTACATCCGCGACCAGCGCGCGAGAGAGCTGCGGGAGGAGCACCACCGGCTCCACGAGATCGGCGAGCGGCTGCGCTCGCGCCTGCCCGACGTGCGCGTACGCCTGCGCCCCGGTCCGACGGTCGAGACGATCCTGGCCGAGGCGAGTGAGATCGGCGCCGACCTGATCGTCGTCGGTGCACACCAGCACGCGCGCGCGCGCAAGCTGCTGCTCGGGAGCGTCAGCGAGGCGCTCGTTCGCCAGTCGAGCTGCCCGGTCACGGTGGTGCCGGCGGTCGATTGACGAGTCGGTGCGCTCCGGTAGCACCGACTCGACATGGACTCACGCCGACGCGGCCTCACCCCCGGCCGAGTGCCATCGCCGCCAGTCCTCGCGAAGCAGCCTCAGGCCGAACACGCCGAAGATCAGCGGGAAGACGAAGTACTGATACTGGGTCCACACCAGCGCCAGCAGCGTGTCCGCGACGCCGCCGGTCATGTTCTCGAAGCCGCCGAACACCTCCGCGAACGAGAAGATGAAGGTGGCGGCCACGGGCTCGCCGCAACCGAGCACGGCGACGACGTAGCGCCAGGGCGAGCGCTTCTGGTTCAGGTGGAAGAAGTAGAGGACCGAGGCGACGTTCACGAACGAGAACATCTCGACGCTGTAGAAGGTCGGGTCGTGATTGATCGTGCGCAGATCGACCGAGCTGAACGAGGCGAGCATCCACCAGTACATGTGGAGCACGCTCTCGCGCATGTACCCGGTGTACGCCAGCACGTCGTCGATCGTGTGGAGGTCGGTGAAGATGAAGGGCGAGGCGAGGCGAGGCTGGTGCGCGGCCGCGGCCTCCAGACTGCGCGCGGAGCAGGACCGTGCCCCGCCAGGGCGGGCACGCGGCCAGCACACGACATGCCCAGCGACCGCTCACACCGAAGCCGACCGGCTACGACGTCAGTCGTGGCCGCCGATGTCGTCGAGATAGGCGCCCATCAGCACCTCGTTCTCGGCCTGCTCGTGAGTCTCGAATACACTGCGAAACGAATCGAAACGGGTCTGGAAGTCGCCCCAACCTCTTCCTCCGGGCCCGGCCGAGAGCTCGTCCACCGACTGCCGCATCTCGCCGTGCTCGAGGAGCAGCTCGTCGACGCGCCGACCGAAGCGAGGCTGCGCTTCGGCTGCCTGCTCGAGGACACCACTCTCTTCTTCCCGATCGAAGTGCAGCACGAGCAGCCGACGGAACTCATCGAGCAGTCCCGACATCTCGGTCTCGACCGACGAGTCGCCTGCCGCGAGCTTCGCGACCAATCCACCCATCTGGTCCATGAGCCCACGAAGCGTCTTGTGATCCGACTCGAGAGCGTGCCGATCGGCCTCACCTTGGTTCTTGGTCCGGTCTTCCGTGGCAGGATTCATCATCACCCTCCTTCGAGCCCAGGGCCCACCCGAACTCTAACCCCCACTCGCCCACGCACGCAGCATCTACCCCTGTATGCCATCCATGCAGAGCACATGCCATCGCGAGTCGCTGAAGATCGTGCGGCCCAACGCTGCCTCTGCAAGCGGTCGACTGCCTCCTGATGGATGACCGTGCAGCACTCTGCGCCGATCCTGGGCAGGCCGGACCGGACCGACGCCACGACCCGATGTCGGCTTCCCGACAGACCGAGTGAGATCGCGCTCCCATGAACGACAGCGGACGCGGCGAGGAGACGATGCGCGGGCGCTCGGGCCGTCCGCGCGGTCGCGTTCATTGCGAGTCCGCCCTCGCCGCTCGGAGGTGGGCCACGAAGAGCATGCCCCAGCCCGCCGCGAGGTAGATGATCGATCGCGTGGCCATGCTGTACTGGTACGGCAGGTCGCCCGGCTCGAGCCGCTCGGGCACCAGCAGACCGGAGAACGGATTGCCCAGCACCGCGCACAGCTGCACGGCCGCGAGCAGGAACAGGACGTACCCGAGCATCTGCAGGTCCGCCGAGACCTTGCGGGCCGGGGCGAGCCGGCGCCGCCGACTTGCCCAGTACCAGAGTGACCCGAAGAAGAAGACGAGGATGAAGCCACCCGCGATGCCGAAGACCACCGGGTAGAAGCCGAGGGTCGGCGGATAGAAGAGGCTCCCGCACACGAGCAGGGCCGCGACGATGGGCGGCCACGTCCGCTCGGCCCCATCCTTCCCCAGCAGCATCACGCCGCAGACGGTCAGCACCATCCCGACGGGCATGGCGATCGACATCGCCATGAAGATGGGACCGAACACGGCCCACGCCGTGCCGTCGAAGTGTGCCGTGGGCGCGCTGCTCCACACCGGAGAGGTCCACCAGGGGGCCACCCAGCTCACCCCGACGACGGTCGCGGCGCCGATCCCGAAGAGTGCGAGGCCGAGGGTTCGAGTGGACACGGCGGCTCCTCCGAGTGGACTCCAGGTGCCACTCGAGGATATCGAAGTCGCGGACGCGCAGCGTCGCCGCAGGATCGATCGGCTCGGTCCGGCTCGGTGGCTCGATGAGCGACGCTGGCGGGGGCGCGCCGGCTGAGTGCGCGCAGTGAAGTGGTGACCCGGGTGCGATTGCTCTCGCCGCTTTGCGGCGAGGCGAGCGGGCCGCGTTGCGGCCCACGATCGAACGCACATTCCCTTCTCACGCCAATCCGCCGCCCGACGGCAGCGAATCGGCGCGATTCATACGGATCTGCTCGCTCATCGCTCGCAGATCCGCCCCCAGCTTCTTTCCGAAGCTGGCCCGATGGATCGAACTCACGGGATCCGCGCGAATTGAAATGGTGACCCGGGTGCGATTCGAACGCGCATTCCCTTCGCACATCAATGGGCCGCTTCGCAGCCCATCGATGCGCTCATACGATCTGCTCGCTCATCGCTCGCAGATCGCCCCTAGCTTCGGGCCGAAGCTAGTCGGACGGCGCGAGCTCGGTGCTACGCACGTGATTTAAGTGGTGACCCGGGCGCGATTCGAACGCGCGACCCCTAGCTTCGGAGGCTAGTGCTCTATCCAGCTGAGCTACCGGGCCACGACGCTGCTGGGCTTTGCCCGGGTGGGGGCGTGCGTGGCAGCGTGGAGAGGCGTGGTGGAGCATGCTGGACTTGAACCAGCGACCCCCGCCGTGTGAAGACGGTGCTCTAGCCAGCTGAGCTAATGCTCCACGCGAGCGCTGTGTTTTAGCCATTCTCGCAGGAATCTCAAGGGGTTGGGGCCGGAATGATCCGGCCGCGCGACGTCCGGATGGGCCCCGAGCACCGCGCGGAGCTCACGGCAGCTCGGCGACCGCGCGAGGCTCGCGCAGGCCCACGATCCACTCTCCGAGAGGCAGCCTCATCTGCGCCGCGCCGCCGTGCTCGACGTCTTCGGTCGCGCCGGGAGCGAAGTGCCGGCAGCGCACGACCTCGAGACCACGCGGCTGATCGCAGACGACGAGGGGACCAGCGAAGGGGGATGTCGGGCTCATGGGGTCTCCTGGGGATCGGGTTCGGAGCCCATGAAACGAGATGGGTGTGACGGGCGCGGTCACGACCTCCCGAGAATCCTGCCCGAATCCGACTGCCAGGCGATGCGCCGGGGGCGGGACGCAAACGGGCCCCCGCCTCGATGGCGGGGGCCCTTGGTCATGCCCCGATCTCCTCTGGGAAGGGGTGGCCGCCTGTCCCTCCGTCCCCCTCGGCGCCGCTGCGGCGGCATGGTCGCCGAGTGCCGGAGCCGTCCGGACAGGCGGCCGGATGCGGCTCAGGGCATGGGGGTCACGTTCTGCACGAGCATCAGGCCATCGTGCGCCCGATCGAGACGAGCCACCTCCTGGACCGGCAGGCTCTTTCCGTGGTACGCCTTCACCATCATGCTGGGCGTCAGGAAGTAGAGCGTGCGGTGGCGGGGGTCCCGGTCGTCCACGCTCACCCGGTCCCAGCGCGTGCAGTGCTCACGCTGCTGGTTCTCGCGCATGTCCCTGGCCTCGGGGTACACGTGGAATCGCGCGACGTCCGCGCTGGTGATCCGGTACCGGATGTCCAGCGGCTTCCACGAGCTCGCGACGACCGGCTCGGCGTAGGTGTACCCGCCTTCGACCATCGAGATGGCGCCACCGTACATGCGGTCGGACTGGCCGGTCCGGCGTGCGTCCATCACCGAGAAGGCCATCGCATCGATGACGGCATCCTCGATGGTGGCGAAGGCGTACCCCGGTCCCCGCGGCTCGATCGCCACCTCGTCGGTCGTGCTGGTCATCGCCGCGCATCCGGCGAGGCCCAGTGAAGCCACTGCGAGCATCGTGATCCATACGCGCAGCGTCCTGCTCGTGAAATCGCGAGTGCGAGAACTGTGGAGTTCCATGGCGTTCTCCTTGCGGGCCCGAGCCCGAGGGGCTGCCCCCCTCTTCGTGTCTCGACCCATGCCGGCCTCGTTGCGTCCCTGTCGGTTGTCCGAGCGATCGACCCCAACCATTCGACGCTTCCACCGGCTCGGGGACATGGACTCGATCACTTTGATTGCCATCCACATCCCGCTTTTCTTCACGGACAAACAAGTACCTCACTTGAGTGTGTATTCAATGCAATTTTGATTGCTGCAATCTTCACATCAATCAAAACAAGGAGACACAACATCTGCCACGACCGGAAAAACCGTTCCAGGCCGCACCTTTGGTCGGATATCACGATTTTAAAATGATCAGCAGAAATCTTGATCAGATTCTCGACCCCTGACCTCGGGATCCGGGGCCGCACGCACCGCTGAAGAGCGGCTCAGGGCACGGAGGAGTCGCAGGAGGACTTCAGACGGCCCTCAGCGGCCGCCGAGGCTGGCGGGAGTGCGCGGGCACGGCGCGGCCCGGAACCCGAGGCCGGCACCAGCCCCGTCCGGGCTGGCAGACCCAGCGAGAGCCGCACCGATGACCGGACCGGCGCGATCGCGGTGAGGGCCAGCCGGAGCCGCCCTCGCCCGCTGTCTCTCAGTCTTCGCCGTCCTGCTGATCGAACGCCGCCTGCACGAAGGCCTTGAACATCGGGTGCGCGGCGAACGGCTTCGAGGCGAACTCCGGGTGGAACTGGCTCGCGACGAAGAACGGGTGATCGGGGATCTCGACCATCTCGGCGAGGCGGCCGTCGGGCGACGTGCCGCTGAAGACCAGGCCCGCCTCCTCGAGGCGCGCCTTGTAGTCGGGATTGAACTCGTAGCGGTGGCGGTGGCGCTCGCTGATCTCGCGCTCGCCGTAGATCTTGAGCGCCCGGCTCCCGTCGGTCAGCACGCAGGGATAGGCGCCGAGCCGCATGCTGCCGCCGAGGCCTTCGACCTCGTCCTGTCCCGGAAGGATCGTGATCACCGGGTGCGGCGTCTCGGGATCGACCTCGGCGCTGTTCGCGCCGTCGAGACCGGCGACGTGACGGGCGAACTCGCACACCGCCATCTGCATGCCGTAGCAGATCCCCAGATACGGGATGCGGTTCTCCCGCGCATACTGGATCGCCCGGATCTTGCCCTCTGCGCCCCGAGCTCCGAAGCCATGCGGCACGAGGATGCCGTCGACGTCCTTCAGCACGCTCGGATCCTCGAGCTTCTCCGAGTCGTAGTAGTCGATGTGGACCTTCAAGCGCAGCGCGAGGCCGCCGTGCACGAGCGCCTCGTTCAGGCTCTTGTAGCTCTCGGTCAGATCGACGTACTTGCCGACCATCGCGATCCGCACCTCGCCTTCCGGGTTGCGCTGCGCCTCGAGCAGCCGCTCCCACTTGCGAAGATCGGGCGCCCCCGTCCAGATGTTCAGCACCTGGGCGATCTTCTCGTCGAGCCCCTCGGCGTGGAAAACGGTCGGCACCTCGTAGATGCTCGACACGTCCTTGGCCGTGATCACCGCGTCTTCGTCCACGTTGCAGAAGAGCGCGATCTTCTCCTTGATGCTCTTCGAGAGGAACCTGTCGGTGCGGCAGAGGATGATGTCGGGCGCGAGGCCGACCGCCTGCAGCTCCTTCACGCTGTGCTGCACGGGCTTCGTCTTCACCTCGCCCGCGGCCGCCTGATAGATCACCGGCGCGACGTGGATGAAGCAGGTGTGCTCTCGGCCCACGTCGCCCCGAAGCTGGCGGATGGCTTCGAGGAAGGGCAGCGACTCGATGTCGCCCACCGTGCCGCCGATCTCGACCAGGATCACGTCCGCGCCCTCGGCGCCGCGACGGATCGACGCCTTGATCTCGTCGGTCACGTGGGGGATCACCTGGACGGTGCCGCCGAGGTAGTCGCCGCGGCGCTCCTTCGAGAGCACCGCGTCGTAGATGCGGCCCGCGGTCATGTTGTTGACCTGGCCCATCCGGCTCATGGTGAAGCGCTCGTAGTGGCCGAGGTCGAGGTCGGTCTCGGCGCCGTCCTCCGTGACGTAGACCTCGCCGTGCTGGAACGGGTTCATCGTGCCGGGATCGACGTTCAGGTAGGGGTCGAGCTTCAGGAACGTGATGCGCAGCCCGCGCGCCTCGAGGAGCGCGCCGATGGACGCCGACGCGAGCCCCTTCCCGAGCGACGAAAGCACCCCGCCGGTGATGAAGATGTGTTTGGAAGGGGCTCGCGTCGGAGTCCATCGGCGC
>CAYYSY010000240.1:0-73162 GCA_964474355.1 uncultured Spirochaetaceae bacterium | reverse complement strand
CCTTCAAGCCCAACAACCCGGCGCGCCACGAGAGGTCCGTATCCTCGTGGTACATGAAGAAGTCCGCATCGAAGAGTTCGCCCTCGACTTCGAGATCCGAGACGAACGCCGCCCGCAAGCCGAGCGCCGCACCCGTCGCGCCGAAGACTTCCTCGACGGCGTCGAACTGTCCGCGGTCCGGCTGCTCGCTACCGCGATCGCGCGGTCGGCGATGCAGCGGCAAGCGAATCCCTGCGCTGTCGAGCGTGACTCCGTCGCGTCGCAGCAGCTTTCCCGTCGCAAGCGCGACGTCGCTCCGCGCCGCCATCTCGGAGAAGAGTGCCCGGGCGAAATCGGGCTCGAGTTCGACATCGGCAGTCAACAACAACAAGAACTCGGCTCGCGCTGCTTCTCCGACGCGCAGCCATTCGACCGCGCGATTTCCCGCCCCCGCGTAGCCGAGGTTGGGCATCGCGATTCGCGCCACACCGCGGCCGCCTTCCCGCCTGCGGTCATCGTCTGGGCGTCTGTCTCTGCGACTTCGGGCTTCTTCCCCGCGCCGGCCTTTGCGTGGGCGCCACTGCCCGCTCTCCTGCGTCGCCGCTTCCGGCTTGCAGGCTTCGACGCGTCGGTCGTCGCTTCGACTCGCGGGGCCCGATCCTCCGCCTCTCGGGCAGGCTCGGGGCGCTTCTTGCCCCCGCGTCGGCGTCGGCTCTTCTTCGGGGCATCCTTGGCTGATTTGGCCGCTCTGGCCGGTCGTCGAGGCTCGGTCTTCTTGCCGAAGTCGACCACGGTTCGGAACGAAGCAGGGGCCTTCGCGCGGACCGGTGCCCGCACGTCGGCTTCGTCCCTTTCGTCCTCTTCTTCTTCCGCTCTGGACCGCCGACCGCCACGGCGCACCTCTTCGTCACGCTTGGCGTCCTCGATCAACGCCATCACCTCTCCGGTGTCGGCCTTGCCCTCGGCCGCCTTGTAGTGGCCACTCAGCGGGCTATCGGGTCGGAGCTGGTTCTCCTGGAAGAGTGACCAGATCTCTTCGCCGTACCGCAGCACGGGGCGATCGGGGGCGAAGCGCGCGAGAAAGCGGTGCAGGTTCTCGACGTCTCGGAGCAGCAGCTCCCGGGCATTCGCATTGTGCGCCGGGTCCACCGCTTGGGGGAAGTCGATGACCACGGGGCCGTCGTGGCCCATCAGCACGTTGAACTCGGACAGATCGCCGTGGATCACGCCTGCGCAGAGCATGCGGACCACTTCGCGAATCAGCTGCAGATAGATCTCGAGGGCTTCGCTCGGCGAGAAGGACAGGTCGCCGAGGCGCGGAGCTGCATGCCCTTCGGCATCCTTGACGAGCTCCATCACCAGTACGCCATCGACGAAGTTGATGGGCTCGGGCACCCGCACGCCTGCATCGCGCAGGCGATAGATCATGTCCGCCTCGGTCGTGCGCCAGGCGTCCTCGTCGACCTTTCGACCGTGCTGGGTGCGCTTGCTCCGGGCGCGTTGGTCACGGGTGTTGCGGGTGCGCCGGCCCTCCGTGTAGCTCGACCGATGCTTGAACGTGCGCTGATGGGCCTCTTTGTAGACCTTCGCGACACACCGCTCGCCACCGGCCAGGACCACGAAGACCTGCGCCTCCTTGCCACTCATCAAGGGGCGTACGACTTCTCGAATGATCCCGTAGTCGAGGAGAGTCTGGAGGCTCTCGGGCGTCTTCATGCTCGCTTCATGACTCCCTGGAAAGCGAACATGGCTCACTTCCGACGAACTGCCCGGAACGACCCGGGCCGACCAGCGCCGCTCGAGCCTCGAGTCCGATCGTCGCGGCCGGATTCACTGGTCTGCGAGGATGGTATCGGACCGCGACGAATCGCGAGGGTCCCACGATCAGCCGAACCCGAGCGACTCCATGTCGACGCGGTTGCGCAGCGGCTCTCCGGCTGTGTAGCGCCGGAGGTTGTCCTCGAAGAGATCGAAGACGTCGTCGACGTAGCGGTCGACCGAGACCGACGAGTGGGCCGAGACCCAGAGGTTCGGGGTGTCCCAGATCGGGCTGTCCGCCGGGAGGGGCTCCTGCTCGAAGACATCCAGAGCGGCAGCGGAGAGCTGACCGGATTCGAGCGCCTCGATGACCGCGTCTTCATCGACGAGTGAGCCCCGCGCGACGTTCACCAGCATGGCGCCGGGCTTCGCTGCCGCGAGGGCGGCGCGATCGATCAAGTGATGGGTCTCGGGTGTGGCCGGTGCCGTCACGACCACTGCATCGCAGCGCCCGAGCATCTCATGGAGCTGGTCTGGGCCGAAGATCTCGTCGGCGTCGCCGAGATCACCGCTCGAGACGCTTCGTTTCAGCCCGAGGACGTGGACGCCCATCGCGCGTGCGCGCTTCGCCACGGCCACGCCGATGCTCCCCAGGCCGACGATCCCGATCACCGAGCCGGCGAAGCTGCGGCCGTAGGTGCGGATGTAGTCGTGATTGCGCTGGTGGGCCTCGGCCTCCGGGAAGCGTTTCCAGATCTGGAGCAGCCTGCCGATCACGAACTCGGCCATCGATCCCGCGCTCACGCCGGAGGCATTGGTGACGATCACCCGGTCGCGGGTCACGCCCGCGACCACGAACTGGTCGACGCCGGCCCCGAAGCCCTGCAGCCAGCGCAGGCGAGGCGCGAGCGTCATCAGGTCCTTTGGCGTGTGCAGCTGAATCAGCACCTCGGCGCGTTCGAGCGCGCTCCGTCGCTCGTCGGCTCGACCGATGGCCCAGGGCGGCGGCTCTTCGTGAGGCTGGTCGGGGGGCACGGTCACCCAGTCCGTACCGGGGTCGACCGGCAGGCCGACGACCTCGATCCGGGGGTCGATGGCACGCACGCGCTCGGCGAAGCGGTCGCCGAGGAGCGCGGGGTACCCGAGGCAGACGACGATCGGTTCGCTCATGACTCCGTGCCCTCTCATGGAGCGAAGGGAGATTTACCTTGCCCGAAAGCTTTCTGGTTAGTATAAGAGTGGCACACTGCATGGAGCGACGGAATGGGCTGGATCGACGACCTCTCGACGGCCTGGGAGCGTGAGCACCCCGAGCTGGACACGACGACCTTTCCGCCGATGGTGCGATTGGCTCGTCTGTCCGTGCTGATCGAGGGGTTTCAGCAGGAAGTCCTCGCGCCGTTCGGGCTCTCGTCCGGCGACTACGGGGTGCTCGCCGCGCTGCGGCGAGCGGGCCCGCCATATCGACTCTCACCGAGCAAGCTCTACAGCCGGCTGCAGCGCTCTTCCGGAGGCATGACCAAGATCCTGAAGCGCCTCGAAGAGCAGCGGCTCGTCGAGCGTGCTCCCGATCCCAGTGATGGGCGCGGCAGCGTCGTGTCGCTGACAGACGAGGGGGTCGCCGTGCAGGATCAGGTCTTCCACGCGTTCCTCGACGCGACGCAGGATCTCCTCGAGCCGCTGTCGGAGACCGACTTGAAGGATACGGACCGCATCCTGAGGAAGCTGCTCGACACGTTCGAAGGGAGCGTCGCCTGATGGCCTGGGACCTCGTCATTCGAGGTGGCATCGTGGTCGACGGGACCGGCCTCTCCCGGCGTCGCGCAGACGTCGCCGTCAAGGACGGTCGCATTGCAGCGGTGGGCCACGTGCCCGGGGCGAAGGACGCCGAGCGCGTGATCGATGCCGAGGGCATGATCGTCGCACCCGGCATCATCGACGCGCACACGCACTACGATCCGCAGCTGACCTTCGACCCCTACGCGACGTCGTCCTGCTACCACGGCGTGACGACCGTGCTCGCGGGCAACTGCGGGTTCTCGATCGCCCCGACCCGCTCCGACGCGCGCCCGTACATCAAGGCGATGTTCGCGAAGGTCGAGGGGATGGAGCCCGTCGCCCTCGACGGAGTGAGCTGGGATTTCGAGTCCTTCCCCGAATACCTCGCCGCCCGCGAGCGAAGCCTCGGGGTGAATCTCGCCTGCTACATCGGCCACTCGAGCATCCGCCGCTTCGTGATGGGGGCCGATGGCTCCGAGCGGCACGCCACAGCGGCCGAAGTCGCCGAGATGCGCGCGCTCGTGCGCGAAGCGATGGCGGCAGGCGCCGCCGGCTTCTCGTCTTCATCGGTACCCACCCAGGTCGATGGCGACGACCGACCGATTCCGAGCCGCTACTCGGCGCGCGAAGAGCTGGTCGCGCTCTGCGAGGAGGCCGGGCTCGCAGGGGGTGGCAGCATCTCGTACCTGCCGAAGAGCGTGATCGGCGGGCTCAACGAAGAAGACGAGGAGCTCCTGATCGAGCTGGGGCAGAAGAGCCGGCTTCCGATCGTCATCCAGGGCGTCGGTGGCCGCGACAAGGTCGACGCGCCGACGGCCGGCTGGGACAACGCGAAGCGCTTCCTCGACGATGCGGCCCGCCGCGGTGCAGCCATCTTCTCGCTGCTGCGCAATCACCCCTTCGATCGCCCAATCGATCTCGATGCGGGCACGCCGCTCTACGCAGGGGTCTTCCCCTGGCACGCCCTGATGAGCCTCAGCCACGAAGAGAAGCGCGCGAAGCTGAACGACCCGGCCGTGCGCGACGTGCTCCGCACCGCGGTCGAGCACCCCAACCGCGATCCCGATGCCGGCTCGACGTTGCCGCCGCCGCATTGGGACGTGACGTTCGTCGACGAGGTGACCGATCCGCGCAACGAGAAGTACCTGCGCCGCACGATGGCGGAGCTCGCGAAAGAGATGGGCAAGGCGCCCGCCGACGTGATGATCGATCTGGCGCTCTCCGAAGACCTGAAGATGAAGTTCCGCTGGGAGAACAAGACCCCGGAGTGGGCGAAGACCGTCGAAGAGTGCATGAAGCACCCGTCGATGCTGATGGGCGTGTCCGACGGCGGCGCGCACCTCGATCGCGACGATGGCGCGGACTGGTCGACGTACTTCCTGCGGGCGTGGGTGCTCGACCGCGAGGTGTGGACGCTCGAGGAGGGGATCCGCCAGCTCACCCAGGTGCCGGCCGCGATGGCGGGCTTCGCCGGCCGTGGCGCGCTGCTGCCGGGCTTTGCGGCCGACATCATGATCTTCGATCCCGCGACGGTCGGACCCGGCACCAAGCGGATGGTGTACGACCTGCCGGGCGGGCAGGGGCGGTTCTCTGCACGCCCCCGCGGCTTCGCGGCGACGATCGTCAACGGCGAGCCGATCGTGCTCGATGGCAAGCTCCAGACGGCGCTGCCCGGGCAGCTCGTGCGGCCGGTCGGCACGGAGGGGCGCGCATGACCGAAGAGCTCGAGCTGTCGACGGACTCCCCCGAAGAGCTGATCGAGCTGTTCGAGGCGAAGGGCTGGGGGGACGGTCTTCCGCTCATCCCGCCGACCAAGGATCGCGTCGACGCGATGCTCGCGAGCACGAGCGGGAGCGAGCCCCTCGACCCCGACGAGGTCATCGCGACGCTCGAGCCGCGGCTGGGCGAAGCCACGCGTCGCTCGATCGCGATCAACGCCGTGCTCGCAGGTTGCGCCCCCGGCGTCCTGCCGGTGCTCGTCAGCGCGGTCCGTGCGCTCGCTCGGCCGGAGCTGAACCTCCGTGGCGTGAACGCCACCACGCATCCGGTCGCGCCGCTGCTCATCGTGCACGGCGCGGCGGCTACGGAGCTCGGCTTCAACGCGGGGCTCGGCACGTTCGGTCCCGGCAATCGTTCGAACGCGACGGTGGGGCGGGCGATTCGGCTGATCCTGCTGCACGTCGCGGGGGCGCGGCCCGGCGATGGCGACGCGTCCACGCAAGGGCAGCCGTCGAAGTACGGCTACTGCATCGCCGAGAACGAGGCGGCATCACCGTGGGAAGCCTATCCGCGCAGCGTCGGCGTCGATGCACCGAGTGCCGTCACGATCCACTGCGGCGAGAACCCGCACAACTTCCACGACATGGAGAGCGACGCGCCCGAGGCGATTCTCGACAAGGGCGCCAGCGTGATGGCGACGCTCGGCTCGAACAACGCGCCGGTCTCGTCTGCCGAGTTCTTCGTCGTGCTCGGTCCCGAGCATGCATCGACGATCGCCGCCGCGGGCTGGACCCGGCGCGACGTGCAGTCGTATCTCTATGAACGGGCCCGGCTTCCGGTGGACGTGCTGCGCGACGCGTTCGACGTGGTGCAGTACCGACCCTGGCTGAAGGCCCTCGACGACGACGACGCGATGCCCATGACCGACCACCCGGACAACATCCGTGTGCTGGTCGCCGGCGGTGCCGGCAAGCACTCGTGCGTGATTCCGAGCTGGGGGATGACCAGCAGCGTGACGTTGCCGATCGAGCCCTGATCGGACCGAAGACAACCAGAGGCAGTGAGGAGCGGACCATGAGAATCCTGTCACCCGAAGGAAGCGTGGGCGAACGTGGCGTCGCGCTCGCCGACTCGCCGGACCTGCTCTCGGGCCGGCGTCTCGCCGTGCTCGACAATGGCAAGCCGAGCGCGGCCCTCGTGATGACGCGCGTCGCGGAGCGTCTCGCCGAGCGGGCCGGCGTCGAGTTCGTCGGGGTCCGTCGCAAGCGCACCGCAGCGACGCCGTGCGATGACGGGCTGATCGGCGAGCTCGCGGACGGCGCGGATCTGGTCCTGACCGGGACCGCGGATTGAGGCTCTTGCACGTCGTGGAGTCTCCACGACACGGCAAGGCTGGAAGCACTCGGCACGCCCACGGTCGTGGTGGCGACCGACAAGTTCGCCGATCTGGCGCGACAGTCCGGCGAGCAGGCCGGGCTCGAGGGCGCACGCATCGTGGCCATCGCCCACCCCGTTGGCGGGGTCGCGAAGGATGAGCTCAGGCGCCGCGCGGATGCGGTGATCGAAGACGTCATGAACCGGCTGCTCGGCCGCTAGCGAGAGAGAGCGGCATCGGCGAAGGCAAGCGAAAGGCAAAGGAGGACGACATGGGAAGATTCGGCCACTACGTGATCGACGCGGATGGACACGGCGGCGAGCCCCTCGGCTGGCGCCGGCGCATCCCCGCGAAGTTCGAGTCCACCATGCGCGAGTACGTCGCCGCGATGCGAAAGAAGTACGCGAGCGTGCCCGGTGGCGGGCTGCGCGCGCACGACTCGGCCGAGGAGGTCATCCCGGATGAGGACGATCTGGAGTTCTCGGTGCCGACGCAGCCCGGCATGTTCGACGCCGAGAAGCGCATGCCGGACATGGATCTCGAAGGGATCGACGTGGCCGTCCTCTTTCCGCCCGGCTCAGGAGAAGAGTGGGCGATGGACGACGTCGACTTCTCGGCAGCGCTCTGCAGCACACTGAACGACGCCCGTGCCGAGTACGCGAGCCATGCGCCCGATCGTCTGAAGCTCGTCGCGAAGCTCCCGATGATCGAGCCGAAGGCAGCCGCCGAGGAGCTCGAGCGTTGCGTGACCCACCACGGCTTCGTGGGGATGGTCACGGCCACGCACATCCGTGACAAGAACCTCGACGACCCGAGCTTCGACGTGGTGTGGGAGACCGCACAGCGGCTCGGCGTGGCGGTGTGCACGCACGGCGGCGGCCAGGCGCCCGGGCAGACGCCCTTCGCCCTCGATCGCTACGACACGCGGCTCGGCATCCACGCGCTCACGCATCCGCTCGGGGCGATGCACGCGGTGTTCAACTTCACGGTGGGCGGCATCCTGGCCCGCTTCCCCGAGCTTCGCGTCGGGTTCCTCGAGGCGGGCGTCGGCTGGCTCCCCTTCTGGCTCGAGCGGCTCGACGAGCACTGGGAGATGATGCCCGAGCAGGCGCCGCAGATCGATCGGCCGCCGTCGGAGTACTTCGACGGCCGCTGCTTCCTGACGACCGAGCCCGACGAGAAGATGGTCCCGTACGTGTTCGAGAACGTGGCGGATGACATCATCTGTTATTCGTCGGACTACTGTCATTGGGACTGCGCGTTCCCCGAGTCGGTGAGCATCCTCGAGAAGCGCAGCGACCTGAGCGAGCCCGTCAAGCAGCGGCTCTTCTCTGCGAATGCCGCAAAGCTCTACGACCTCGAGGTCCCTGCGTGAAGTTTTCGGTGCAGCTGCCGACTGATCGCGTCGAGCGAGGCGACGAGTACACGAGCCTGGCGGCCATCACCGAGATGGCCGCAGCCATCGAGCGAGCAGGCTTCGATGCCTGCTGGGTGACCGAGCATCCGTTTCCGTCCGACGATTGGATGGCGACGGGCGGTCATCACAGCCTCGACCCCTTCGTCTCCTTGACGGCAGCCGCCGCTGCGACGACGACACTGCGCCTGCATACGAACATCCTGGTCTTGCCGTACCGCAACCCGTTCCTGACGGCGAAGTCGATCGCGAGTCTCGACGTCGCAAGCGGCGGTCGCGTCATCATGGGGGTGGCGGCCGGCTATCTCGAGGGCGAGTACGATGCGCTCGGCGCGAACTTCGCCGATCGCAACGCGATCACCGACGAGGCGCTCGTCGCGATGAAGCAGGCCTGGCGCGGCGAGTCGACGAAGCTCGACGGTCGCGGGTTCCACGTCGCCGGGAACACGATGCTGCCGACGCCGTTGCAGACCCCGCATCCGCCGATCTGGGTGGGCGGCAATACCCGGATGGCCATGCGCCGGACCGCCGAGCACGCACAGGGATGGAGTCCGTTTCCGATCACGGGCCAGTTCGCCGGCCGGGCCCGCACCGCATCGATCGAGACCGTCGAAGACCTGGGCGAGCGCATCCAGTATCTGAACGAATTCGCTGCGAGCATCGGCCGGACCGACCGGCTCGACGTGAACTTCGTGCCCTTCGGCTCGAGGATGAACTCCCAGGATCCGCTCGACCCGGTCGCGTTTCGCGAGCAGGTCGAGGCGCTCGAATCGGTCGGGGTCACCTGGGTCTCGATCGGCGTGCCCGGCGAGAGCCGCGCCGAGTACCTCGACTCGCTCGCACGATTCGGCGCGGAGGTGATCGCGTGAGTGTCCGGGTGCAGCCCGTCACCGCGACGATCGGCGCGACGATCACCGGCGTCGATCTGCGCGAGCCGCTTGCGGCAGCGGATCGTGATGTAATCGAGCAGGCGCTGCTCGCGCACGGGGTGCTCTTCTTCCGTGATCAGGCCATCACGCCCGATCAGCAGGTGGCCTTCGCCGGGCAGTTCGGGACGATCAGCATCCCGCCGATGGCGCCCGACAGCACGATGCGCCCCGAGGTGATGGTCCTCGACCAGATCGAGCCGAGGGGGCAGGGGGCCGACAACTGGCACAGCGACAACACCTTCATGGCAGAGCCTCCCCTGGGCTCGATCCTCAAGGCGGTGCAGCTGCCCGGCGTGGGCGGGGATACCTGCTTTGCCAACGCGGCCGCCGCCTACGAGGGACTCTCGCCGGCGGTGCGCGCGTTCGCAGACGGACTGCGCGCCGTGCACGACATCACGCAGCCGATGGCTCGAGCGGTCCGGGCGGGCATCTTCGACGAGGCGCGGCTCGAGAAGGCGCGCGAGCAGTGGCCGCCCGTCGAGCACCCGGTCGTCCGCACGCACCCGGTCACGGGGCGCAAGGCGCTCTTCGTGAACGGCAACTCGACGACGCACATCGTCGGACTCTCCGAGCGGGAGAACGATCTCATCCTGCCGTTCTTGAACGATCACGTCCGATCACCCGAGTATCAGTGCAGGTTCGCGTGGGACACGAACTCGATCGCGTTCTGGGACAATCGCACCGTCCAGCACTACGCGGTGCCCGACTACACCGAGCGGCGCGTCATGCACCGCGTCACGTTGGCGGGCGACAGGCCCGTCTGAGGATTCCCATGTCAGAAGAAGTAGAAGAAGCAGGAGAAGAGAGCAGAGAGCCGGCGGTGCGCTTCCGACACGCCGACGACGAGAAGTGGCAGGAGGTGCGCGCCCAGCAGCACGGCGATCGCCGAGTGTCGATCCGGGAGAAGTGGCTCGAGTTCACCCCGAAGTTCCTGTGCCTCTATGCCAAGTGGGATCCCGGCATGATGGTCCACAAGCACGGGCACAACAGCGATCACATCCTGTTCGTGCTCGAGGGCGAGATGATGTGCGGTGACGTCCTGTGCACGAAGGGCATGCACATCACGCTCGAGCACGGCGCCGCCTTCGGTCCGTTCATCGCCGGGCCCGAGGGCGTCGAGCTCTTCGAGATCATGATGGGCGATCCCCGCTCCTGGCCGGCGGATCCCGAAGGCTTCGAGAAGCTGCTCGCCGAGAAGGGCGCCAAGAAGCTCCCCAACCCGCCCATCGATCTGCCGGACTGGCTCGAAGACACCCGAACCAGCTGATCCAGCGAAGCCCTCGAGGCTGCGAAACGGAGCAACACAGTCATGCGAAACGGTTTCAAGATCTTCGACGCCGACGCCCACGTGGTCGAGCCCAAGAACCTCTGGGAGCGCTTCCTCGACGAGCGCTATCAGTCGCGGGTCTCGTGGAGGCAGCCCTTCGAGGGGATGGACCGGTTCCGCCCCGCCACCGTCGATGGCCGCTACACGCAGAGTCACAAGACCCTGTACGGCCGGCAGCAGGAAGCCGTGCGCTGGACCACCGAAGCCATGCGCGAGAAGTACGGCGCGGTGGTCGACAAGGGCTTCGACGGCGCGAGCGTGGCGGAGTCGGGCCGGGTCGAGGGCGTCGACGTGATGGTGCTCTTCGGGCCGGGCTACGACATGTGGGTCGACGGGATCGATCCCGACCTGCAAGCCGGCATGGCGCGGGCCTACAACCGCTGGGCCGAGGAGATGCGCGAGACCTCTGGAGGCATGGTGCTCGCTGCGGGTCCGGTGCCGCTCGGCGACATCACCCGTGCGGTCGAGGAGGTGCAGTACGCATACGAGCACCTCGGCACACGATGCTTCTGGGCGCGGCCGAATCCCTTCGATCACCGCACGCTCGGCGATCGCTACTACGACCCGCTCTGGGAGCTGCTCCAGGATCTCGACGTCGCGTTCGGGACCCACGAGTTCATGGGGCTGGCAGGGACGTCCGCGGGCAACGATCGCTTCGAGAGCTTCGTGGAGTGGCATACCTGCGTGCATCCGATGGAGGCGCAGATGGCGATGCTCTCGATGATCGTGAACGGCGTCTACGAGCGCTTTCCCCGGCTTCGGGTCGCGTACATGGAAGCGGGCTCGGCCTGGGTGCCCTCATGGCTGCACCGCATCGAAGAGCACGTAGAGCTGGCGGGCTGGCTCGAGACCCCCGAGTGCACCAAGGACCCGATCGAGTACTTCAAGCAGAACATCTGGGTCACGACCGAGTGCGACGAGCATCTCGTCTACCACACGATCGAGGAGCTGGGCGACACGCACATCCTCTTCGAGACCGACTACCCCCACCCCGACTCGAAGTACCCGCACGCGGTGGAGACGTTCCTCGGGCAGGAGCGTCTATCCGAAGAGAGCAAGCGCAAGATCCTCTGGGACAATGCGGTCGACTTCTATCGATTCCCGGACAGCCACATGCCCCAGACGTTCGACTCTTCACCGGAAGGACTGGAGAGCTAGCCGTGGGGAGCTTTCGCAGGCCCTTCGAGGTCGTCGACTACGAAGCGTTGATGCGCGCGCACGCGCCGCCGCCCGAGTACTTCGAGGGCGACTGGCTCGCCGAGCCGGGCGTGATCGAGAAGCGACAGCTCGAGCGGCTCCAGGCCCGGGTGAAGAGTGCCTACGCCGTGCCGTTCTTCCGTCGCCGCTTCGATGAGGCCGGCGTCTCGCCCGCGGATCTCCAGTCGCTCGACGATCTCTCGCGGTTTCCGGCCTACCGGGTCGACGACATCCGCAAGAGCATCGAGGCGCATCCGCCGCTGGGGGACTATCAGGGTGCATCCCTCGAAGGCGTGCTCGAGAGCCCGGTACGCGTGTTCATGTCGGGGGCCACCACGGGCGCCCCCCGGCCGACCCTGTACACGCAGTGGGACAGGGAGGCGGGTGCGATCCTGATGGCGCGCGCGCTCTACCTGCAGGGCGTTCGTCCGGGTGACGTCGTACTCAACGCCTGGGCGTACTCGACCCACAACGGCGCGTTCGCCTTCGACGAGGCGCTCCACAAGTGGCTCAACTGCGTGGTGCTCACGACGGGCACGGGCAACGTGACGAGCAGCCGTCGTCAGATCGAGCTCGCGCACCAGTACCAGGCGACGGCGATCCTCACGACGGGCGACTACCTGCTGCATCTCGCCGACGTCGCCCGCGAGATGGGGCTCGACCCGAAGACCGACCTCAACATCCGCGCACTGCCGAACATCGGCGACCGCGAGAAGCTCGAGGCCGTCTGGGGGGCCCCGAACTACCAGTCCTACGGATTCCACGAGGTGCAGTGGGTCTCGGTCGAGTGCCCGGCGCGTCAGGGTCTGCACATCTTCGAGGACGCGTTCGTGGTGCAGATCGTCGACCCCGAGACCGGGGAGCCGGTGGCCGAAGGTGAGCCCGGCTCGATCTGCATCACCGAGATCTACAAGACGGGGAGTCCGCAGTTCCGCTACGACATCCAGGACCTCTCCGTCCTCTACCCGCGCGAGCAGTGCGAGTGTGGAAGCTGGCTTCGGCGGATGGGCCCGTTCGCCGGTCGCGGCGACAACATGGTGAAGCTGCGCGGCGTGAACGTCTGGCCTGAGGCGATCGGGGAGATCGCCCTCGACGACCCGCGGCTCGAGGCCGACTACTTCGTGCGGGCCACGCGCGACGGCAACCGGGACGAGATGGTGGTGCACGTGGTGACGCGCCACGCCGAGTCGGCGCGCGCCGACATCGCGGCCGACGCGGAGGCGCGCCTCAAGGAGCGCCTCGGCGTGCGGATCGGCGTGGAGGTCGCGTCGCCCGGGGATCTCGACGCCTGGACCGAGCTGCACACCTCGCCCAAGCCGAAGCGGTTCAGGGACGAACGCGAATGAGCGGCTGGATCGACTACTGGTGCAACGCCTTCACGCCGGATCGGCTCGAACGCTGGGACGCGGCGATCGCGGCGCAGGGGATCCCGCTGAAGATCCGTCGCCGTGACGACGACTCGTTCGCCGACGTCGAGACCATGGTCGCCCGGATGGACGAGATCGGCGTCCAGGCGCTGCTCTTGCCCTCCGCAGACGTACCCGACACGGCGGAGCCCACCGACTACGCGCTCTTCACGACCCGATTCGAGGACGTGGTCGAGTGGGCCGGCAAGCACCCCCGTCGCTTCGCCGGGCTCTTCACCATCGACCCGACGATGGGAGCCCGCGGCCTTCGCCGCGCGGCCGAGGCGTTGTCCCACGCGAGCTTCGTCGGTCTGCAGATCCACACGCACAGCTGGAACCGCGGCTTCGACCACCGGGACTACTACCCATACTACGCGCTCGCCGCCGAGCACGACGTGCCCGTGGTGATGCAGGCTGGGGCCTCCGGCGGACGCGAGCCCAGCGCGTGCGGTCGCCCGATCGGCATCGATGCGCCCGCCCTCTATTTCGAGAGCGTCGACTTCGTGCTGTCTCATACCGGCTGGCCGTGGGTCGAAGAAGCCCTGGCGATGGCGGGCAAGCACGCGAACGTCTTTCTCGGAACGGCCGCCTTCCCGCCGCACCACTGGTCCGCCGAGCTGATCCGCTTCATCGGCGGTGCGGGTCGCGGCAAGGTGATGCTCGGGACGAGCTTTCCGGTCGTCGGACACCGTCACGCGCTCGCGAGGCTCGCCGAGGTCGAGCTTTCGGAACCCGCTCGCGAGTCGTTGCTTTCGGGCACCGCCCACCGCGTCTTCGGGCGGCTCGAACAGGAGGAGCCCAGGTGACAGGCACCGTCTACACCGTTCCGCCCATCCCGCCGGACCCCGCGCATACCACCTGGGTGGACGCGGGCGCGATCCGCATCGGCGTCGAGTACCGCCTGCTCGACGAGGCAGGGCTCGAAGCCAACTACGAGGGCGAGCAGATGGACGAGATCCAACAGGCCCTCGACGGTGCCGCCGTGCAGGACAACGGTGTGTCGTTGCACGTCGTCGGCATCGAGGACGACCACGAGTATCTGCGCTTCGACCTGTTCGAGCAGGAGCCGCACTACCACTACATCGACAAGGCCGGCGAGAGCCAGACGATCATCGACTTCGACCGTGTCGCGCACGGGCCCATGTTGCCCTGGGCACTCGCGCAGATTCGCGATCGGCTCGTGCCGATGCTCGAGCACGCGGGAGGGCGAGCGCTGGCCTCGAAGCTCGATTCCGGCCAGGTCGCCGCATCTCTCGTCGAGGTGGAGAAGCTCGCACGAGCGGCCGAGGTTGCGCTCGCCGGAGGAGAGAGGTGATGGCCGAGGAGCCGACCGTACTCATCTACCAACAGATCGACTGGGACGACGTCCTGCGGACTGCCAGACCCGGGACGGAGCCGCCGAAGGAGCTGGTCGCGCAGGCGAAGAAGAGCGGGGCCCGGCGCAAGAAGCTCGCGCGAGGGGAGGGGGGCTTCTTCATGAACCGCTCGCTGCTGCCTGCGGGCTTCCGGGTTCCGCCCCATCACCACGACCACGACGAGCTGATGATCGTCTTGAAGGGCGGCTGCGAGTTCGACGACGGCGTGGCCTCGCTCGGCGGCGACGATTCGATCGTGATCCACGCCGGCTACCGCTACGGGTTCACCTGTGGCCCGGACGGGATGGAGTTCCTCACCATTCGCAGGGGCGAAGCCGCCATGTCGGTCGAGTGATCGATACCCATACCCACGTCGTTGGCGCCGACAAGCAGCGGTACCCGCTGAATCCCCGGAAGCTCTCGGGAGAGTGGTATCTCGAAGCGCCCCATACCGCCGAGGAGCTGGCCGCCTGCATGGACGAGGCCGGCGTCGCCCAGGCGGTGCTCGTGCAGGCGGTCGGCGCCTATACGTACGACAACGACTACGCGGCCGATGCAGGGGTGGCGCATCCGGGGCGGTTCGCCAGCGCGTGCTGTATCGACGCCGTCGCGGACGACGCCGTGGAGACGCTCCGCTACTGGATCTCGGACCGGGGCATGCACGGCGTGCGGCTCTTCGCGTTGGCCGGCGACGGGTCTTCCTGGCTCACGGACCCGAGCACGTTCCCGCTGTGGGAGGAGGCCGCGAGCCTGGGAGCCCACGTAATCGCCACGATCTTCGCGAGCCAGCTGGAGGAGCTGCGGAGCGTGCTGCGGCGCTTCCCGGACGTGCGCGTGTCTCTCGACCACTGCGCCTTTCCCGACGCTTCGGACCCCGCCCCGCTCTTCGAGCTCGCGAGCGAGCCGAACCTGCTCTGCAAGGTGTCTTCGGTCGTGCTCGAGTCGGCCGGCACCGATGCCGAGGCGTTCGTGACCGCGTTGGTCGGGCACTTCGGGGCAGAGCGGGTGATGTGGGGCTCCGACTTCAGCCAGACGCACGACCGCTCGTACGTCGAGCTCGTCGAGCTCGCCGAGCGCAGCTTCTCGCGGCTCTCGAGCTCGGAGCGTGAGCGGTGCTTCGTGACGACGCCCCGATCGGTCTGGCGGAGTCTCGGATGATTCCCGAGATCGACCCGGTATCCTGAGCTCGCCGGTCCTCGAAGGGCTGGGAGCGCATCACCGTCGAGACCTGAACGGAGAGCTCATGCTGCCGGACGTCATTCCCTCCTCTCGGCCGGACGAACGGACACCCGGTCGGATCAGGCGCGAGTTCCGGGACCTGCTGGAAGCCGGCTTCCAGCTGCGTCCGGCGGGCTCTGCCCGGAGCGACCCGGAGCGAGCGCTCGCGCGCTACACCCCGCGCTACGCCATCGACCTCTCCGACACGCGCTACTACCTCACCGACGCTCGCCAGAACCCGGACATCCGATTCTTCGTCGCCTACGTGCGGCTGGGCCGCCGGCGCTCGCTCTACCCGCGCATCTTCTACAAGGACGTGTCGCTGGTCTGGAGGTCGGCCTCGCACTTCGTGCGGTCCGAGGCCGAGAACTGGATCGGCAAGGGCGAGATCCGCTGGGTGACGGAGCACGGAGAGGAGTTCTGCTACTCGGCCGAAGAGACGACCGACCTGCCCCTCGAGATCCAGACCGCGCTCGAGACGCTTCTGCGAAACGCACGCTCGATCCCGACGGATCACCAGGCCGTGGAGCGGATCCTGCGACGCGGAGGCGACGACCGGATCGCCGCATTCGCCGACTTCTCGGGACCCCGGGAGAAGGCCCGTTCGGATGCTCGCAACCTGGTGAACCGGGGGCGCTCGATCGCACGCTTCACGCGCGCGAACGATCCCGGCTCCCTCGTCTTCACGAGGGGCTTCGAGCCCGACTTCGGCGGCGGCATCCTCGAGGTGAGCACGTCGAAGAGCCGGCTCTATGGTGGAGTGGTCGACCGCTACCGGATCGTATCCACGAACCGACAGGTGCAGTATCTGTTCATGGCCGGACCGAAGCAGGTCTGGATCATTCCACCCCAGGTCACCTCGAATCTGATCACGAGCTACGGCGTGCGCGCCATCGACGTCATCCATGACGAGGACCTGTGCGTCCCGGCGTACGAGTACCACTTCCTCGACGACAGCGAGGACCCGCCCGAGTGGGTTACTCAGATCCCGCCGGGCTTCGCAGGGAAGCCCAGCCCCCTCGACCCCGCCCGCTGCGACGCGTCGCCCTGGATCGATCGGATGCCGGTGGTGCAGCGCTTCCGCCGCGAGGTGCTGGCGAAGCGCAGGCGACGTCGATAGCGGGGAGTCCGAGATGGCTCGCTTCTCGTCGCGACGCCTCCAGATGAGATCGGGAAGTTCGAGTTGCGTTCGGGCTTCGGGCCCGTGTATGGATGTCATGTCAGCACGCGACGGGCTCGAAGGCCTCGACGCGTCCGGGCCCCGCGCTGGTGCCCCACTGAGGAGATCACATGCGATTCGGCGTGTTCTACGAGATGCAGCTCCCCCGCCCCTGGCCCGACGGAGCCGAGCATCGACTCTTCGGCGAGGCGCTCGATCAGGTCGTGCTCGCCGACGAGCTCGGCATCGACTACGCGTGGGAGGTCGAGCATCACTTCCTCGAGGAGTACTCGCACTCCTCGGCGCCCGAGGTGTTTCTGGCCGCTGCGGCGTCGCGTACCGAGCGGATCCGGCTCGGGCACGGCATCCGGCAGGTGATCGCGAACTACAACCACCCGGCGCGGACGGCCGAGTGCATCGCGACGCTCGATCTGCTCTCCGACGGGCGCGTCGACTTCGGCATCGGCGAGGGCGCCACGCGCCTCGAGCTGCACGGCTTCGACATTCCCGCGAAGACCAAGCGCGCCATGTCGCTCGAGGCGGCGGAGCAGATCGCGAACATGATGGTGATGGACCCGTATCCCGGCTACGCGGGTGAGTCGTTCTCGATGCCGTGCCGCAACGTGCTCCCGAAGCCTCTGCAGAAGCCGCATCCCCCCATGTGGATGGCGTGCACGAATCGCGACACGATCAAGGTCGCGGCGAGTCTGGGTCTCGGCGCGCTGGCGTTCTCGTTCGTCGATCCCGAAGAGGCGCGGGCCTGGAGCCGCATCTACTACGACATCATCAAGAGCGATCAGTGCGTTCCCATCGGTCACTCGGTCAACGCGAACATCGCGCTGGTGTCGTCGTTCTCGATCCACGAGGACCGGGTCGAGGCGATCCGCCGCGGGCAGGAGGGCTTCGAGTTCTTCGGCTATGCGCTGCAGTCGCTGGTCGCGCGCGACAGCGTGCCGGGCCGGTCACAGCTCTGGAAGCGATTCCGGGCCGAGCGCGAGGGCAAGACCGAGAAGCTCATCGAGCTGGCGAAGACCGATGATCCCTCGCAGTTCGGCCACGCGCCGGGGATCGGAACACCGGACGACTTCGCGGCGCACCTGCGCGCGATGCAGGCCTCGGGCGTCGATCAGGTGATCCTGATGCAGCAGGCCGGCAACAACCGCCACGAGCACATCTGCGATGCGCTCGAGCTCTTCTCGAAGGAGGTGCTGCCCGAGTTCGCTGCAGACCGGGATGCGCGCGAGGCGAGCAAGGCCGAAGAGCTCGCGCCCTACGTGGAGGCAGCGCTCGAGAGAAAGAAGCGGATGCCCGCGCTCGAAGACGACGAGATTCCGGTGGTGCGCGCGTCGGTCGCGCGCGCTCAGGTGAACCAGGGCACGGTGGACTAGCCGTGGGGCCGGTGGCTCTCGAAGACGTGAGCTTCTCGTTTCGACCGCACGCGAACCATGATGAGTGAAGAAGGTTTCGATTCGATGAAGACGCGTGTCCTGAATGCGGCCGTGAGTACGGCCCTGCTGGCCATCGGCACCCAGGTGGGGTGCTACTTCGAGCCCCTGACCACGCCCAACACCAACTCCGACACCGCGTCGTTCCAGACGGCACCCTTCGCGGTGCCGCCGAACTACAGCCAGGAGTTCGTCGCCAGTCGCTCGAGCCTCGCAGCCGACTTCGCGGCGCGGGGCGAGGTCTACCCGGCGACGTTCGGCAACTGGGACATGATCGACTTCGGGGGCGATGACGCCGAGCTCGTCTTCATCCCCCACGAGGTGGGTAACGGCGCCGGCGTGACGCGCCTGAACCGCGACACGGGCGAGGCCGTGATCCTGCTCGAAGGCATCCCCGGCTCCGCCTTCGACACCGATCCGACGGACGGCTGGGATCACCAGAACGACAACTACGGAGGACTCGACCCCGCGGTCGTGACGCCGACGGGCACCCTGCTCACCGCCGAGGAGTGGACCGGCGGCGGCCGGCTCTTCGAGCTGGCGAACCCCACCACGGCCACGAGCCCCGCCGACGCCATCTGGCGCTGGCTGAGCAACGTCCCGTCGGTCTCGCACGAGGGCATCCAGTTCGACACCGCTGGCAACATGTACTTCGTCGATGAGAACGGCTCGGGCTCGATCTACAAGTTCGTACCCGCCGCGGCGAGCGACCTGAGCCACGGCCAGACCTTCGTGATGGTCGTGGCGGGCGGCGGCGTCGACGGCGCCGTGGGCGCGGGTGCGTGGGTCGCCATGACGGATGCGGCGAACGTCGCGCTGACGACGGCCGACCCCTTCGACTTCACCGCCCGCGGCGGTCGCACTGCGGCCGACGAGCTCGGCGCCACGGGCTACTGCCGCCCCGAGGACCTCAGCATCGGCCGGCTGGCCAGCGGCAACGAGGTCGTCTACTTCGCCGCCACCTGCGCGAACATCGTGTACTCGATCGAGCTGACCTCGGACTCGACCACCATGGTGCGCGAGTTCGTGAACAGTGAGGTCACGCCCGACCGCCTCGGCAACACCCCGGTCGGCGCTGGCGCGTCCGATGCGGACTACGGCCTCGACGATCCCGACAACCTCGCGGCCGACGCCGGAGGCAACATCTTCATCATCGAAGACGAGAATCCCGGTGACATCTGGCAGGCTGTGGACGTGGACGAGGACGGCGTGGCCGAACACGTGTCGCTCTTCGCGAGCCTGGGTGCCTACGGCTCCGAGCCGAGCGGCTTCAAGCTCGACCCGCGCGACCCCTTCACCTGGTACGTCGCCATCCAGCACCCGAGCCGGCAGGGCAACGACGATGCTCTCTGGGTGATCAAGCACGACGTGGCCGACGCCTGCAGCTGCGACGGGGCCCGCAGCAAGCCGAGCTACGTCGCCTGCGTGAGTCGCGCTGCACGCAACCTCGGCATCGAGGGCCAGACTGCGAAGGCCGTGGTCAACGTCGCGATGGAGTCGAGCTGCGGTTGGTCGTGGTGGTGAGATCGGAGATCACCGCCGACGCTCACCGCCGAAGGTGATCCCCAACGCCAGCAATGACGAAGGGGTGGTCCATCGGGTCACCCCTCTTCATCTACTCTGGCGCTCGTCGGATCCTGTTACGATCGATGCTCCATCGACGAGGAGGGGCGGCTTCGATGCAACGAAGGGGCGTGGCAGACGGGCCCATGGCCGTGAGTGGCGGCGGCTCGCCGCGCGGGGGCGCCCGATGATCCCCGATCTCGATGCGATGACGGCCCTCGTCGGTCGGCGGTTCCCGGGCGGTGAGTACCGGATCGAGCGCTGGGAGGACTTCCTGCTCAGTGACGCGACGGGCGTGACGACGCTGCCGGGCGATCTCGTCCACCCCGTGCACCTCTTTCACATGCCCATCGCCGGTGCCGGGGTGACGATCGGCGAGCTCTTCGCCCTGGCCGAGGCCAACCGGGCCGCGCCTGTGAGCATCGATCACTACGACTGGACGATCCATCGACCGCTGCGACAGGATCACGCGTATCGACTCGAGGGTGGCATCACCGCCCATGAGCGCCGAGACGGCGAGGGCGGCGGCCCGACCGTCGATTCGTTCACCTACGCGATCGACGTGAAGGACGAGGCGGGCGGGCTCGCCGCGCACGTCGAGTTCAAGTGGCACTACTGGCGGCTGGGCGAATGAAGGCGGGCGCGCGATGAAGGTCGAAGTCGGCGATGCGATCCCGCCCTTCGTCATGGAGAACGTGACACCCGAGCGGATGAAGACGACGGCGGCGATCCTGCGCGACCCGACGCCGATCCACTGGGATCGTGAGGCGACGCGCGAGCTGGGCCTCGAAGGGCGGCTCCTCAACCAGAGCCCGCTGAACCTCGGTTACGTGATCAACATGCTGATCGCGTGGGCGGGGCCCGAGTGCGTCCGCCGCATCCGCACGGAGTTTCCGCTGCCGGTCTTCGACGGCGATCGGGTGACGGCCGAGGGAGTGGTGCGCGAGATCATCGATCAGGACGGCGAGCGAATCGCCGTCTGCGACGTCTGGCTCGACCGCGACGACGGCAGCCGGACGGTGAGCGCGAGGGCCTGGGTGGCGCTGCCCGAGGGCTGACACCGACTAGCGATCGCGGCCCGCAAATGAGAAGGGGCGGGCTACTCCTCGGAGGAGTCCGACCGACGCTACTCCTGCGGCTCGCCCTCGGCGGACACCGGCGGAGTCGTCTCCTCGGCGGCCTCTTCCTCGGTGGTGGTCTCGTCGGACGCCTTGTCGTCGGCGTCTTCCGAAGCCATCGCGGTCGTGCCGAGCATCAGTGCAGCCATCAGGCTGAGCAGGATTCCAATTCGCTTCATGGGGGCCCTCCCCTGGTTGTGTGTGCGGGGACTCTGGGGGAGAGGCGACCGGGAGGTGGTGACCATTGTCACGTGGTCCGAGCTTCTCGTGCTCGCGATCGCGCGCACCGGGGTGCAGCGAATTGCGCGGGAACGCCCACACCCCTCGGCCGCCGATCCGGGCGGGGACTGGTGCAGTCGGTGAATGGTCGCCGAGCGGTAGCAGTCATGCGTTCGGGGAGTTGTGATGGAAGTTGCACATCGCCCCCGCGTTTGGACGGTGGGTCGCGAGTGTCCGCCATGCGACAACGGCGGGTCCCTCTCACCATCGGTGGCTGGGAAAACCTTCCCAAATGGTTCCAAGTGTGACGCGGAAGCGGGTAGCATGGGGG
Source organism: uncultured Spirochaetaceae bacterium (assembly GCA_964474355.1). Lineage (GTDB taxonomy): Bacteria > Myxococcota_A > UBA9160 > UBA9160 > UBA4427 > CAYYSY01. The sequence continues at coordinate 51,871 of CAYYSY010000240.1, read as the reverse complement.
GCGCATCCCGGCACCGAGTGGTGTCGCGCTGAACTCGAACTCTCGGAGTCGTTCATGAATCACCGAATCCCGTCGCATCGGATCAGCACTGCGATCCGCTCGCTTCTCGTTCTCCTCCTGGGCCTGGGCCTCTATGGGTGTGGCGACTCGGCCGGCACCGTGGGCGCCGGCGCATCCACCGGCTCGGCGAGCGTCTTTCTCACCGACGCCCCCAGCGACGACTTCGACGAGATCCTCGTGACCATCGAGGGGATCCAGCTCCTCGGCGGCGGCTCGCCGGTCACGATCTTCTCGGGCTCCGAGGTCGTCGACCTCAAGGAGCTCGAGAACTTCTCGGATCTCTTCGTACACGCAGATCGGGTGCCGGCGCGCGAGTACTCGAAGGTCCGCCTCGCCGTGAGCCGTGTTCGGCTCCTTCGAAACGCCGGCGAGCTCGACGAAGTGGACGTCGACGCCGATCTGCCGGCGAACGGCAAGATCGACCTGAATCCGCGAGGCCCGTTCCACGTGAGCCCCAACGTCGATCTCGTGATCGAGATCGACATGGACGCGAAGAAGTCGATCCACGTCGTCGAGACGGGTGTCGGTGACAAGTACAAGTTCCGGCCCGTCGTGATGGTCGACATTCGTGACACAGTGGCGCCCCGCAAGCTGGCTCGCGTGCACGGCGAGATCACGAAGGTGATCGACGACGAGAACTTCGAGCTGTGCTCCACGCGCTTCATGGCGACGCCCGAAGAGCCCGATGTCTCACCTCGGCCCTCCTACGACGGAGGCCTCGGCGACCGGCATCGCTGCTTGATGGTCGAGCTCGACGGCGCGACCGGCGTCTTCGACTCCAATGGCGACCCGGTCATCGACGAGCCCCTGGTCGAGGGGCAGCTGGCCACCGTCATCGGCCGCTTCCACATCGTCGACGGCAACCACGACGACGATGCCGAGATCCAGCCCATCGAAGAGGGCGCTCCCTCGGCAGCGCTCGCGGCCCACGTCTTCGATCACCGCGCCCATTACGAAATCGGTGGCGGCGGTCCCGACTCCGACCGCGGGAGCGACAAGGACTCGTACAGCGACACCGACAATGACAGCCATTCGGATACCGACACCGACACCGACACCGACAGGGACAGCCATTCGGATACCGACTCGGACGGCGGCCACCCGAGCTGGCCCGACGTCGAGCTGGTGATGCTGGCCTACGTGATCGAGCTCGGTCCGCCGAACACGTTCCTCACCCTCCGAGGCGTCGTGGAGTCGGAGGTCGACGGCGACGAGTTCGACTTCGGGATCGCTCCCGGCCAGGGCTTCGGGGACGACAGCGTCGTCAGCGCCCTGCTGCAGATCGGGACGCGCATCTTCACCCGCGGCGGCTACGAGGTCGACGAGTCCGAGATCATTCCGGACACCCTGGCGAAGATCGACGGCGTCTTCAGCCTCCCGGCCGAGGACGCATCGCTGCTGAAGACGGCGCTCATCGTGCTCGACATCGTGCCCGACTTCGAGGACGAGCTGCGCGGCCGGATCGTCGAGATCGAGCCCGACGAGATGCGGCTGTGGCTCGACGTCGAGGAGGCCGGCATCGATAGTGAGGAGTGCGTCGACGTCGACGACAAGACGCTCATCCTGATCCTCGAAGAGGACGAGGGCGTGGCGAGCACGACCCGAGGTGAGTTCGACGACCTCGAGGTCGGGTGGCGACTCGACGTCTACGGTGAGTCGTTCGGCCTCGAGTGCTTCGACGCCGGCACGATCATCGCCTTCCCCGAAGACGTCACGCCGATCGCCTGCACGCTCAACGAGGACTGCGAGCTGGGCGAGTTCTGCGAGAAGCCCGACGGACTCTGCGAGAGCGACGGTGTCTGCGCACCGAAGCCCGAGATGTGCCCCCTGTACTATGACCCGGTCTGCGGCTGCGACCACGAGACCTACTCGAACGCCTGTGCCGCGAACGCGGCGGGCACGTCGATCGCGAGCGAAGGCGAGTGCGAGCCGATCCAGGTCGTCTGCGGCGGCAGCCTGGGCATCGAGTGTGATGAGGGCGAGGTCTGCAAGTTCCGGGAAGGGGTCTGCATCGAAGACCCCGAGGGCATCTGCGTGGAGGCGCCCGGCGGATGCCCCGACGTCTGGGATCCGGTCTGCAGCTGCGACGGAGTGACGTACGGCAACGAGTGCGAGGCCCTGGTCGCGGGCGCGATCATCGAGCGCCCCGGAGAGTGCGATCCGATCGATGTCGTCTGTGGCGGCAGCCTGGGCATCGAGTGTGGTGAGGGCGAGGTCTGCAAGTTCCGGGAAGGGGTTTGCATCGGAGACCCCGAGGGCATCTGCGTGGACGCCCCGGACACATGCCCCGACATCGAGGACCCGGTCTGCAGCTGCGACGCAACGACCTACGGCAACGCGTGCGAGGCCTTGCTCGCCGGTGCCGTCATCGAGCGGCCGGGAGCGTGTCAGGACGAGATCTGAGCGGCCACCGGGCCGATGGCGACCGTCAGTCGGTCGCCATCGGCTCGGGCCGGCTCACCCAGGCTGCGAGATCGTCGCCCTCGATCGCCCAGTCGCCGGAGTCGCGGCGCCGGTTGGGTCCGAACGAGTACACGAAGATCGCCCGGCGGCTGCCGTCCTCGGCGCACGTGTGATTGATCCAGTAGGGCGAGTTCCAGGGATCGAGGAAGAACTGCGCCCGGTCCTCCGGCAGGCCGGCGCCCGTGAGCGCCGCGAATCGCCCGTCGTAGAGATGCGTCAGCTCGTACTTCACCACGTGTGAGTGCACGCGCTTGTGCACGCCACAGCGCGTCCGGCTCTTGGCCAGGGCATAGTCGTCGCGAAGCGCTTCGAGCTGGACGCGCGCGGCCTCGACGTGGGCGGGCGTCGAGCGCGCGACGCGGAGCCAGGCCTGCGCCGTCCCGACCCCCAGCCCGATGACCAGGAGCGTCTGCAGGGCGATGGTGCGCTCGAGCCCGCGTCGCTGCGCGTCGCCGTCGGTGGGGCCGAGCTCGTGCGCGATCGCAAGGCCCGCGTAGAGCATGCCGAGGCCGAACATCGCCTCGGCCCACTCGCCGGCGAAGCTCCAGGGGTAGATCTGATACAGCGCGGCCGTCAACGCGAAGCCCGGGGCCAGCCAGAGCGGGGGGGCCACGATCCCCAGCCTCTCGCCCCACTCGCGCGGCCAGCGAAGCCTCCACACCACAGGCAGCACGACGCCATAGCCGAGCACGATTACGAGGAACGCGGCCTGGCGGATCCAATCGTCCGCGACGTTGTGGAGGTTCAGCTCCTGCTGGAAGTTGCGCGCGAGGAAGTACTCGGGCGACCGGTAGCCGATGAGCCGCTGGCCCCACGAGATCTCCTCCATGGCGACGATGACGCAGAACAGCGAGACGCCGAGCGAGAACCAGGGCCAGCGGGCACCTGAGCGCCGCCCCGCGAGCGCGGCGCGGCCATGAGCCACCGCCGCCAGCACCAGCGCCCAGAACGTGGCCCATTCGAGGGCCTCGTCCTCCTGGGCGATCCGATGGAACTGGTCCGGATCGAGGTGCTCGAGCCCGAACGCGAGCGCGAGCAGGGATGCGATCAGCAGATTCGCGAGCAACGGCGCCATCGGCGCTCCGGGAACGGGCCACGCGGACGACCTGCGAACGCGCGCTGCCCTGCGATGCGTGGGGCTCGCGCGCGCCCATGCGCGCTCGAGCGAATCGGAGGATGACACATGTCGAAGACGGGGCGCCCGCCATACACGTCTGCCGGGAGTGGCTCGCCACGCGGCGATCACAGGGACGGTGGCGGCTTCAGCTCGGAGCCGAGGCGCGAGGCGTGTGCGTCGAGCGCTGCCGGCGCTCAGATGAAGCCGGCTCGCCTCGTCGCGAATGCCCCGGCGATCAACACGGGGAGTGAGATCCACATGCCCGCGCCCGGTACCGGCGAAGGGGCCGCCACGACCTGGCCGCGGATTTCGCCGCCCGGGAAGACGTCGGTGTGCAGGTTCAGATACCAGAGCCCGGCGAGGAGGTCGGCCTCCTGCGTGTCGCTGATCGTCGCATTTCCGACCACCGGCGGGCCCACGACTCCCACGTTGACCTGCACCCCGGCGTTCTGGTTCGGGAGAGCCGGTCCATGGAAGTGCATCAAGCTGGCCGTTCCCGTCAGGCCGCTCCAGGTGATGCTCCACGTCAGCGAGTTCGTGACCGTGTCGTAGGTGATGGTCGCGACGCCCGTGCCCGCGGAGCCGGTGCCGGCGCCCGCATTGGCCGAGGGTCCGTCCATGTTCGCCACCAGATCGACCGTCGCGGCCGAGACCGAGCTCGCCAGCCCCAGCGTCGCAACGATCGCAATGGTCGCTTCGAGAATCCTCGTCTTCAGCTTCATCTCGCGCATCTCCAGCCTCCTCTGTAGCCTCCATCGTCTCATGGGGGCCCTCTGCAGGCAAGCGGAGAATGCTGTCGGTCGAACGGCCACTTGCGCGGGTGCGCGGATCGCGGTCCTAGCGGCCGCCGTAGAGGAAGTACGGCTCGCCATCTCGCAGACCACTCAGCCAGGCGAGGGCGCGATCGGTGAGCTCCGCGGCGGAGCGGACGGTCGATCGGGATGGGAGCCGGAGACCTGCGCCATTGGGGGGGAGCCTAGTCCTCGTCCGCCGTGCGGGGCTCCTCCGCGAGGTCGCGATTCGGTGGCGCCATCGGGTCCTCGAAGGGCAGGAAGGGCGCGACCTCCTTCGCCTTGTGCTTGATGAACATCCAGCGGATCGAGCTCAGCATGTCGTCGAGCTGGCCTTCGGGCAGGAAGGGCAGCTCGACCCGACCCCGGAACGGCTTGCGATCGCTGCCTCCCGGCTCGATCACGCCGTGGTCCTCGAGGCTGAAGACGAAGGGGATCAGCGACTGCATCGCGGGGCGGAAGATCCAGAGATAGTCCCGGAGCAGGTCGTGCTCCTCGCGCTGGTCCTGCTCGACGTTGTAGACGCGCGGCGCCCAGAGATCGTCGACGACGCGCTCGCGCCGTGCGAGGTCGTCGCCGATGAAGTGGATCTTGAACTGGCGCCACTTCACCGCCGCGAGCTTGTCGTTCCAGAAGAAGAGCACCGACTCCCTGGCCGATGCGTCGCTCTCCCCCGTGAAGAGTGCCGTCTGATCGACGCCGTCGATCCCCCGGTCGTCCGGCACCTCGCCACCGGCGACGCCGGCCAGCGTCGTGTACAGGTCGACGAGCGCGACGATCTCGTTGGTGACCCGGCCGGCCGGTGTGTGCCCGGGCCAGCGGATCATCATCGGCGTCCGGATCGATCCCTCGCGCACCGTGCCGAGATGGCCGCGGAAGGGGCCGGGGCTTCCGGTCCAGGGATGTGCGTGGACGTCGGGGCCGTTGTCGCTCGCATAGAGGACGAGGGTGTTCTCGCGGATGCCGGCTTCGTCGATCGCATCGAGCACCTGCCCCACACGATGATCGTGCTCGGCCAGCACGTCGGCGAAGCGGCCATGACCGGTGCTGCCCTCGAACTCGGGGTGGGGGATCACCGGGTGGTGGACGAGGGACCATGAGACGAAGAGGAAGAAGGGCTTCTCACCGCCCGCCTTCTCCTCGATGTAGGCGACGGAGCGCTCGGCGATCTCGGCGTCGATGAGCGGCCGGTTGTCGAGGTCGTAGGGCTCGAGCTTTCGGACGCCCTCGTCCCGTGTGCCTTCGTAGAGCCGGGGGATCTCGACGATCTTCGGATCGAAGCCGATGGACGAGGCATGGGACGCGACGTCGGTGCTGAACGGAAAGCCCCACCACTGGTCGAAGCCCTGGTCGGTCGGGAGTCGTCCCTCCTTGTCGCCGAGGTGCCACTTGCCGAAGATCGCGGTCGCGTAGCCGGCGTCGGCCAGCAGCTCGGCGAGGGTGTACTCCCAGGGCGCGAGCCCGTTCGGCAGACCCGGTGGTGCCGCGCGATTCGTGCCGGACCGGATGGGATGTCGACCGGTCATCAGCGCCGAGCGCGAGGGCGTGCACTCGGCCTCGACGTTGAAGTTGGTGAATCGCATTCCCTCGGAGGCCAGGCGATCGATGCGTGGCGTCGCCGCGCCCCGCATCACGCCACCGCCGTAGACGCCGAGATCGCCGTAGCCGAGGTTGTCGCTCAGCAGGATCACGACGTTCGGCCGGGTTCGATCCGCAGCCAATGCGCTTTGGTGGGCGAACGCGATGCCTGCGAGGATGGCGAGCGAGAGGAGGAGGTTCGGGGTTCTCATGGGCGATCCTTTGCGAGATCGACGGGACCTCGGCGAGGGTACCGCCCGGGCTCAGCTGCGCCCGGTGTCGCAACGCAGCTCATCTGCGTAGAGGCTGCAGAGCACGGGATCCGAGTGCGCGAGCGACCGGGCGCTTCGCCGGCGTTCGCTCGCATCGGGGAGCGCGAACTCTCCAGTGAGCAGCCGTGCGATCCAGAGGCTCTGCTGCTCGGCGAGCGGCCACATCGAGCAGGTGACGCGCTGGCATCCCACGAAGAAGAGGTCGTCGTGGTCGGCGTGGGCGATGTATCGGTAGAGGGCGAGCTCCGTCGCGTCGCAGCCGAGGACCTCTTCGGACAGGAAGGGGAACGAGAGCGTGTAGCCGGTGGCGTACACGATCACGTCGGCTTCGACGCGCGAGCCGTCGGTGAACTCGACGGCGTGGCCATCGAATCGCGCGATGTCGGGTTGTACCTCGATGCGGCCCTTCTTCAGCGCCGGGATGAACTCCATCGACATCGTCGGGCGCTCCTGCCAGGGCTCGATGGTGGGCTCCGGCAGGCCGAGCCCGTCGAATGCCCCGGCCTGCTCGGCGATCCCCCGGATGCCGGCGCCGAACATCCGGTGGACGAACGCCTCGCGCTCGGCCGGTGCGAGCGCCTTCAGCTCATCGGGAAGCGGATCGGCGGGGTGTGCCCCGTTGTGATCGATGGGGACGCCGCCCACCATCTTCGGCACCACCCACCGGCCCGATCGCGCCGACAGGATCACGCGCTCGGCGCAGCCGAGCGGCGACGCGGCGTCGCAGAGCTCGGCCGCGAGCTCGGCGGCGCTGCTGCCGAGACCCACCACGACGACGCGCTTGCCGCGACAATCGATCGGTGTCGTCGGATCGAAGTAGTCGAAGACGTGGAGCCGCTCGCCCGAGAACGTGCCCGGTGTGCCGGGGCTCGGCCATCGGGGCTCGACGTACTGCCCCGACGCGACCACGAGTGCGCGGTAGTCACGCGCGTCGCCGCCCGCCGCCTCGACGCGCCAGCCCCCGCCGTCGAGCGGGCGTGCGCGCGTCACGCGCCGGCCGAAGCGGATGCGGTCGTGCAGCCCGAAGCGGCTCGCGTAGGCCTCGAAGTACGCCTGGAGCTCACGGGCGCTCGGATACGTGGCCGCACCGTCGGGGAACGGGAAGTCCGAGAACGCCATCGCGCGGGTCGACGTGTTGGTGTGCAGCGACCGGTAGGCCCCGCTCGGCTGCCGCTCGAGGTTCCAGACGCCGCCGACGCGGTCTCCGGCCTCCAGGCACTCGACGTCGAGGCCGCTCTCGCCGAGCACCTTGCAGGCGGCGAGGCCGCAGGGGCCTGCACCGACGACGCCGATCGGCCGAACGTCGCTCATCTCCGCCATTTCTGCGCTCTCCGCGGTCTCGTCGTCATCGGGAGGCCTCCACTCTCGGGGCCGAAGGGCCCAATTGAAGGAATCCGGAGCTTCTGTATCTCGAACCGCTGAATCCAGACACAAAGTCCAGACGCAAGGTCCAGACGGAATCGGCCACGACGACATCGCTTTGCGATGCGTCGCTCGACCGTGGATCGTACCCTTTCCCCCGACGATCGAAGCCGTGGAAGGACACCTTGATCATGAAGTTCGGGCTCGCATTTGGAAGCAGCATCGCCGTCGAGGGCGACGATGCCCTCGAGTTGTGCCGACGGGCCGAGGCCCTCGGCTTCGATTCCGTATGGGGTGGCGAGCACGTCATCCGGCCGACGTCGATCGAGTCGAGGTATCCCTACACACCGGACGGCGTCGCCCCGGGCGATCACGACACCGCCGTGCCGGACCCGCTGATCTGGCTCGCCTATGTGGCCGCCGCCGCCCCGAGCCTGCGCCTCGGCACCTGCATCCTCATCGTGCCCCAGCGCAACCCGCTCGTCCTCGCCAAGGAGCTCGCCACCCTCGACCGGCTGAGCGGCGGCCGGGTCGAGCTCGGCATCGGGGTCGGATGGATGAAGGAGGAGTTCGAGGCCCTCGGCATCGACTGGCGGCGCCGGGGTGCGCGCACCGACGAGTACCTGGCGGCGATGCAGGCGCTCTGGGCCGAGCCCGCTGCCAGCTTCAAGGGTGAGTTCGTGGCCTTCGACTCCGTGACCTCGAGCCCCCGTCCGGCAGCCGGGCGCATCCCGATCCTCGTGGGCGGCGACAGCCACGCCGCGGTGCGCCGCGCCGTGCGTCTCGGCGACGGCTACTTCCCGGGTGCCACGGCTCCCGAGATGCTCACCGCCCGGGCCGCGGAGCTGACCGAGGCCTGCGACGAGGCCGGACGGGACCGGGGCGAGGTGGCCCTCCACGCCCTCTTCGTCGACATCATGGAGCCGCTGAAGGGCGTCGAGCGATTCACCGAGATCGGTGTCGAGCACGCGTTGGTGCCCGCCTTCTTCTTCGGGGGGGACGGGGGCGCCGAGCGCCTCGAGGCCTTCGCCGAGAAGGCGCTCGGGGGCTGAGGGCCGCCAACGCCGGCCCCGTTGACGGGCCCCGCTTCCCGATCCCCGCGTCCCGGTGAGCGTGCCGGAAGAATTCGGTGCGCCCGACGGAGCCCGATCCCTCCCAGCTCGTGCCGTGACCGCGCGGGAGCGGTACCCTCTGGTCGAATCCCCCCAGTGTTGACCATCGTCGAGTGATGCTCGGGCGCCCAGGCCCCGTTGCCTCTCTCGTGATCTTCCTGGGGGAGCCGATGCGGATCTCGAGCCTACTCGTCGTCCTGGCACTGTCGATCGCCTCGATTGCCTCGATGGGCTGCAACGCCGAAGGTGGCTGTGGCGTCGGCGGACGCGGCTGTGAGCCCGTGATCGGCACGCTCATCGACGTCGCGGGCGAGGCCCGGATCGACCTGCCGGGACGCGTGTCCATGCTGGTCCAGGTGCTCGACGATCGCGGCGAGCCCTTCCCCGGCCTCACGGCCGAGGACTTCAATCTCTACGAGAACGGCGTCGCGATCTCGCCGAGCGAGGCGCAGCAGCAGCTCCTGCCGCTGCCGCGCGTCTATCAGCTGCTCTCACTGCTCCTGCTCGACCTGAGCTCGAGCATCTCGCAGGACCCCGAGGCACTCGCCGCCGAGATCGACGCGGCGAAGGCCTACATCGACGTCGTCACGCGCGACCCCTCGCAGCGAATCGCGATCGCGTTCTTCTACGGCGCCGATGACATCGTGCCGGCGGTGATCGAAGACCCGCTGACCGGGCAGCTCGTCCCACTCGGCTTCTCGGACGATGCCGTCGCGTTGCACGAAGCGCTCGACAACGTCGATGAGATCGAGGTCTTCGACGACTCGACGAATCTCTATGGCGCCGTGATCCAGGCCGCCGACGTGCTCGACGACGAGGAGTTCGAGGTCGAGGAGGACGGCGAGGCCGAGTTCGTGTCGAAGGCGCTGGTGACGTTCACGGACGGAGGCCACAACGCCAACGACATCCCGCTCGAAGCGGCCGTCGCCGCCATCGAAGACGACATCGCGGCCTTCACGATCGGAGTGGGCTCGGAGATCGATCGCGATGCGCTCGAGGCACTGGGTCCCCAGGGCTCCACGTTCGTGGACAGCCTGGACAGTCTCGTCGACAGCTTCGAGGAGGTCGGCCGTGCCCTCTCGGACGAAGCCAATAGCTTCTACCGCATCGCATATCTTTCGCCGAAGAACGATGGGGCACGCGATCCGCTGCTGCGCATCGAAGCGGCCGATGACCCGGAGGTGATGCTCGAGACCACCTTCTCGACGCGGTACTTCAGCGCCGGTGCCGGCTTCCTCGACCCGCTCGCGCCGGACGCGGTGGTGGAGGTCGACGGAAGCTGCGAAGACATCGCGCTGGGGGGCGCAGGAGACAGCTTCTTCCTCCTGCGCGATCCCACCGGCGAAGGCCTCGCCGTCGGTCACGTACTCGCGGACGGGAGCCTGGACCCCGACTTCGGGCAGCGGGGCGTGGCCTACCTGCCTGCTTCGAGTGTCGGCAGCAACTACGCGATCTTCGCCGTCGCACTGGCGGTCTCACCCGTGGACGGCCGCGCTCATGTCCTGGCGGAGCGGGTGTCCACGGTCCGCATCGAGCGCAACATCATGGTCGCGCGCCTCGACGAGGTGGGAGACTTCGAAGTCGTCCAGCTGCCGGCTGGTGTATCGGGCGATCCGGCGCTGGTCGACGACCGCGGCGCCGACATCGAGATCGACGGCTCGGCTCGGATCTGGATCGGCGGCAACAGCAGTGGCCGCGCCGGAATCGGAATGCAACGCCTGCTGCTGCGCCTCACGGAGTCGATGGAGCTGGACCCTGCCTTCGACACCGATGGCGTCGTCACACACGTCGCGGTGGACGCCGTCCCTACCGACGAGATCGTCGATCTGGTCTTCGACGGTGACCGAGTGCTCACCGTCGGGGCGGGCTTCAATGAGTCGAGAGGCTGGCGCGACGTGCAGATCGTCGCCTTCGACGAAGACGGCGCGGTCGACGAGAGCTACGGATCCGACGGCATCGTCGACAACTGGGCGGTCTTTCCGGGCAGCGCACTCGACGGCATCGGCGAGGGCAACGCCGGGCTCATCGACCCGACGGACGGGCACCTCGTCGTCGCGGGCTCGGTGAGTCTTCGCAATGCCAGCGGTCAGCCGCTCGACTCGGCCGCGTTCTGGCGGCTGGATCCGGACGGCGCGCCCGACCCCGACTTCGTCGGTGGGTTCACCAATCCCTTCGGCCTTGGTCAGCTGTTCGAGGCTCCCGGTATCGTCACGCTCGGGGCACCCTTGACCGAGAACGCCGACGTGCTCTTCGGCCGCGGCTCGTGGCTCCATGCACTCGCCTTGCGCGAGGACGGCAACCTCCTCGCTGCCGGCGCCCGCGACAACGCGCAGAGCCATTACGATGCGCTCTGGATGAGTATCAGGCCCGATGGTGTGTTGTGGGCCGGCTATAACGGCACCGGGTTCTTCATCGACGACGGCGCGATCTTCGACGACGGCGACGAGGAGATCGTCTCGCTGGCGATCGAGCCGGGAGGCGCCGCGCTCTCGTGCGGAGGCGCGTCGACGCCGGGCTCGCTGACCGGTGTGCCGCTGCTGTTCCGCGACGAGGATCCGCGGCGGGAGTGAGCGGCGGTGCGGCTGCCAGCGGCCGTTCTCGTTGCGCGTGTCAGTCGGCTTTCGGCACCACAGGCACGTACTCGGGACGCCAGACGGCGCTCTCGACGACCCGCTCGACGTCCTCGTCGGGAATGTGGCTGCCGAGGTGCTCATGGCTGGCGTGGCGCACCACCGCCGAGGCGATGCGCGCGCTGACGCGGCGCAGCTCCGACTGCTCGGGGTAGAGCGCACCGAGCTCGAGGCGCTCTCGTGTCACGCAGTCGGCCAGGGCGCGGGCGGCGACGAGGAAGACGGCCTCGCCCACCTCGCGAATCTCGGACACGATCGCGCCGAGGCCCACGCCGGGGAAGACGAACATGTTGTTCGCCTGGCCGATCACGTGGCGCTTGCCCTCGTACACTACGTCGTCGAAGGGGCTGCCCGTCGCCACGAGCGCCCGCCCGCCACTCCATGCGATCGCGTCGGCGGGCGTGCACTCGGCCTTGCTCGTGGGGTTCGAGATCGGCATCACGATGGGTCGCTCCACGTGCTTCGCCATCTCTTCGATCATCTCGCGCGTGAATGTGTCCGGTGTGGCGGTCGCGCCGATCAGGATGGTGGGCTTCAGCCGCGCGATGACCTCCGTGGGCGTCGGGCTGGGCACGTCGTCCAGACCGAGGCGGGCGAGGGTGGCGGGGCTCGTCGAGAGTCGGCGCTTGTGTGCGTCCGGGCCCTCGGCGCCCTCGCGCAGCAGCCCGCGGCTGTCGAACGCGATGCGTGAGGCCGCGATCTCCTCTTCACCGGCGCCCTCTGCGCGCATGGCGGCGGCGAGCAGGTCGGCGATCCCCGTGCAGGCCTCGCCCGCGCCGAGGAAGAGCACGCGCTGCTCGCGCAGCGACTGCCGGGTGACGCGCATCGCGGCCATCACGCCGGCCACGGCGACACCGGCCGTGCCCTGGATGTCGTCGTTGAAGCACGTGATGCGATGCCGGTAGCTCTCGAGCAGCCTGAACGCGTTGCGCTTGTGGAAGTCCTCCCACTGCAGGACCGCATGCGGAAAGACCTCGCTCACCGCCTCGACGAAGCTCTCGATGAACTGGTCGTAGGCCTCGCCCGAGAGGCGGTGGGCCCGGTAGCCGCTGTAGAGCGGATCGTTCAGCAGCGCCTCGTTGTTCGTGCCGACGTCGAGGCTGATCGGGAGCACCTTCGAGGGGTGGATGCCGGCGCCCGCGACGTAGAGCGAGAGCTTGCCGACGGGGATCCCCATCCCCCCGGCCCCCTGGTCACCGAGACCGAGGATGCGCTCGTTGTCGGTCACGACGATCAGCCGGATGTCCTGGTAGGGGTAGTTGCGGAGGCGATCGGGCATGCAGTCGAGGTCGTCGGGCGTGAGCCAGATGCCTCGCATGTCGCGCACGATGTGCGAGAAGCGCCGGCAGGCTTCGCCCACCGTGGGCGTGTAGACGATGGGCACCAGCTCCATCAGATGCTCGACCAGCAGGCGGTAGAAGAGCACCTCGTTGCGATAGAGCAGGCCCGCCATGCCGATGTAGCGCTCGAGGTCGCTCGACTTTTCGCGGAGGTGCTCGAGCTCGAGCTGCACCTGCTCTTCGATCGTCTGCACCGCGGCGGGCAGCAGGCCGGTGAGGCCGCAGCGGTCGCGCTCCTCGGGCGTGAAGGCGAGCCCCTTGTTGGTGGCCGGGTTCTTGAGCAGCCAGATGCCGCGCTTGCGGGTTTCGATCCGATCGGGTGCGCGCAGCGCCTGTCGACGCTTCTCCATGGTCATGCTGCCGCCTCTGCCTCCATCGACTCGCCGTGTCCCGGGTGCGTGCCCGCGTCAGCGCCGCACGCTCCGCTTCTCCCCCCGCTCGTGGCCGAGCCGGGCCTCGTGCGCCACGTAGTCCTTGATCGCGTTGGCCTCGTCGGGGGTCATGAACTCCTTCCAGGCCGGCATGCCGTTGACGGCGAGTGAGCCGTCGAGCACGATGGTGCCCCACACGGGCTCGAGCTCGGCCATGCGGTAGCGCAGGTCGGGCACGATGCCGCCGCTCACCGCGTTGCCGCCGTGACAGAAGACGCAGTAGGTGTTGTAGAGGCGGAGGCCCTGCTTCAAGCGCTCGGGTGTCGCTGCGGCGAGCGCGTGTGCGGGCAGATCCTGCACCTCGGTCTCGATGAGGGGGAGCTCGCCGTTCGCGCCGAGCTTGAAGACGAGCAGCCGGCTGATGTTCACCATGTGCTGGGGGCCGCTGATCACGCCGAAGGGCAGGCTGCTCTCACCGCCCCAGCCCGAGGCGACGGCCACGTACTGCTCGCCGTCGAGCTCGTAGGCGACGGGCGAGGCCATGATCCCGCCCTGGACGTCGTGCGACCAGACCTCCTCGCCGGTGTCGGCCTTGAACGCCTTGAAGGTGCCGGCGAGGTCGCCCTGGAAGACGAGGTTGCCATGCGTCGTGAGCACGCCGCTGCCCGAGTAGAAGCCCCGATCGACCCGCCAGACCTCCTTCTTCTGCACGGGATCCCAGGCGATCAGGATGCCCGCCGCCAGCTCGCGGCCGAGCGGGCCTCGCGCCTCGGCCGGCACCTCGTCGGGCAGCGCGACGAACTTCGAGGCCTCGAAGTTCACGTGCCAGACGGTCTTGCGCTGGGTCAGCTCGAGATCGTCGTGGTAGATGCCGCTCGAGACCTTCGCGGGGATGTACACGTATCCCGTGTCGGGGCTGTACGACATCGGGTGCCAGTTGTGCGCGCCGCTCGGGCCGGGGACGAGCGGCTGCGGGGTCTCGGTGTCGCGTGCGCCTTCGGCCTCGACGGGCCGGCCCGTCGCCATGTCGACGTGGGTCGCCCAGGTGACGGGCATGTACTTGTCGGCCGCGAGCAGCTCGCCGGTCTTGCGGTCGAGCACGTAGAAGAAGCCGTTCTTCGGCGCCTGCATCAGCACCTCGCGCTTCTCTCCGTTCCAGTCGAGCTCGGCGAGGATCATGTGCTGGGTGGCGGTGTAGTCCCAGTGGTCGCCGGGTGTCGTCTGGTAGTGCCAGCGGTAGACACCGGTGTTGGCGTCGACGGCGACGATCGACGAGACGAAGAGGTTGTCGCCGCCTTCGGGGCTCCGGAGCTTCTGGTTCCACGTCGCCGAGTTGCCGACGCCGATGTAGAGCAGGTTCAGCTCGGGATCGAACGCGAACGAGTCCCAGGCCGTGCCGCCGCCCTTGCCGTTCTTCCACCACTGGCCGGTCCAGGTGGTCGCGATCCACTCCTGGGTCTCGTCCTCGAAGCCCATCTCGGGGTCACCGGGCACCGTAAAGAAGCGCCACGCCTGCTCGCCGGTCTCGGCGTCGTAGGCCGTGACGTACCCGCGCACCGCCATCTCGGCGCCGCCGTTGCCGATGATCACCTTGCCGTTCACCACGCGCGGCGCACCCGTGATCGTGTACGAGTCGACGTCGTTGAGGCGCGTGTCGACCTCCCAGACCACCGCACCCGTGTCGCGATCGAGCGCGCGCAGCCGGCCGTCGATGCTCGCGGCGATCACCTTGTCGCCCCAGAGCGCGACGCCGCGATTCACGACGTCGCAGCAGGCGTGGACCGCGTAGTCCTTCTTCACCTTCGGGTCGAAGTGCCAGAGCAGCTCGCCCGTGCGCGCGTCGTAGGCGAGCACGTGCCCCCAGCTCGCCGTCGCGTAGAGCTTGCCGTTCGCGACGAGCGGAGTGGTCTCGATGCCGCGCTTCGTGGGCAGGTCGGCGTACCAGGCGAGGCCGAGCTCGCCGACGTTGCCCGTGTTCACCTTGTCGAGTGGACTGAAGCGCTGCTCGCCGTAGGTGCGACCGTGGCTGAGCCACTCGCCCGGCGCGGCGTCGGCGCCGATGATGCGCGCGCCGTCGACGATCGGTGCGGTGGGCTCGCTCGGCTCGGCCTCGGGGGCCGCGGGCGGCTCGGGCGGAGCGGAGTCGGAGCAGGCGACGAGCGCCAGCGAGCTCGCGAGCGCGAGGAGCGTGAGAGGACGAAGCAGGGCGCGGAAGGTCATGTGCGGATTCCTTCTCGGGCACGGTCTGCGCAACGGGCGTCCCGCCCGGCGCGTGCCGTCACCTCGGATCCGTTCAGTATGGCAGAGTCGCCGGGCGCCTTGCGACGACGTGATGGGGCATGGGCCCCCCATGCCTCTGCTCGTCTCGCCGGACGGGTTCGCGCTCCCTGCAGCGGGACGGATCTCGCGGATGGGCCGGTCCTGCTTCGCATTGGAGCGCGATGGTGCGGTTGCAGGGGGCGAAGCCGCTGGCATCATCACGCACTGGTGCGGGGAGGAAATCGATGAGAGTGACGCGCAAGATGATCGATCCGGAGCTCCGGCTGGCCGGGCTCGCGGCGAAGCTCCTGATGCGGCCGTCCGAGCGGTTCCTGCGGCTCGCGCGCAGGCTGGGCCGCCGAGCCGATGGGAAGGACATCCCCGGCCTCGACTGCGATGAGCGCCGGATCGACTCGCTCGACGAGGGCGGCGAGGTCCGGGTGCGTGTCTACCGGCCCCCTTCCCCTCGCGTCGACGGATTGCTCCCGGGCGTGCTCTTCCTCCACGGTGGCGGCTACGCGATGGGCAATCCCGAGCAGTTCGGGTCGACGTTCGAGAATCTGATTCGCACTCGCGACTGCGTCATCGTTGCGCCCGATTACCGCAAGTCGGTCGAGGCTCCGTATCCCGCGGCGTTGAACGACTGCTACGCGACCCTCCTCTGGCTGAAGAAGAACGCCGCCGAGCTCGGCGTGCGGGACGACCAGCTCGTCGTGATCGGAGGCAGCGCCGGTGGTGGATTGACGGCTGCGGTGACCTTGATGGCGAGGGATCGCGGCGAGGTCCAGATCGCCTTCCAGATGCCGCTCTACCCGATGATCGACGACCGGATGACGAGCGAGTCGATGCGCGACAACAATGCGCCGGTGTGGTCGGCTCGACACAATCGGGTGGCCTGGGACCTCTATCTGGGTGGACTCTCGGGCGGCGAGGTCCCGAAGTACGCGGCGCCAGCGCGCGCGGACGACTACTCGGGCCTGCCGCCGACCGTGACCTTCGTCGGAGACCTCGATCCGTTTCGCGACGAGACGGTGCAATACGTCGAGCAGCTTCGCGCCGCCGGTGTGCCCGTCGAGTTCCGCCTCTTCGAGGGCTGCTATCACGGCTTCGATCTGATCCGGCCCGGCTCGAGGGTCGGTCGCGAGGCGAACGCCTTCCTGTGCGACCAGTTCGCGGCCGCGTTGGACTCCTTCGCGGGATAGCGGGTCCTCGCGGTGGGGTCGGCGCGCGCAGATCGACGGGAGGGCTGGGGGTGGTGCTCTCACGACGCGGCGACACGCGCGCGCCGTTCGAGGGAAAGCCGGCGAAGTACCGCGAGCGCGCCGAGGCCCGCGACGAGCAGCGAGTGGCGCGCGGGCTCCGGGACCTGCACCGGCGGGCTGAACTCGCTCGTGGTTCCAGTGTTGTTGCTCGTGGTCGCCGTCGTCACGATGGTTCCGATCGCGGGGAATCCTCCCGAAGGCGGCGAGATCACGAAGACCTGGTAGGCGCCGAGCTCAGGGGTGGTGATCTCGTCGGCCCCGACCCACTCGAGCCCTTCCTGGCCGCTCGCGTCAGCCAGGTAGACGTCGATCGCGAGGGGGGGATCGACGTAGATCGGGTTTCCGTCGAGCTGGAGGCGCACGTAGAGCCTGTTCGAGCCGGCGACGTAGCCCGATCCGCCGGCATCGACGATGGGATGGTTCTGCTGGCCGTTCGGTCCACCGTCCGAGTCGTCCGGGTCGTTGGGGGTCGGGCCAACCGGCTCGAGCTCGATGCCCCGCCCACCGTTCTGCCGCATCCGGTTCCCGCGCACGGCATTGGCGCTGCCCGTGCCCGTGATGCGCACCGCATCGCCGACGTTGTGCGCGATGTCGTTGCCCTTGCTGGTCACCAAGGTTCCAGGCGACGACCACTGTGAGCCCACGACGATGAAGTTCGTGTTGCCGACGCGCACACCGTGACCGTCGTTCCCGGCCTGTGTGCCCGACGGCTCGATGCCGATCCAGTTGCCGTAGACCCAGTTGTTGCCGCCCTGCACGCCCGAGAACTCGATGCCGTCGTCGCCGTTGTGACCGATGACGTTGCCCGATGTGTTCGGGTTCGCCGCGTCCCCTCCGATCGTGTGCGTGGCGCCGTAGGCGAGGATGCCATCGGCGCTGTTGCCGATGTCGGTGCCGTCGGAGCTGCCAATGGCATTGCCCTGGATCTGGCTCCAGATGGAGGTGCTCTCGATCAGGATGCCGAAGAGGTTGAAGCCGATCACGTTGCCTTCGAGCAGACCGCCGACCTCGGTGTAGGCCCCGTGCAGGCGAAGACCGGCGCCCGTATTGCCGAGAGAGGCATCGAGGGAGTTGGTGCCGATCCAGTTGCGCCGCACGCTGTTGTGATCGCTCCCCAGGTCGATCCCGTCGCCTAGATTGCTCGCGATCACGTTGGCGGTGATGATGTTGTCGTCGCGCCCGTTGGCCACGTAGATGCCGTCGAGCTGATTGCCGAGCGCGGTGGAGGCGTCGTCCGAGACGCCGATCCTGTTGCCCACGATGTCGTTGCCGCTGCTGGTGCCGTCGATGCGGATGCCCTCGCCGACGTTTGCGGAGATCACGTTGCCCGCGTCGGCTGCGAATCCTTCACCTCCGACCGCGTTGTCGCCGCCCGCGATCCAGAGTCCCGGTCCGCCGTTGGCCAGGGCGGCGGTGCCAGAGGCGTCGGTTCCGATCCTGTTCGCGTAGACGGTCGTTGGCCCGTCTTCGATGCTCACGCCTCCGAGCGTGTTCGCCGAGATGACGTTTCCTGCCGTGTCAGGGGTGGCGGCACCGAGCGGGTCGACGATCACGAAGAGGCCGATCGAGGAGAACGACCCGTAGGCGAGGCGAATCCCGAACCCTCCGTTGCCGAAGCCGGTTGCGCTACTGCCTGCGCCGTCCGTACCGATCCGGTTGCCGCCGACGTCTGCGGCCGTGGCGTTGATCGTGATGCCGTTGCTCCCGTTCGCGGAGATCACGTTGCCGCGACCGATGCAGCCCGAGGTCCCGTTGCACGTCTGCCCGATCACGACGTTGGTGGAGTCGGTGCCGGTCGGCATGGCGATGCCCTCGTCCCCATTGCCGTTGGCCACGGTGCCCCGATAGAGGCCGACGTGGCAGCCCTGGATCGTGACCGCGATGACGCCCTCGGGTGGCGAGAACTGGCCGATCTTGATCCCGTCGAGCGCGAAGTCGTTGACCGCGAGCCCGCGGATGACGGAGCCGCCGGCGCCCGACAGCAGGGTGAGGCCGTTGGCGAGACCTCCAGCGAAGGTCCCGTCGATGTGGATGACCGGTACGGCCCACGGATCGCCGGTGGCGTATGTGTTCGCGGTGTATCCATCGATCAACACACCATCCGTGATCGCTGGAAGGCCACCGGAGCCGGGCGCGAAGATCACGGCGCCAGCGCCGTCGACCGGCAGGCTGCTCGCGAACTCGATCGTGTCGTAGCCCGCGAGCGCGTTCGCCTCTTCGATCGCGGCGCGAAGCGTGCACTCCTGGGCGAAGAAGGGGGGCAGGGTGTTGCCGGTGAAGCAGTTGCCGTCACCGGGGTTGAGGTCGGCGAGGTTGATGGTGTTGTTCACCACGAAGGTCGCTGCCGAGACTGATGCGGGGGTGAGGGCCAGGATCAGGACGAGGATTGAAGCGATCGGAAGACGCCGCGATCGGCGCGCGTTCTGGCTCGAGGAGCCCCGCTCGAGTCGAGGAGCATCCGCTCCAGATCGGGAGTCGGCCATCGTCTGTCCCTCTCGTGCCGGCGGCGGCAGCGGGGGGCGGGCGCCGCGGGCGGTACGCCAGAAAACAGAGTTCTGTGTCGAGTACTGCTACGCCGAATCTAGATGCTGACACCTCATTCGGGGAAGAATTCTCGCCTGCACGTCTTCTCGCGCGCCTCACATGATCCCGCCACCAGGCCGCCGATGGCGGGGCCTGTCGGTACCAGGCTCACGCCGAGCCGCCTTCCTCCTTCGCGCGAGCCTGGGCCGCGCGGCGCGCCGCGCCGGCCTTGCGGAGCCGCTCGGCCTGCTCGGGGTCGATCCGGGCGTAGCCGTCCTTCCACGAGCTGTCGTCGCTCCAGCGGAACGGGCTCTGCACGGTGGTGCGGGGCAGGGTGGCCGTCTCGAGCAGGTCGAGGGCGTGGCCCACGATCGCGCGCTGCATCTCCCCATCCCAGGGCACGCCGCAGGGGTTGCCGAGGGGGAAGTCGCTGAAGAGGAAGCGGGCGACGCCGCACTCCTCGACGATGTCGCGGGCCGAGCCGATGACCACAGTGGGAATGCCGGCCGTCTCCAGGTGTCTCGCGACCAGACTCACGGTCTGGTGGCAGACGGGTCACAGGGGGACGAGGAGCGCGACGTCCACCTCGTCCTCGCGGCAGCGGCGCAGGATCTCGGGCGCGTCGAGCTCGACGTTTCGGCGCTGGCTGTAGTCGGTGGGCACGCCGTGGAAGCGGGGCGCCAGAGAGCCGATGCGCCCCGCGTCGGCGAAGGACCGCAGCGCCTCGATCGGCAGGAACGACTCGACGTCGTCGGTGTGAGTAGCCTGCTTGTCCCACGAGAGGTGATCGGTGAAGAGCCGCTCGGGCGCGGGGTCGACCGGGCCCGACCACACGGCCTTGTCGGCGCGCAGGGAGCCGGAGTCGACGCGCGTGTCGAGTGGGCTGGCCGTCGTGACGAGCGCGACGCGGCACTCGGCGAGGGGCTTCGGGAGAGGCGCGAAGGGCGTGTCGTCGTGGTGCGCCCACGCGTACGGCCGGTCGTAACCCTGCGCGGCGTAGAACTCGCGGGTGCGGTCGATGTAGCTGACGAAGGTGCGGTGCGTGATGGTCACGGTTCGTCCTCGTTCGGAAGCCCGCGTCGTGTGGCGCCACTTGGCCGATCTCGACGCGAACGAGCACCCCACAGTCTCCGCAGAACGAGCGGCCGTGCAACGGCGCACCGGGAGGCGGTGGCGACGCCGGGCTCGTCTCCTTCGGCGTGGTGCCACCGGATGTGGCGCCTTTGGACATTCTTTCGCACTGGACAGCCCCCGCGTGGAGAAGATTTTGCCGATGCAGGGTGGGTTCCGATATGCGGGCGATCTGGGAGGTGTGTATGAGATCGGATGGCGGGTTCGTGGGTTTGCTGCGGTGTGTGGCGATTCTGGGAGTGGCGGCTCTTTGCATGCCCACCAGCTCGACTGCGGCGCCGACGCCGGGCCCTGAAATCGACGTCATCCCGACCTCCGTCTTCTTCAGCGGCACCGAGATCGGCTCCTCGACCTCGGGCTCGTTCGCGATCATCAACATGGGGTCCGAGGATCTGGTCGTCTCCGCGATCGAGGTGACCTCCGGCAGCGACTTCACCGTCGATTTCGGAATCGCGGCGCAGTACTGCGAGACCTCGACTCCGGTGATCGCGGGCCTGGGCGGCCGCTGCGCCGTGCGCGTCCGCTTCACGCCGTCCGCAGAGGGGCGCAGCACCGGCGAGGTGACGATCTCGTCCAACGACGCCGACGAGCCGACCGTGATCGTGTCGCTCAGCGGCACGGGGATCGCAGCGCCTGCACCCGAGATCGAGGTGGACCCGACGTACATCGACTTCATGGCCGTTGGCGTGGGTGAGAGTGCGACCCGTGAGATCACCATCTCGAACTCCGGTCCGGATCCGTTGGTGCTGGGTGCGCCGCTGCTGTCGAACTGGGTCGATTTCTCGCTCGATGAGTACGGAGGCACGTCTCCGTGCGGACTGGCCGGAGCGGTGGCGCCGGACGGCTCGTGCACGATGACGGTCACGTTCGCACCGACGACGACCGACCCGATCTCCGCCCTCCTGACCATCTTCTCCAACGATCTGGACGACCCGACCGTCGACGTGTCGCTGGTCGGCAACCGGGGCGAACTGACCGAGGATTGCTACAACTCCATCGACGACGATGGCAATGGGAGGATCGACTGTGCGGACCCCGCCTGCTACGACGAGATCGCTTGCGGGGTGCATCCGTGTTGGGAGGTCGAGGTCGTCGACGAGGGCGTTCAGTGTGTCGACATCGACGTGGGCGATGACGGCGACGTTCATCTCGTCTACTTCGTCCCCTCGGCCGGCGGTACGGGGGCGACCCTTCGGTACGCCGTGAGCGATCCAGAGGATTCGCCGGACTGGTTGCTCGAGGACGTCGACACGACGACCGGTGCGGCCGTGGACTGTGCGGTGATAGTGGGACCGGGCGGCGACGTCCACATCGGCTATGTGGCCGACGATGCGCTTCAGTATGCCACCGACACGAGCGGCGACTGGGAATACTGGACGGTTGCTGGCGATGTCGACGCGAATACGTCGATCGCCCTCGATTCGAGCGGTCTCCCGCACCTGAGCTTCCGTTCGTTCCAGGAGGTGGAGGTCTCGCCGGGTGTCTTCGAGCGGGAGTACTCCCCCTACTATGCCAGGCAGCTGGCCCCAGGCGGGGATTTCGAGACGTACAACCCGGAGTTCAGGCTGTTCGCGGATGAGCCGGGCGCGCAGACTCCCTATACCGGGCGCAGCTGGTACGCAGAGGTCAGCCGAATCGTCGTCGATACCTCCGACTACCCGCACGTATTGTTCTCCGACGCGGAGGCGCAGAGCAGTGCACTCGGTCGCGTCCCGAACTGGGCCGAGGGCATCGTCGAGTTCGACCAGGACCTGTTCGGGCTGCCAATGCACCTGGCGATCGGGACGGACGATCAGCTTCACGCTGCAGGCGTCGTGCCCGAGCGGTACGTAGCGAGTCAGGGGTTCGAAACGGTCAATGAGCTCGTCTACGCGACCCACCCGGGCGGAGCCTTTCCTGCAGCCGATGGTTGGTCCTACAACGGGGTCGAGGCCGTTGCATCATCTTCTTCAGGTCCGGCCGATGAGGCGGATGGCTCTCTCGCGCTCGACTCGGGCGAAGCCGCGCACTTCGCCTTCGGCGATCTGACCAGTTACGACGAGTTGAAGTACTTGAAGGTCGTCGACGACGGCGACGGAGTGGTCAGCCAGACCACGGAGCGAGTCGACGTCGGGCAGCTGGGCAGGCGCGCGGGGCGAGGTGCCGAGATCGCGATCGATTCTTCGGACCAGGTACACGTCGGATACTTCTACGAAGGGATCGACTCCGAGCCGGTGGTGAGATACGCCCGCCGAATCGCATGTCCGGGCCCCATGCCGAGCCTCTCGCCGTCCAGATCCATCTTCTATGAGCCGCCGCAGAGCGAGACGTTCTACGTCAGCAACATCGGCGTGGGCGATCTGGAGATCAACACGATCCGATTCACGAGTGGCGAATCCACGACGGAGGGTGACTGGTACCTTCGAGAGTGCGCTGAAGACCATCCGCTCGATCTCCTCGAGGGCGAGGCCGGCGAGCCGACCTCGGTCGACTTGGTTCCGCCTGTCGTCCTCGGCGAAGGGGAGTTCGGGGTGGTCTGCGTCGGGTTTGATCCCGAGACGATCACTCGGGGGATGGGCGTCGAGCTGGTGGTGGATTCGAGCGCGGGGAGCGCCATCGCGGAGCTTGATGGCGGAGGCCTGCGGGAGGAAAGCGGCGGCGGAGGCGGCTGCGGCTGCGACGACGAAGACGCCTACGCCGCCACCGAAGCCGCAGCCGCTTGCTCCCAAACCTGCTCGATGTCGAGTCCAGGCGGTGGTCTCGACGTCCGGGCGCTCCTGGCTTTCTCGATGTTCGTGTGCTGCGTCCTCCTCTGGAGGAAGTTACGGCTGCGTGGATGAGCCGCGGAGACACTCGTGTGGTAGGTGGGGAGGCTCTCTTCGCATTCGCATCGGCGACGCTCGCCGCGACCTGGATGAGCTGGGGCGAGCTGCCCGGGAGATCCGGCCTCATCCCTCTCACCCGGGTGCTGGCGTCGTGGCTTCCGATCGCGAGAGGCGGCTCGTGGGTAGTCGACCGGGGCCTCGCGAGCTCGGATCTGGCCCGAGGGCTGAAGTACTTCGCCGCGTCGACCGCGGTCCTGCTCCCGCTTGGCATGATCGGGTTCGGGCTCCATCTGCGCACAGGTCTGCCCATGCCCGCACCCGAGCCCCTCGCGCACGTGGTCGTCACTCGGAAGCTCGAAGGCTTCGGCGTCGTGCTCCCCGGCCTCCTCTTCGCATGGCTCCGCGCAAGGAGTGGATCGCTCCTTGCCCCGATGCTCTCTCACGGCGTGGCCAACGTGGTGACGAGACTCCTCTTGAAGCACGCGGGCGCAAGATGAACACCCTGGAGCCTCGACGATGAGACATGCGTACACGGTGCTCGTCGGTGCCGCGGTGCTGATCGGCCTCGAGCTGGCCTATCGACGCGCGCGCCAGACCGGCCTCGATACTCGAATCCTCATCAACGGCTCACTGTGGGCCGTGGTGATCGGCTTTCCCGTCTCCCACTGGTTCCTCGAGCTCCTGTATCACCCGGAGCGGGTCCTCGACGACCCGTTCACGTATCTCTTCCTGCGCACCGGGCTCTCCTCCTTCGGCGGCTTCTTCGGAGGCATGCTCGGCGCCTTCCTCTACTTCAGATGGAAGCGCGTCCCGTATCTCCCGTACATCGAGGCCATCCTCTTCGGGTTCGTTCCGGTCTGGATCCTCGGCCGGCTCGGCTGCACTCTCGCGTTCGACCACCCCGGGCTCCCCACGGACTTCTTCCTGGGCATGACCGACCGCGCTGGCACGGTCCGGCACAACCTCGGCCTCTACGAGATGCTGTGGACGGTCGTCATGACCGCGGTCCTCTACGCCTCGCGAAACGTCCGCAAATTTCACGGCTTCCACTCGGTGCTGATGATCTCTCTCTACGCGCCGGTGCGCTTCGGCCTCGACTTCCTGAGGGTCGATGAGAAGACGTACTGGGGACTGACTCCCGCCCAGTATGGCTGCATCGCGTTGGTGATCCTGGGGCTCCATCTGACGAAGCGGGGGCTCCGCGATGGTCCGCCCACGACTACCTCGACCGTGCCGAGGCCCGATGCGTGAGCGTCAGCGCCGCGCCTCGTAGGTGCCCATGCAGCCCATGATCATCTTCAGGTCGAGATAGGTCTTGAAGCCGGGCTCCTCGGCCTCGCAGACGAGCGGGACGGCGTTCACGCAGTGGAACGCGGTCGTCGAGAGGCCCTGGGCCACGCGTTGGTCGTGGGTGAGCTCGGGCGGGAAGTCGATGTCGACGTTCAGGTTGACGTCGCCCTCGAGCGCAATGCGCCAGCCGGACTCGCGCGGGATGTCCATCTTGCGCTGCAGGCGCGTCTGATGGATGTCGTCCAGGTACCAGATCTGCTCCTGGACGATCTCCATGCCACAGCTCGTCGTGCCGACGTGCTTGTAGTGATTGAGTGCGATCTGATCCTTCTCGACCACGCCGATCGCGGTGTCGATCGCCTGGTTGGCCAGGATGTAGTCGTGCGTCATCTCGTACGAGACGACCTCGACCCCGAGGCCCGTCGCGATCATGTCGATCGACTCGTACCAGTTCTTGGCGAGCATCTCCTTCAAGGGATTGTTGTCGGCCTGCTCGGGCGAGACGCCGAGGTTCATCACCATCCGCATGACACCCTCGGAGCTGTACTCCCGGCAGTCGCCACACTCGGTCATCTTGATGCGATCGATCTGGTTGCACCAGCCCGTGAAGGTCAGCGGGAAGCGCTCGGCGATGCCGCCCGGGTTGCAGCCCGACGAGAGGAAGCTGACGCCCCCCTTCTTCGCGGCCGCGTCGATCATCGAGGCCACGTCGGGGCTCTGGATGAACGGGTAGAAGTAGGGGCACGGCGTGACGACGTGCTTGCCGGCCTCGAGGATCTGGCAGATGTCGTTCGGGTCCCAGGGCAGGGGGCAGTAGATGACGCAGTCGGCGTCCGACGAGAGCACCGCGTCGACGTCGCGGGTCGCGATCACGCCGGTGTCGTCGGCGTCGATGATCCGCCCCGCGTCGAGGCCCTCCTTCTCCTCGCTGTAGACCTTCACACCTGCCAGCTCGAGCCTGGGGTGGCGCAGGATGCCGCGCAGGGCGGACTTGCCCACCACGCCCGTTGCCCATTGATAGACCTTGTACTCGCTCATCTCGGCTCCTCGAGTTCGGGGTGGAGCTCGATCTTGTAGCGCTCGAGATCGAAGGAGCAAGTCGGATCTTCTCGCGACGAAGGCTCGAGCCGGGCTATCAGCCGCCGATCTGGACCCCCCTCAACGCTGCCAGGGGATGCCGAAGCGCTCGTGACAGTCAGTGCAGGTGGCGTCGATCTCGGCCAGGCGTGCGCGTTGCGCCTCCACGTCGAGCGAAGGCGCTTCGGCCGCAAGTGACTCGCAGAGTGTCGCGAGCCGGGCCGCGAGGTCGTCGAGCTCGGCGCGCTGCGCCGCATCGAGCTGTGCCGGTGCGGCGTCGGCGATTCGACTCGCCGAGTCGGCCATCGCGCGCGCCACGCGTGCGACCTCCCGGGCCTGCCGCGCCTGGGCCTCCTCGGGGTCGATGGCCGTGGGCAGCCTCTCACGGCGCAGAGTCTCGAGCCCGCGCATCACCTCGGCGAGGCGCACGTCGTGTACCGCGTGCACCGCTGAGTCGGGGGTCTTCTCGAGATCGGCCTCGTAGCGGAGCTCGGCCGGGCGTCCGCATCCGAGCACTGCGAGAGCTGCGAGCGCGCCAACGAGTGCGCGCCTCTGCATTCCGCGGATGTACGCCATCAGAAGACGATCCTCGTGCGAAGCGTGCCGATCACCGCGGTCCCGTTCGCGCCGGTGCCGCCGGGGTCGATCACGATCTGTAGATCGGGCGTCAGGATGAGCCAGCCGAGCGCGCGCACTGAATAGTAGATCTCGATGCCCGTCTCGCGGTCGAAGTCGGGGTCCACCTCACGACGGTACACCGCCGAGCCGAGCGCCTGATACACCCCGAAGCCGAACACGTCCCGCGCGCGTGTGGGCAACGCCCCCGCATGCTCGAAGCCGAGCGACCAGAAGTACGCGACGGCGTTCACGTCGGGGTCGGCATAGCCGGCCCGCGCGAAGACGCCGAGGCGACCCCAGCCCGGCCGATCGGTGCGCCAGACCACCTGGTCGAAGCCGAGCCAGGCACCGACGTGGCCGCGCTCTGCGCGGCCCGTGCGGAAGTCGATCTTCTCGCCGCCGTCGACGAAGACACCCAGCCGGGTGTGCCCCGGCCGGCCGCTGCGCGCGAGGGGGCTCGCGATGCTGGCCTCCACGTACCAGCTCAGGCTGTCGGCGCCGTCGAAGGCGGTGTCGAAGCCCGGGTCACGCGGCCTGGAATCGGCGTCCGCGACCACCCCGGCGATCTCGAGCCACGGCAGCGGCGCGGCGATCACCGCCGCACCGAGCCCGACGGGCAGCGGCACGACGCCGTTGTTGTCGAAGAAGGCCGAGAGGAACTGCCGATCTTCGCTGTTGGCGAACGCGTTGCGGTCGATCAGCGTCTGCTGCTGCAGATAGCCGAGCTCGAAGCGCAGGCGCCCCTGTAGGATCGACTGAGCGAGCCACAGCTGCGCCACGTAGATCGGCGCATCGAAGTCGGCGTCGTCGATCGGATCGCCGATCGCCCCCACGTCGTCGTTGACGTTGCGGTCGTACTGCCCCTGCACCTGCAGCAGCAGGCGCCCGCCGCGCCATCCGGCCAGCTCTTCGAGATCGATGCGAGTGAAGAAGTCGTAGCTGCCGCTGTACCCGAAGACGGCGTCGGGGTTCGCGCCGCCCCCCTCGGCCTTGCCCGTCAGCAGCTGGTTGTAGAAGAGCTGGAGATCGACGCCGAGGCGCTCGAGGCGCGTCCGGCCACCCATGGGATCGCCGACGAGACGGTCGCGCTCGAGTACGCCGGGTTGGCCGGGTGGCTCGGCCTCGGCGGCCGCGCGCACGGCCGATCCGGTTGCGCACGTCAGGAGCACCGCCACGACGCATGCGGGCACGCGATGACTGGAGCGGCAACGGGTGATCGAAGGAGCGCCGCCTCGGCGTTCGGAATGGCTCGCCACGCGGGTAGGGTGCGGGACGCGGCCCCGCTCGTCGATGCCGGGGGCCGGGAACCGGGAGCCGGGCAAAGCGCACCGGCAGTGGGCCTCACTGCTGCAGGCGGCGCTGCTCGGTCCAGGACAACAGACGTGAGACGAGCGCCGGCGAGAGCCGCTTCGCATACCAGGCGATCCACGCTTCGGGCGTGACGGGGGCGATGCCGCGATTTCGCCCGATGGCCTTCAGCACGTTCTTCGCGACGCGCTCCGGCCCGTAGCCCCGCTTCTGGTAGGCCTCGACCATCTCCTCGCGCTGGCCCTCGGCCGCGTAGCGGCCGCGGAGCCGGGAGCTGCGGGTGATGGGCGTGTCGATGACGCCCGGGCAGATCGCGGTGACGCCGATCCCCTCGCGGCGCAACTCGACGCGCAGCGATTCGGTGAGGCCGAGGACGGCGTACTTCGTGGTGACGTAGGCCGAGAGCGCCTCGGCCGGCAGGTAGCCCGCGGCGGACGCGACGTTCACGACATGGCCGCCGGTACCGCGCTCGACCATCGGCGGCACGAAGTAGTGGCAGCCGTGCACCACGCCGCGCACGTTGATGCCGAGGATCCAGTCCCAGTCCTCGAGGGAGGTGTCCTGGAAGCTCGCCCCGAGGCCGACGCCTGCGTTGTTCATCAGGATGTCGAGCGCGCCGACCTGCGCGTGCGTCTCATCGGCGAAGCCGGCCATGCTCTCGCGATCGGCGACGTCCACGCGGCGTGCGAGCACCTCGCGGCCGAGACCCCGCAGCTCGGCCTCGGTCTCCTTGAGGCCGGCCTCGTCGAGGTCGCAGATCACCAGGTCGGCGCCCCGGCGACCGAATGCCAGCGCCGTCTCGCGTCCGATCCCGCTGGCGGCCCCCGTGACGAGCGCGGTCTTGCCCTGCAGATTTCGAGTGTCCATGGCATCGCCTCCTTCGCGAACGTACCGCAGAGCGGGCATCCGATACTCTCTCGGTCGCCCGCCGCGCCCAGGCGTGGGGGATGGGGAGGCGTCGGATGAGATCGGGGCGCATGGTGGCGGCATTGATTGCGCTGCTTCTCGGCTGCGACGATGGCCCTCCGCCGGGCCCCGAAGTGCAGCCGCCGCCCGAGTGGACCGCAGCGTTCACCCGGGAGGCGGAGGCGCTCGAGGCGCTCCTCGCCCAAGCGGAGCCCCTGCCCTCAGGCGGCCTGAGTGTGCGGCTGGCGTTCGGGCCCGGCGCCGACCTCGACCTCTACGTGACCGGCCCCCTCGAAGAGGCCGTCTATTACGCCAACACGCCGAGCGCGCTCGGCGGCGCGCTCGGCGAGGATCGCCGCTGCGTGCACGACGCGCCGCGGGTCGAGACCATCCGATTCGAGGCGCCGCTCACCCCCGGCCGCTATCGGGTGGGGGTCGACTATCCTCACGCGTGCATCGAGGCGCCGGTACCGGCGCCCTTCGTGGTCGCCGTCGACGAGCCCGGTGGCAGCACATCGCTGCGACGGCTGGCCCGGTACCGGGTCTTCGAGCCGATCGTCTTCGAGATCGAAATCGACGGCACCGCGGTGGAGGTGAAGTGATGAGCGTGATCCCGAAGCGCAGCACGATCGTGGGGCTGGGCCTCGCCTTCGTCCTCGGTCTGGTGCTCACGACGCCCGGGCCCGCCCTGGCGGCCGATCTCGCGGGCCGCGTGGTCGATGCCGATGGCGAGCCCATCGTCGGCGCGCGGGTGACCGCCGAGCGAGGTGATCCGGCGCGGGGCACCACCGTCTACTCGGGCGCAGATGGCCGCTTCACGATCCCCGCTCTGTCTCCGGGTGAGTGGGAGGTGCGTGTCCGCCGCATCGGCTGGCGCGACCTGCGCCGCGAGGCCGCGGTCCCGGACACCGGCCTCGTGCTCGAGCTCGAGGCCGAGACCGATCCCACGGCCCTGGCCGAGCAGCTCCCCGCCAATCGCTGGTTCGCGCTCTTCCTCGAGCAGATCGAGGACCCGGTGCACCGCGAGCAGTTCGTTCGCCAGTGCACCTACTGCCATCAGCAGGGCAACGCTGCGACCCGCGTCCCGCGCGAGGATTGGCAGTGGGAGAAGGTGCTCGCCTTGATGGCGCGCATGGGGGGCGGGCTCTCACCCGAGGTGCGCGACCAGGTACCGGGCTGGTTCGACGCGGCCTACGACCCCGCCCACGCGGTGCCGCGGCTCACCGCGGCCGCCGGCACGGCCGGCTTCGCACCGCCGCCGCCCGAGAAGGTGCGCCGGGCCGTGGTCGACGAGTGGGTGCTCGGCGGGCGCGCCTCGATGCAGCACGACCTCATGGTCCATCCGAGCGGGCACGTCTACTCCGTCGACATGATGCAGGACGAGCTCTTCCGCCTCGACCCCGAGACGGGTGAGACGAAGCGCTTCCCGATCCCCGACGACGGGGTCCCGCTGGGCGGTGTCTTCGCCTCCGGCGGCTCGCCGCTGGTGCCGAACGCGAACGCCCACGTCGGGCCGCACTCGCTGCAGGTCGCGCCCGACGGCTCGGTCTGGGTCACGCTGGCGCTGGGCAACCGGCTCGGTCGCTTCGATCCGGCGACCGAGCAGTGGACGCTGCACGCGATGGACGAGGGCTTCTATCCGCACACGCTCCGCATCGACGGCGCGGGCCGGGTCTGGTTCACGATCGCGGGGTCGAACCACGTCGCGCGCTTCGACCCGGCGAGCGGTGGGTTCGAGACGATCCGGCTCCCGGCCCAGAGCTTCCAGCAAGACGTGATCCTGCGAATGCTGCCCTTCTTCTTGTGGCTCTCGCAGTACGTCGATGTGCAGAGCCAGGCGCCCGGTGAGGGCGTCGCGAACATGCCGGTGCCCTATGGCATCGACATCGCCCCGAACGGCGACGTCTGGTTCAGCCAGCTGAACGCGCACAAGATCGGTCGCATCGATCCGGTGACGCTCGAGGTGGAGATGGTCGAGACGCCCTTCACGGCGCCGCGGCGGCTGCGCTTCGACTCGACGGGGCGGCTGTGGATCCCGGGCTTCTCGTCGGGTGTCGTCTCGCGCTTCGACCCCGAGAGCCGCGCCTTCGAGAGCTGGGACATTCCCATCGAGCCGAAAGGCACCGAGACGCCGTACGCCCTGCACGTCGAGCACTCGACGGACACGGTCTGGATCTGCGGGACCAACAGCGACACGCTGATCCGCTTCGACCCGTCGAGCGAGGAGTTCCTCGTCTACCCCCTGCCGACGCGCGTGACCTATACGCGCGAGATCGACTTCGACGCCGAGGGTCGCGTATGGACGTCGAACTCGAACACGCCGACCTGGCAGATCGAGCGCGGACAGCCGCGCGTGATCCGGCTCGACCCGCGCTTGCCCGAGCCGGGCACGAGCGCGGGCGACGTGGCGAGGGCCCGATGATGAGCGGACGCGTGCTCTCGGGATCGGTCGCGCTGCTGGTCGCCTCGTTCGCGACGCCGGTGGCCGGGAGCGAGCCCGCCGCGTCGCTGCCCGGCGAGGCCATCTATCAGCAGCAATGCGTGACCTGTCATGGTGTGGAAGGGAAGGGAGACGGCCCGGCCGGGCTCGCCACCCTGCCGATGCCTCGCGACTTCAGCGTCGGTCAGTTCAAGTTCGACGCGGACGGCGATGGCCGCACCGGCACGGACGAGGATCTGTTCCTCGTGATCCGGAACGGCGCGGGCGTGGTCGGCGGCAATCCCCTGATGATGGCCTGGGGGCACCTCGGCGACGACCGCATCCGCGAGCTCGTCGCCTACGTGCGCCGCCTCGAGCGCGCGCCCACGAAGTAGGGACCCGGCGCGGCCTTGGTCAGGGCTCGCGCGGGCCCGCCGGCGGCCGCAGCCACGCGTCGTCGACGTCGACTCCACCATCGAGGCTCAGCAAGAAGGCGACGAGCGCCTTCGCCTCGCCGTCATCGATCTCGATCGGCGTGATCTCGATCGTGTTGTCGGGCCCGCCGGGCGGCGTGCGGTAGTGCTCGACGACCTCTTCGAGCGAGGCGAAGCGCCCGTCGTGCATGTAGGGCCCGGTGCGCGCGAGCCCGCGCAGCGTGGGCGTCTTGAACTTGCCCATCTCGGCCTCGGCGTGCTTCTTGTCGATGAACCGAAGCTCGGTGCATTCGTTGGGACGCGCGTCGCTGTAGGGGCCGAGGCAGTTGAACGGGTCGATCAGCACGGCCTGCAGACCCAGGAAGCGCCCGAAGTCCGGCAGGCGTCCGCCGCCCAGCGCGGTCCCGACGTCGTGGAAGACGTGGTTGGTGAGCAGGGGACCGTTGTGGCAGCGCAGGCAGAGCGTGCGCCCGGGGTCGATGAAGAGGCGCAGGCCCCGGATCTCTTCGTCCGTGAGAGTGGCGTTCGCGTCCGGGGAGCCTTCGGTGCGGAGCGTCTCGACCCAGCGATCGAATCGCGAGGGGCCGGGCTGGAGGAGGCGCTCGTAAGCGGCGATCGCCTTGCCGACGTTCGCAAAGGCGACGTCGATCGTCTTCTTGTCTTCGTCGGACATGCGGTACCAGGCGTCCTGCTCCTGCCGGTCGCCGAACGGACCGCCGCGCTCGGGGAACCGGGCCGCGTCGTCGAGCACCGGCACGGCGCCGAAGACCCGCTCGTAGAGCCCGGACAGGCGAGGGTCGCCGGCCACGTGGCGCACCACGGCCACGCGGGTGGTGCCCATCTCGGCGCCGGTCTCGAGGGGCCCGAGCGCCTGGGCCCAGAGGCTGTCGCGGCGCCCGTCCCAGAACTGCCAGGCGGAGTGCGCGGCGCCCACGAGCGTGGGCGCGTTGCGGCCCGTCAGGGCGAGGCCCCGCGAGGTCGGACGGCCGTCGGTGAAGAGCAGGCCGGAGATGTGACAGCTCGCGCAGGCGATGCTGCCGTCGCGCGAGAGGCCGGCGTCGAAGAACAGCTGGTGGCCCAGCTCGGCGGCTACGGGGTCGTCGGCTACACGATTGGAGGGGCGCGGGGGCGGCGGTGGGAGGGACCGGACGCTGAACGACTCGAGGAGCGCGATCTCCGCCTCGGTCCACGACGTCGACTCGGCTGCGCGTGCAGCTTCCTGTGCAGTGGGCGCGTCGGAAGCGGGCTGCGAGTCGCCGCAGCCCGACACGATCACGAGAAGAGAGAAGAAGAGGTTGCCCGGTACCAGCGCGCTTCGGGCGCGTCGTGTCTTTGCGGGGTCCGGCATCACGGCTCGATCGTCAGCGGCAGGGTGACTCGATCGGCCGAGGCTCGCCCGGTCACCGTGATCTCGATGACCCACTCGCCCGCCATGTGGAACTTGACGCCTTCGACGAGGAACTCGCCGCCACCGAGGTTCTTCGTCACGCGGGGCGCGGTCACGAAGCCGTGTCCATGCGACGGCATGCCGCCGTCGAAGTGCACGGCCGACGGAACCTCGGACGACTCGCCTGTCAGCTCGATGCCGACGATCCAGTCGTGCATCTGGTGCAGCTCGACGGGCTCCGCTGCGGGCCGGGCGCTGATCCGATACTGACCGCTCTCGGAGGGGCCTTCGAGGTGGAGCGGCTGCGACGCCTGCACGGGCTCGTCGGCAGGCGTTTTACCGCCCGGATCCGGGCCCGCGTCGCATCCCCAGACGAGGATCGCGACGCCGAGGCTCGCGAGGGGCCGGTGGATCGATCGGCGGCGTACGGTGTGGGCCGCGATCGGGAGGCCTTTGAGTGAGAACGCGAAGGGCATGGTCAATCTGTCGGTCGCCGCGGCCGGCGGGTGGAGCAGCGAATGGGGGCGGCGCCATCATACCGACCTCGGCGCGATGGGGCCTCTCCGCCGCCGGCGATCTGCTGCGGCGATGCGAAGGAGCCTTCGGCCGCTGCGTGCCCCGCGCCGCCGACGCCCGCCCGCGGCTGGTCCGGGGACTCGCCGCCGACCGGCGACCGGTGAGTCCGGGCCGACACGATTCTGTGCGACACGGCGAAAATTGATCCCCACGGTTCGCCACCAAGTCCTTAGAATGGCCACCTACACATCGGAGCATCGCGCTGCGATGGGCGAGGGTAGGCCGCGCCCCCTCGTGCCTTCACTTTGACGCAGGTCTGCTCCGAAACGCTCGATTCTCGGAGTGTTTCTCGGTTTCCCGAGCCTCTGCCGCCAGGGCAGGGTGGCCGACGAACGCCGCTGCCGCTGCTGGAGTGCCCCGTGCGCCGACTCTTGCCGTCCCATCTCCTCGCCTCGTCGAGCCGAAGGTTCGCTCGCCTCGCCCTCGCGCTTGCCCTCTCGGGGGGCTGCCTGCTCGCGGGGGCGCCTCGCGCGTCCGCCGACTTCGACTTCGAGGTGTACAGCGGCACCTGGGACGTGCTCCCCGACTTCGGGGCGCTGACGCCGATCGAGACGGGCGGGACGTCGCCGACGATCGGCGTCTCGGTGACGAGCGAGACCAACTACTTCGGGCTCGTCTTCACCCATCAGGTCAACGTCCCGACCACCGGCGACTACGAGTTCTACACGAACTCCGACGACGGCTCGATCCTCTACATCGACGGCCAGGTCGTCGTCGACAACGACGGGCTGCACGCCCCGAGGACCGTCGCGAACAGCGTGACCCTCACCGCGGGGCTGCACGATCTGCGCGTCGAGTTCTTCGAGAAGGGCGGCGGCGAGGTGATCGAGGTCGGCTACAAGACCGGCAACCCCACCTACGAGCCGATCCCGGCCGACGGGCAGCTCTCCTACACGAGCTTCAACGAGTCGACCTTCGGCATGTGGGGCCCGGTGATCCAGTGGCCGCACATCGCGATCTCCGCCGCGAACCTGCCCGACGGCCGCATCCTCTCGTGGTCGTCGACCGAGACCAATGCCTTTCCGAGTGGCCCGACCTTCACGCACGCGTCGGTCTTCGATCCCATCGGCGAGACCTTCATCAACGCCGACAGCAACTTCCACGACATGTTCTGCGCGGGCATCTCGACCCTCGAGGACGGCACCATCGTCGCCTCCGGTGGCAACCCGAGCGATCGACGCACCTCGAGCTTCGATCCGGACACGCTGGTCTGGTCGCCGCGCGCCGACATGATCGATCGGCGCTGGTACGCGACGAACGTGACCCTGCCCGACAACCGCGTGTTCGCGAGCTTCGGCAAGGACGCCGGCAACCGCTCGGAGGTCTACGATCCGGCAACGAACACCTGGACCGCCACGCCCAACGCCAACATGCAGACGCTCGTGAACGAGCAGAATGCGATCCAGTCGGCCAACAATCCGACGGGCGCGCTCAATCACGAGTGGTGGTCGCACATCACCGTGGCGCCCCAGGGCGACATCATGATGGCGGGGCCGACGCAGACCTGGCACCGCTTCGACCCCGTCGGCGGCGCACCGAACGTCGTGCTCGGCCAGATGATCGGCGACAACCCGCGGATGTACGGCAACGCGGTGAACTACGACGCGGGCAAGATGCTGCTGATCGGGGGCGCCGATCGGCGCGCGAACCCGCCGACCACCGTCAACAACGTCTACCTGATCGACCTCAACGGTCCGGCCCCGGTGCTGACGAGCGGCGCCCCGATGAACTATCCGCGAGCGCTCAGCAACTCGGTGACGCTGCCGAACGGCCAGGTTCTGGTGATCGGCGGCAACACGGTCGCGAAGATCTTCAGCGACGAGGGCTCGGTGCTGCCGGCCGAGATCTACGACCCCGCGGCCGATACCTGGACGGTCGTCGACAGCATCACGATCCCGCGCAACTACCACTCGACGGCGCTCCTGCTGAAGGACGGCCGCGTCCTGTCGGCGGGCGGTGGCGCCTGCGGCGGCTGCAGCGCCAACCATCTCGACGGGCAGATCTACTCGCCGCCCTATCTGTTCGAGAACGATGATTCACCGGCCACACGGCCCGCGCTCTCGGTTCCTCCGAGCGCGGTGCTCAACGCCGGTGACGATCTCGTCGTGACGGCGAGCTCGGACACCACGGCCTTCTCGATCGTCCGCCTGTCTGGCACGACGCATCACCTGAACACGGATCAGCGCTTCCTGCCGCTCTCCCATGTCGACAATGGCGACGGCACGTTCACGGTGAGCTTCCCCGCCAACCCCAACATCCTGATCGTCGGTAACTACTGGCTCTTCGCCCTCGACGCCGATGGGACGCCGTCGATCGGCGAGACGATCAACGTGGAGCGCGCAGTCGTGCCGGAGCCCGAGCCCGAGGGCGGCGTCTACGTATCGGACCTCGTCTGGGACAGCGAGCAGAACGGCCTCGGCCCGGCCGAGCGAGATCGTAGCAACGGCGACACGGGCGCGGCCGATGGCAGCCCGATCACGCTGGACAGCGTCGTCTATGACAAGGGCATCGGCGTCCACGCCCATTCGGAGATCGACGTCCGACTGGACGGTCAGTACGACCGGTTCATCTCGCGCATCGGCCTCGACGACGAGCGCGATGGGATGTGTGGTGACGTCAGCTTCGAGGTCGACGTCGACCACGTGAACGTGTACGCGAGCGGAAGCTTCGTCGACACGTCGCCCACCGAGGTGGTGAACCTCGACGTGGCGGGTGCGCAGATGCTCACGCTCAAGGTCTTCGACAACGGCGACGCGTGCGGCGATCGGGCCGACTGGGCGGACGCGCGCCTGATCCCGACCGTCTTCCCCGGCTATCGGTTCTACCGCTTCCGCCCGACGAAGCTGCGCGATGATGGAGGGGCCGATTCGATCCAGCTCTCCGAGCTCTCGCTCTTCCAGGGTGGGAGTCGCATTCACGCCTACGGCGTCACGAACCCCGGTGGCAACAACTCGGGCAACGAGGCCGCCGGCCGGGCCGACGACGCGAACGTCGGCACCAAGTGGCGCGACCTGAACCGCCAGCCCCTCGTCTATGACATGGGGCAGAACGTCGAGATCGACTTCTACACGTTCACCACTGCGAACGACAACAACGGCCGAGATCCCGTCCGCTGGTACTTCGAAGGGAGCGTCGGCGGGGTGACGTGGGACATCCTGGACGATCGGACGGGCTCGGACTACGCGACCCCGACGACGCGCCAGACCGAGATCGACCAGATCGCTCTGGGCAGCCTCGACCCGGTGACGGCGCTCCCGGCCGCGCCGCGGCACTCGACGACCCTGCTCGTCGAGGACACGGGCTCCGGGGACCACGTCTGGAACGTGAACCCCGACAACGACACGGTCTCGGTGATCGACGAGGCGGGCACCGTGCTCGCCGAGATCGGCGTCGGCGACGACCCCTGGTCGCTCGCCAGGCAGCCCGGCTTCGACCGTATCTTCGTCACCAACAAGGGCTCGTCGACGGTGACGGTGATCGACACGGTGCTGCTCGACGTCGACCACCACTTCGAGCTGCCCCGCGGCGCGCAGCCCCACGGCATCGTGTTCAGCGGCGACGGCGTGCACTACTTCGTCGTGCTCGAAGCGACGGCGATGCTCGAGAAGCGCCTCGCGTCCGACCACTCGCTGGTGGGCAGCCTGTCGCTCAGCGGCACGCCCCGGCACGTCTCGATGAGCTACGACGACTCGAAGCTCTTCGTCAGCAACTTCGTGACGCCCTCGGTGCCGAACGAGCACACCGTGACGCCCGACGTCGCCAGCGGCGCCGGCCAGGTGTTCTCCGTCGATCCCGCGACGCTGACGCTCGGCGGGACGATCGGTCTGCCCCACGACGGCCGCTCGCAGTCCGAGGTCCAGGGGCCGGGCCTGCCCAACTATCTCGGCGCAGCCGTGGTCAGCTTCGACGACCAGTTCGCCTACGTGCCGACGAAGAAGGACAACATCCAGTCCGGTCTGTTGCGCGGCGTCCCCGGCATGACCTTCGAATCGACGGTGCGCGCGAACACGTCCCGCATCGTGCTCTCGACCGGGCTCGAAGATCCGCTCTTCCGCGTCGACCACGACAACTCGAGCGTCGCGACCAGCGCGGCGCTGAGCGGCGACGATCGCTACCTCTTCGTCACGCTCGAGACGAGCCGCGAGCTCGCGGTGTACGACATCCAGAGCGGGTTCCAGCTGATGCGCCTGCCGACGGGCCGCGCGCCCCAGAGCGTGGCGCTCTCGACCGACGGCAGCCGCGCCTACGTGCACAACTTCATGGACCGCAGCGTCTCGCGCTTCGACCTGACGGACATGCTCCAGAAGCATCTGCCGGCGACCAGTCTGCTCGCGCCGGTCGACGTCGTGAGCGGCGAAGCGCTGACGACGACGGTGCTGCTCGGCAAGCAGCACTTCTACGACGCGGCCGACGACCGGATCGCGCTCGACAACTACATCAGCTGCGCGGCCTGCCACAAGAACGGCCGCGACGACGGTCGTGTCTGGGATCTGGGTCAGTTCGGCGAGGGCCTGCGAAAGACGATCTCACTGAGGGGCAAGGGCAGTGGCCACGGTCTCCTGCACTGGTCGGGTAACTTCGACGAGGTTCAGGACTTCGAGATCCAGATCCGCTCGCTGAACTTCGGCCTCGGGTTCCTCAGCGCGTCCGAGTTCCTGGCAGCCGGAGACCCGCTCGGTGCGTCGAAGGCGGGCCTCGACCCCGATCTCGATGCGCTCGCCGCCTACGTGCTCTCGCTGACCGAGTCGTTCGAGAGCCCGCATCGGCCGAGCGACGTCGCGATGAGCGCGAGCGCGCAGGCCGGCCAGGTTGTGTTCGCGGACGAGGGATGTCTCGGCTGCCATACCCCCACGCAGCTCACCGATTCTCCGCTCGGCCTGCGCCACGACGTCGGCACGATCGACGGGGCCAGCGGGCAGCGGCTGAATGGAACACTCGACGGCTTCGATTCGCCCGGACTCATCGGCGCGTGGGCGACCCCGCCGTTCCTGCACGATGGCGAGGCGCAGACGCTCGAGGCGGCGATCACGTCGCACAGCGCGTTTGCCTCGCTGCCGGCCGGCACGGTGACCGACCTCGCGAGCTTCCTGCGCGAAGCCGAGGCCGGCGAGCTCGCCGGGTTCGACGACGACGATGGTGACGGGACGCCCAACGTGAGCGATGGCTCGCCGGGCGACCCCTGCGTGCCGACGGCGTTCGTGGCGGTCTGCAGTCAGGACACGGACGGCGACGGCGCCAGCGACTTCGCCGAAGGCGAGCTCGCGGACACCGACGGGGACGGCGCGCCCGACTACACCGAGTCGTCGGTCGTGGATACCGATGCGGACGGCGTCACTGACCAGCTCGATGCGTCCAATGCCGACGCGTGTGTGCCTGCGGTGTTCGTGGCCGCGTGCCTCCAGGATTCGGACGGCGACGGCACGTCGGACTTCCTCGAAGGTGAGCTGACCGACAGCGATGGCGATGGCCTGCTCGACTGGGCCGAGTCGTCGCTCGCCGATACGGACTCCGACGGCGTCGACGACCAGAGCGATCCGGCCAATGCCGACGCCTGCGTGCCCGAGGTGTTCGTGGCCGCGTGTCCCCAGGACACGGACGGCGATGGCGCCACCGACTTCGCCGAGGGCGAGCTCACAGACGGCGATGGCGACGGCACGCCGGACTATCTCGAGTCGTCCGTCGCGGACGCGGACTCGGACGGCGTTGCGGATCAGTCCGATCCCGCGAACACCGACGCCTGCGCGCCCGAGGTCTTCGTCGCAGCCTGCACCCAGGACACCGACGGTGATGGCCTGACCGACTTCTTCGAGGGCGAGCTCGTGGACAGCGACGGCGACGGTATGCCCGACTATCTCGAGTCGTGGGTGGCCGACGCGGACTCGGACGGCATCGATGACCAGAACGATCCGGCCAACGCCGACCCGTGCGCACCCGCGGTCTTCGTCGCGGCCTGCACCCAGGACACGGACGGCGACGGGGCCACGGACTTCGCCGAGGGCGAGCTCACGGACACCGATGGGGACGGCGCACTCGACTACCTCGAGTCGTCGCTCGCCGATGCGGACTCGGATGGTGTCGCGGATCAGGACGACCCGGCCAATGCCGACGCCTGTGTGCCCGAGGTATTCATCGCGGCCTGCACGCAGGACACGGATGGGGACGGAGCGACCGACTTCGCCGAAGGCGAGCTCACCGACAGCGACGGGGACGGCGACTTCGACTACCTCGAGTCCTCGCTCGCCGATGCGGACTCGGACGGCGTCGCCGATCAGAGTGACCCGGCCAACGCCGACGCCTGCGTGCCCGAGGTGTTCATCGCGGCCTGTGCGCAGGACACCGACGGCGACGGCGCGACGGACTTCGAAGAAGGCCAGCTCCCCGACAGTGACGGAGACGGAGTGCCCGACTATCTCGAGTCGGCGCTCGCGGATGCGGATCTGGACGGGGTGTTCGACGAGCACGATCCGAACGACATGAACGCGTGCGTGCCGAACCCGGGCGCGTGCGAGGCCGTCCCGGTGGGGGGGCCCGTCTTGCGGTTGCTGCTGGTCGCCATGCTCGCCGCCGCTGGCATCGGTCTGGCACGGAGTCGCGAACGCTTCTCGGCCTGACGCGCGAACAGCGCGAGTCCGTCCATGCAAGTGATGGGTCAGCTCGCCGCAGGCGGCGAGCTCCCGGTGCTCCGTGCCCCGTTGCTCAGGGCAGGGCGTAGGCGACGACCGCGTCGCCCAGGCGGGTCCCCATGATGGCATGCCCGCCCGCCGCGATGACGACGAACTGCCGGCCACCCTCGTCGACGCGGTAGGTCATCGGTGTCGCTTGGCCGCCCGCTGGTAGCCGCCCCTTCCAGAGCTCCTCGCCCGTCTCGGTGTCGAAGGCGCGCAGGTAGTCGTCCATGGCCGCGGCGATGAACGTCACGCCCGAGGCGGTGACGATGGGGCCGCCCTGGTTCGGTGCGCCGAAGGGCAGCGCGATCGGAAGGGGGGCGAGGTCACGGGTGGTGCCCAGGGGCACCTCCCAGCGCTGCTCACCGGTCTCGAGGTCGATGCCCACCAGCGTGCCCCACGGCGGGGCGCTGCACGGTATGCCCCAGTCGGAGAGGAGGAAGGTGCGCGTCATCGCGTAGGGCGTCCCCATCTGGGGCTCCCAGCCTGGCGGGGGCTCGCCCTTCTCGGCGGCGGACTTCATCGCCGCATCGAACTCGTCGCGCGGGATCAGCCGCAGCTCCGTGGCGACGCGGCTCGTGTTCACGACGAGCAGGCCCCGGTCGCGGTCGAGGGCCACGCTGCCCCAGTTGGTGCCGCCGAAGTAGCTGGGGAACTGCACCCAGCCTCCGACGTCCGGCGGCGTGAAGATGCCCTCCGAGCGGAGCGACTCGATCTTGCGCCGGCACTGCGCGCGGTCGATGGGGGTGAGGCCGAATGCGTCGTCAGGTGTGAACGTCGCCGGGTGGATCGGCGCCGGTCGCGTGGGAAAAGGCTGCGTCGGCGAGAGCGACTCGCCGTCGACGCCGCCCTGGGGCACCGGGCGCTCCTCGACGGGAAAGATCGGCTCGCCCGTCACGCGGTTCAGGAAGAACAGGGGCCCCATCTTGGTGGCCTGCACCAGCGCGGGCACAGGTCCGTCGGTCCCCGGGAACGTGAAGAGCCCGGGCTGCGAGGGCACGTCGTAGTCCCAGACGTCGTGGTGGACCGTCTGGAAGTGCCACTGCACCTCGCCGGTCTCGGCGGAGAGCGCGACGACGCTGCTCGAGTAGTGGTCGAGCCCCTCACGGTCGCCGCCGTAGAAGTCGGGTGACGTGTTGCCCGTGGGCACGTAGACGAGGCCGCGCTCGTGGTCTCCCGAGAGGATCGACCACGCATTCGCGGTGCCGCGCCGGTAGCGCACCGTCTGGCCCGTTGCGTCCACCGTCTCGATGAACTCGTGCCCAGGCGGGAGTGGATCCCAGCTCCAGCGCAACGCCCCGGTGCGGGCGTCGTAGCCGCGCACGACGCCGCCCGGTGCGTCGACCCGGATGTTGTCGAGCACGAGCGTGCCCGTCACGACCACGTCGCCGATCACGAGCGGTGGCGACGTCACGCCGTATTCACCGGGCAGACGGTGTCCGATGCCCGCGCTGAGATCGACCTCGCCGGCCTCGCCGAACCCGGCGCAGGGGCGGCCCGTCTCGGCATCGATGGCGATGAGCCGTGCGTCGGTGGTGCCCATGAAGATGCG
Source organism: uncultured Spirochaetaceae bacterium (assembly GCA_964474355.1). Lineage (GTDB taxonomy): Bacteria > Myxococcota_A > UBA9160 > UBA9160 > UBA4427 > CAYYSY01. The sequence continues at coordinate 10,564 of CAYYSY010000240.1, read as the reverse complement.
CCGGCCGCACGCGGCGCCGGCCTCGGTCCGGTCTTCCTCGTAGTAGGAGACGCCGCGGCACGCGACGATGTACATGCCCTCCGTGTCGACACGGGCGTCGTAGACCCAGCGCTCTTCGCCGGTGCGGGCGTCGAGGGCGATGATCCGATTGCGCGGCGAGCAGACGTACATCGTGTCGTCCACGACGATCGGCGTGTTCTGGAAGCTCGTGCCGGCGAGCGTCTCCTCGCCGTGGTCGACGTCGCCGGTGTTGTACGTCCAGGCCACCTCGAGGTGGCGCACGTTCTCGGGCGTGATCTGCGTGAGTGGCGAGTAGCGCGTGCCACCCTGGTCTGCGCCGTACGCGCGCCAGTCGGCGACCGGGCCGTCGAGGGCGAGCTCGCCCGGCGCGTCGCAGCCGAAGCTCGCCAGCAGCGCGATCGACGACCAGGCCGCGCGCATTCGGGCGCGCGGGCGGGAAGGGCGACAGCGCGGGCGTTGCGGTGAATCGGCCATGATGCCCCCCACTCCTTCGAGCCCCGAACCGCGACTCACACCCTGGGCACGTGCGAGAGCGACTCCTCCACGGCGGCGGTGTCGAACTCGTAGTCTTTCAGCTCGCCCTGGAGGTAGCGGTCGTAGGCCATCATGTCGAAGTGGCCGTGGCCCGAGAGATTGAAGAGCAGGGTCTTCGGCTCGCCGCTCTTCGTGCACTCGCGGGCGCTGCGGATCGCGGCGGCGATGGCGTGGGTCGACTCGGGGGCGGGGACGATGCCCTCCGTCTGGGCGAAGAGCACGCCGGCCTCGAAGGTCTCGATCTGCGGGATCGCGATCGCGTCGACGAGCCCCTCGGCGCAGAGCTGGCTGACCAGCGGCGAGTCGCCGTGATAGCGAAGCCCACCCGCGTGGATCCCCGGCGGCACGAAGTCGTGGCCGAGCGTGTACATCTTGAGCAACGGCGTGAGGCCGATGGCGTCACCGAAGTCGTAGGTATAGGAGCCCTTCGTGAGCGTCGGGCACGACGCGGGCTCGACCGCGACCAGCTTCACGGCCTTGCCCGCGGCCTTGTCGGCGAAGAAGGGGAAGGCCACGCCGCCGAAGTTCGAGCCGCCGCCGCACGGAGCGAAGACCTCGTCGGGGTAGGCGTCGACGAGCGCGAGCTGCTTCTTCGCCTCCTGTCCGATCACCGTCTGGTGATGCAACACGTGGTTCAGCACCGAGCCGAGGGTGTACTTGGTGTCGTCGCGCCCGGCGGCCTCTTCGGCGGCCTCCGAGATCGCGATGCCGAGGCTGCCGGGGCAGTCGGGATCGCCAGCGAGGATCTTGCGCCCCGACTCGGTCAAGTCGGTGGGGCTCGCGAGCACCTCGGCGCCCCAGGTCTGCATCATCGAGCGCCGGTACGGCTTCTGCTCGTAGCTGACCTTCACCATGTAGACGCGCACCTCGAGCCCGAACATCTGGCCGGCGAACGCGATCGAGCTGCCCCACTGCCCGGCGCCGGTCTCGGTGGTGAGCCTGCGGATGCCCGCCTTCATGTTGTAGTAGGCCTGGGGGATGGCGGTGTTCGGCTTGTGCGAGCCAGCGGGGCTCACCGACTCGTTCTTGTAGAAGATCTTCGCGGGCGTGCCGAGCGCCTGCTCGAGGCGATGGGCGCGGTAGAGCGGGGAAGGGCGCCAGAGCCGGAGCACCTCCTGCACCTCTTCGGGGATCGGGATCCAGCGCTCGCTGCTCACCTCCTGCTCGATCAGCGCATCGGGGAAGATCGGCGCGAGCGAGTCGGGGCCCGCGGGCTGGCCGTCGGGGCCCAGCGGCGGCGCCGGGGGGTTCGGCATGTCGGCCGTGACGTTGTACCAGTGCGTGGGCATCTCGTCTTCGCCGAGCAGGATCTTCGTCTGCATCTCGTCTCTCCCTCGATGTATCTCCGGCGCCATCGTGTGATGGTCAGCGACCGCCACGGGTGGAAGATAGGGGGCGCATGACCGTCCACGCACGGGCCAGCCGGGCCGCGCGGGGGAGACGCACGACGCGGTCGCGCATGCGGGCTTCAGAGGTCGTTGAAGCCTTCGAGGTAGTGCCCCGCGTGCGCGCCGCCGTCGACGGGCAGGTCCATCCCCGTGCAATGGCTGCTGGCGTCCGACGCGAGGAAGACGACGGCATTCGCGATGGCAGAGAGAGGCGCCTCGGTCGGGATGGCCCGGTCGGCGACGTAGGCCTTCGTCGCGTCGAGTACCCCGACGAGCTTCTCCATCCATGGGCCGTACATCTGCGGATTGCCGCCGGCGGGGCACACGGTGTTCACCCGGATGCCGTCGCGTCCGAGCTCGAGCGCCGCGCTCTTCGCCAGGCCGCGGAGCCCCCACTTGCTCGCCGAGTACGCCGCCACGCCGTTCATTCCCATGAGCCCGTCCAGTGAGCTCACGTTCACGATCGAGCCCGAGCGGCGCGCCTTCATGGCGGGGACGACGGCGCGGATCCCGAGGAAGGGCCCCATCAGGTTCACGTCGAAGATGCCTCGAGCCTCGTCCGCTGTCGTGTTCTCGATCGCGCCCATGCCGAGGCGGCCGGCGTTGTTCACGAGCAAGTCGATGCGATCGTGCCGAGCGAGGGTCGCTTCGACGACGCGCTGCCAGTCCGCTTCGCTCGTCACGTCGAGACGTTCGAACTCGGCCGCATCGCCGAGACGGTGCGCGGTGTCTCGTCCCTCGTCGTCGCGCACGTCGCCGAGCACCACCTTTGCGCCTGCGGCGACGAGCCTCTCGGCGACGACCGCGCCGAGCCCCCGCGCGGCGCCCGTGACGATCGCTACGCGCCCTGCGAGCGAGAGCGAGATGGGCTCCATGCTCATCGGCCCGCTCGCGCGACGTTTCGCGAGGGCGTGTAGGGCAGGTCGAACGTGTCGATCAGGCCGGCAGCGTGGTCCCGGACGGCCGGGATCGCATTGATCACGCGCATGGCTGTGGCCTGTACGCCGCCGGTGTTGTGATCGCCGTCCTCGCCCGTGACGAAGCACTCGAGCTGGACCGACGGGTTGCCGCGTACGATGCAGCGGTGGACGCCCGGGCGGCCGGCGGGTGGCATCGGCCACTCGGGCGCGACGTCGTCGCGCAGCCGGTTCACGTGCTCGGTCACGATCACGGGCCGGCCGTCGATGCGCCCTTCGAGCTCGAAGCGCACGGCCGAGCACGTGCCCTTCTCGACGTGCATCATCGGCGTGTCGAACGCCTCTTCGGCGAACGTGCGCTCGAAGCGCTCGACGACCTCGTCGAGCTCGATGCCGAGCTCACGCGCGAGGATCGTCACCATGCCGCCCCAGCCCGCGCGGAGCACACCGGGCAGCGCGAGCGGCGGCGTATAGCTCTCGGGGCGGCCGAACCCGAAGCTCACCCCCGTGAACTCGGGATCCTCGTACGTCGAGTAGTCGACGAGCTCCTGCACCCGTACCTCCTCGATCTGATCGGCGAGCTCGAGCGCGGTGATCGGCAGCACGTCGCCCGAGAAGCCCGGGTCGATGCCGTTCACGTAGAGGGTCGAGCCGCCCGCGGCGCATGCCTTCTCGAGCGGCTCGCGGATGGCCGCGTCGGCGTGCGCGGGATGGATCAGGAAGATCATCGCGGTCGAAACCACATCGACTCCGGCGGTGAGGATGCGTTCGAGCTCGGGGATGACCTCGTGCGGCCGCGTCTCGCCCTTGACGGTGTAGACGACGACGTCGGGCTTCAGGGCGAGCAGGGCGTCGACGTCGTTCGTTGCCGTGACGCCGGTGGGCTCGTCGAGGCCGCAGAGCATCGCCGCATCCTGCCCCTGCTTGGCCTCGCTGTGCGCGTGGACCCCCACGAGCTCGAGATCGGGGTGACGAATGACGTGCCTCAGGCTGTGGTAGCCGACGTTGCCGGTACCCCACTGGATCACGCGATGGCTCATGGTGTCTCTCCTCCAGGTGTTCAGGGCGTCGAGGTGAGAGATTCGCACGCACGACACGCGCGCGCCGCGGTGCGGGTATAGTGGCGATTCATCGGGATCGGGCTCGTTCGGGCCTCGAGCGGGGAGGGCGACCATGACCTATCGCGTGATCCAGTGGGCCACCGGTGGCGTCGGCCGCGCGGCGATCGAGGCCATCGCGTCGCATCCCGAGCTGGAGCTCGCCGGCTGCTGGGTGCACGGCGAGGGCAAGGTGGGCCGGGACGCTGGCGAGATCGCGAACATCGGGGCGCTCGGCGTCGAAGCGACGAACGACGTCGAGGCCCTGCTCGCGCTCGAGGCCGACTGCGTCATGTACGCCCCGATCATGGCGGACCGCGAAGAGGTGATCCGTCTACTCGAGTCGGGCAAGAACGTGGTCACTCCGCTCGGCTGGTTCTTTCCCGGCGACCGCGACGTCGCCGACCTCGAGGCCGCATGCCAGAGGGGCAATGCGACCCTGCACGGCACGGGCATCCACCCGGGTGGCATCACCGAGCGCTTTCCGCTCATGGTCTCGGCGCTGTCGCGCGCGATCACCCACGTGCGGGCCGAGGAGTTCTCGGACATCCGGACCTACGGCGCACCGTTCGTCGTGGGCGAGATCATGCGCTTCGGCAAGACGCCCGAGGAGGCCGCGCAGAGCCCGATGCTCGACGTCCTCGGAGGCGGCTTCTTCGAGTCGATCGACATGATCGCCGCCGCGCTCGGCTTCGACCTCGACGCCGAGCGTCGCACGCACCACGCCGTCGCCGTCGCGACCCGGCCGATCGACTCGCCCATCGGTCCGATCGAGCCCGGGCGTGTCGCCGCACAGCGCTTCACGTGGGAGGCGACGGTGCGCGGTGAGACCGTGGTCTCCGTGCGCACCAACTGGCTCATGGGCGAGGAGCACCTCGACCCGCCGTGGACGTTCGGTGACGAGGGAGAGCGCTTCGAGGTCGAGGTCACGGGCGACCCGAGCGCGAAGGTCGTCTTTCATGGCTGGCACCCCGAGTCGATCGACGCCGGGCTGAAGCGGAACCCGGGCATCGTCGCGACGGCCGTGCACGGCGTGAGCGCGATCCCCTACGTGTGTGAGGCCGGGGCCGGGATCCGGACGTATCTCGACCTGCCGCTCGTGGCGGGGCGGGCGGCGCCTGAGCTGCTGCGGTCCGAGAAGCGTTGACCACTCTCCGCAGAGCACATCCGTGCTCGCTGCGTCGCTGCGGCATGGGGCTCATGGAGCCTGCTCGCGGCTTGCTCGAGAGGCCGGTGCAGGCCGCGTGTCCGCGTCCGGTGTAGGCTCCGCGAAGATTCGAGGGGAGGAATCACCATGCACACACCCCGCTTCACGCCCCTGCTCGTCGCGGCCGCCGCATCGATCGTCGTGGTCGCGACGGCCTCCGACTCCGCCGACCACATCGATCATGCAGGCACCTTCGTGCTGACGGTCCTCACCGCCGACCCCGGAGCGTTCGGCTACGCGGCGGACGTGCCGAATCAGTTCGTCGGCACGTTCCTGCTCGTGCTCGATCCCCCGCACCCGCCCGAGCCGATCCCCGACGGCGACTACGAGGCGAGCTTCACGAGCTTCGAGCTCACCATCGGTGACACCAGCTGGGACGCCACGATGCCGCACGACGCGCCGCTCGTGCGCTTCGAGGGTGGGCTGCCGATCGGGTGGGTGTCGACGCTGACGGAGACCCGCCCCGAGCATCCCGACCTGCTGTTCACGCTGCCGAACTCACCCGGCACGTTCGAGGCGATCGACGACGATGGGGTCTCGAACGATGGCTCCATCGCCGGGACCTACGAGCTGGTGGTCCAGAGCGCCGCGGCCCCCGCCCTCGGGCCGAGGGCAACGATCGTCACGGCCGTGCTCCTCGTCGGAGCTGTGGCCATGGTGCTGGCACGTCGACGCATCCACACCGCCTGAGGGCGGCGCGGGCTCCGGCCGTGGCGCCGTCGCTCAGGGACAGGGATCGAGTCGGAGCGTGATGGTCACGGGGCTCGGACCGTCGCCGAACATCCCCAGCACGCCGCCGAGTCGCTGCACCGCGTACTTCTCCTGACGTAGATCGAAGGTGCGGCGATTCGCGGTGGGGTCGTCGACGATCCGCGGCACCACGCAGCGCTCCTCGCCCGCGCGCAGCAGCGAGAGCCGTGCGCCGTCGATGCGGTGCGTCTCCGCCTTGGAGCGCGGCATCGAGACCCAGGCAACACCGTCGTGGTCCACGATCCAGAGACGCAGCTCCGCATCTTCGGCGTGCAGGACGACGACCTCTTCGAGCTCGGCGAGTGCACCGTAGAGGGCGAAGAAGAGGACGACGGGAGAAACGACCATCACGGCGCCGCGCATGATCTTCGGCGTGCCGCGCGTGAGCAGCGCCGCTGCGACCAAGAAGCAGAGGAGCCCACCTACGAGACCCCGGCCCGGGATGCCGTAGGGGCCCGGATGGTGGAGGGGGACGAGGAACGCGGCCAGGCCCGCACAGAGCGTCAGCCCGCCGATGACGGTGGCCAGCTTGGTTCGCGATCGGGGCTCGGTCATGGGGCGACTCCTCTCAGGCCCGGAGCGGCCTGCGCTGGATCAGCTCGAAGTCTACGCCCTTGCTGTAGCGGGCGAGCCTCATCTCGGGCGGCTCGTGCTTCGCCTCTGCGCTCGGGTCGATGAAGACCTCCCAGGCCATGCGTGCGTCGCCCGGCTCGGCCGACCGGCAGCGCGCCTTCGGGTTCACCATGGTGGCGATCGCCTCGAGCGCGGGGTGCGGATCGCCCGAGAGCCCACCGAACCATGAGTGATGGTCGGCCTCCTCGAGCGCGGGGCAGTCGCCGATCTCGACGCGAAGCACGCCGTCGCTCGTGAGGTCGAGCCGGAGATCCACGTAGGTGCGCGGGTGGAAGTGGGGATGCAGCTGGAAGATCGTGGCGATGTCGTCGATGGCGTCCCCCAGCCCAAGCGCCCGCTTCAGCCGGTATGAAGCGACCGATGCGGCGCCCACCCACTGCGCGCGCGCCAGCTCGCGAGCGGCGTCTTCGCCGTGGCGCTCGTCGACGTTCATCAGCAGCGAGCGCGCGAGCAGGTGGGCCTGCACCGCGGCCTCCTGGCACACGATGAGCAGCGCGCGATGCCCCAGGTCCTCGAGCTGGAAGCCGGGATCGAAGTCTCCGCTGTAGTCGGCCCAGCCACCCGGCTCGCGATCGTCGTCGGGCAGCTCGATCGCGATGCCGGCGAGCAGCGTCTGCTGCATGCGCGCGAGGTTGGGGTGCTGCTCGTAGGGCGTGCCTTCGTCGTCGATGTACACCTTCCAGTGGCAATGGGGGTATCGGGTCGCCGGGACGCGCGGGGGCCGGTGGATCGGCCGCATCTTCATGCACGGATGGGTCGCGGCTGCCGTGGCGTCGAAGGTCGGATCTTCGATGTCGTGGCAGATGTACTTCACGCGCTTCTCGCCGAAGGGCTCGACGTCGATGAGCGCTCCGCAGTGGCACAGCCAGAACTCCCCGTACTCGGGCCGGTCGAGCCGGAACTGGAAGTCCATGAACTGCGGCGGTGCCCCGATCTCCATCTGCAGGTTCTTGAACACCGTCGACACGTCGCTGCCCTCGAAGCCCATCGCCCTCTGCATGCGGATCGAATAGATCGGGCTCGCCCCCATCCACTCGTCGATCGAGAGCTGGATCTGCGCCTCTTCGCCGACGAGCTTCGTCGCCATCGGGAGCCCGACGCGGTCCTGCAGATGTCCGATGAGCAGGTACTCGCGACCGAGGTGGCAGAGCTGCTGGCGAGACAGGTCGGCGAGCGAGCCGTTCGCGTCGAAGGGGGGCATCAGCGGTCCTTCTGGTGCACGGTCGAGGGCGAGCACGTCGAAGGCTAGAACACGCGCGGGCTTCGTGTGGACCCGAGGGCAACGAGGTCACCGGCTCTGCGGCGGTGCTGGCGCGACCGCCGGGTTGTCGCTCAGGGCAGGTAGCGGCTCTCCAGCTCCTTGACCGCCTTGCGCAGGATGCGCTCCGTATCGCGGTCGGAGCCGAAGAAGACGACGCCCATGCCGCTGGGCTCGGCCGGCCGGTCGGGGGCACCCGCTTCCGAGTGGACGACACGGGCGAAGCCCCGGAAGTGGTCGTGCGGGAGCTGCAGCTCGATCCGCAGCGAGCTGCCAACGGGCAGCGGATCGTTCATCTCGATGAAGGCACCACGCGGGGAGAGGCTGGAGACGACGACCACCTCGCGCCGCTGACCGCTCGAGACCTTGGCCACGAGCTCGACGGGGACCCGGGGCTCTCGGCGATCGGCGATGTCACGCGGCCGCACCATGGCGCTCTTCATGAGGCAGCGCAGCTCGGTGTCGTTGAAGGGTGCCCACAGCACCCAGTCGACGCCCGCCGCACGGAGCTCGCTGCCGCGATCCTCGTCCGGTCGCTCGCCAAGCACTACGACTCTTCGCCGCTCTCCGGAACGCTCCGTGAGCTGCTGCGTCAGCAGGCGGAGGCGTTCCAGGTCGAGCGTCGGTGCGATCGCAATGGCGCGGATGCTCGCGGCCTCCTCGGAGATGAAGAGGCGCGCCTCGTCCAGCTCGGCGGCGTAGTGGACATCGATGCCGAGGCGACTGAGTCGGAGTGCGGCCGTGCCCACGGCAGCGTCGCCATCGTCGACGATGAGCACACGACCCCGATCCACTCGCCCGATCTCTTCGAGCGGCTCGGGCTTCTCTCTGGCGGGGACGGGGACGGGCGCTGAGTCCCGCGGCACGGGGGCATCGTCCAGGCTCTCGGTCTCGCGTGCGGCCCGCGTCGGCGGCTCCGTCGCACCGGGCATACAGATCGGCGCCGACTCGCCGGGCCGTGCGAGGTACATCGCGGCCTCGTCGGATGGCAGCGCCGGCGCATAGAGGAAGCCCTGGATCTGGTCGCAACTCATGTTCCGCAGCAGCGGCAGCTGCGCCTCGTCGTCGACGCCTTCGGCGACGACAGTCAGGCCGAGGCTGTGCGCCATCGAGACCACCGCTTGTACGATGCCGGCTGCCGACGGGTTCGAGTCGATGTCGCGCAGAAGGTCACGATCGATCTTGAGCACGTCCAGCGCGAAGCGACTCAGATAGGACAGCGACGAGTAGCCGGTGCCGAAGTCGTCGAGCGCGATCCGGATGCCGATGGCTCGCAGATCTCGCAGCACGAGCTCGACGTCGTCGCCTTCGGCGAGCAGCAGTCGCTCCGTCAGCTCGAGCTCGATGAGCTGGGGGTCGACGTCGTTTCGCTTCAGGCTCTCGACCACGATGGCCTGCAGGTCGCCCTCGGCGAACTGCTGGCTCGAGACGTTCACTGCGATCGGCACCACCGTGAAGTCAGCCTCACGCCACTCGCGGATCTGCCGGCAGGTCTCCTCGAGCGCCCAGCTTCCGAGCTCGTTGATGAGACCGCGATCCTCCGCGACTGGAATGAACTCGCCCGGCGAGATGGTCCCGAGCTCGTCATTGCTCCAGCGCATCAGCGCCTCGAAGCTGGTCACGGTGCTCGTGCGGAGATCGACCTTGGGCTGGTAGAAGAGGCGGAGCTCGTTGCGCTCGATGGCGCGCCGCAGCGCCTCGTCGATCTGCCGCGTCCGTTCGCCGGCCTCGTCGATGGAGCTCTCGTAGCGCGCGTAGCGGTTGCGGCCCCGGCTCTTGGCGGCGTAGAGCGCCGTGTCGGCGTGACCGATCAGCTTGTCGACGTCGCGGCCGTCGTCGGGGCTGATGGCGATGCCGATGCTGGCGGAGGGGCGAATGGTGCGGTCGGCGATGGTCACCGGCTGCGCGAGCACCTCGAGTACACGGTCGGCCAGGTCGTAGGCGAGGTGCACGTTCGGAAGCCCGGGAACCGTGATCGCGAACTCGTCTCCCGAGAGCCGCGCGATCAGCAGCTTCTTCCTTCCGAGACCCAGGCCGGTGAGCTCGCCGGGTGACAGTGCGTGGCGGAAGCGATCTGCGACTTGCTGGAGGAGATCGTCGCCGGCGCCGTGTCCGAACGAGTCGTTGATCGACTTGAAGTCGTCGAGGTCGATGTACAGCAGGGCGACCAGCGAAGCGTCGCGCTGCGCGTCGTCGAGTGCCCGATTGAGGGTCTCGAGGAAGAGCCGGCGATTCGCGAGCTGCGTGAGGCTGTCGTAGTGGGCCAGCTGAAGGAGGCGCTCCTGATCCTCGTAGCGCCCCGTGACGTCTCGCAGCAGGATTCCGCGCGCGCTCGACAGCGGCCCGTGGGAGTGCGCACGCGTCGTCCACGCCTCCAGGATCGAGCCGCCCGAGTGATCTCTCAGGCGTGCGCGCTGTGGGTCACGGTCGTTCAGCAGCTCGGTCAGGGTGGGGGGCAGGGCGGACGTGCCGACCTCGACGTTCAAGAATTGCTCGGCTGCGGGGTTCGCGTAGATCACTCGGGACTTGTCGTCGACGACCAGGATCTGGTCGCCGGCCGAAGCGACGGCGGCACGCCGGACGCGGTCGATGAGATGCCCGCGGCCGATCCATGCCGATGCGACCGGAGCGAGCACGGCAGCCAGCGCGGCCGCCATCAGGGGGCCGGGCTGGAGCGGCAGATCGAGCGCGAGGATTCCTGCTGAGAGTCCGCCGCTCGAGAGAGCCGCGGCGGCGGCCGCTCCCAGGCGTGCCCACCG
>CAYYSY010000239.1:0-16237 GCA_964474355.1 uncultured Spirochaetaceae bacterium | reverse complement strand
CCGTACGCACGGGCTGCCGCAGCGTCGCCTTCACCTACAACGACCCGACGATCTTCCTCGAGTACGCCGTCGACACGGCGGAGGCCTGCCACGCGCACGACGTGAAGACCGTGGCCGTCACCGCCGGCTGGATGGAGCCCGAGGCCCGCGCCGACTTCTTCAGCGGCGTCGACGCGGCGAACATCGATCTCAAGGCGTTCACCGACGACTTCTACCAGAAGGTCTGCGGCGCGAGCCTGCAGCCCGTGCTCGACACCCTCGTCTACCTGAAGAACGAGACCGACGTCTGGTTCGAGATCACGACGTTGCTGATCCCCGGCCAGAACGACTCGGACGAGGAGCTGCGCGACGCCGCGAGCTGGGTGGCGGAGCACCTCGGCCCGGACGTCCCCTGGCACTTCACGGCGTTCCATCCCGACTACAAGATGCGCGACATCGCGCCGACACCCACTGCGACGTTGAACCGGGCCCGCGACATCGCGCTCGAGCACGGCCTCCACTACGTCTACACCGGCAACGTCCGCGACCTCGAGGGCGCGACCACGTTCTGCTCGAGCTGCGGCGAGCGGCTGATCGTGCGCGACGGCTACGAGCTGGTGCGCTGGCGGCTCGACGCCGACGGTGCGTGCGAGAAGTGCGGCACGCGCTGCGCCGGCGTGTTCGAGCCGAAGCCCGGCACCTGGGGCGCGCGCCGGCAGCCCGTGCGGATGAGCGCGCCTTGATCCCACCCCGGTCTCCGCCGGGACCGCGTTGTGCATCTCCGGTCAGTACGTGCCGAGCTCGTCCGCGGTGACGAGCAGCCGCCGGGCCCCCGCGATCCACAGCGCGGCCTCTCGCCGGGCCTCGGCGCCACCCGCCGGGTCGGCGAGCAGCGCGCTCGCCCGCTCGAGCTTCAGCTTCGCACCGCCCGCGAGCAGCACGCGCATGAGCGTGAAGGGGCGATGCCTCTCGCCCCGCGCCGCCTCGAACGCCTCGAGCGTGGCGCCGAGCTGGATCACTCCGCGCCGGGTCGCCTCGAGGGCTCCCTCGACGTCGTCCGGCAGGTCGGCGAGCGCGCGATCCGTGAGATCGATCCCCTGACGCACGCCTGCGTCGGCTCGGGTCAGCGCGGGCACGATCGTCACCGCATCGGGCGTGTACTTCGAGGCGCCCTGAAACGTCCCGGTCACGATCGCGCCGTCGGGCCCGACCTCGGTGCCGGCATAGAAGGAGTTCTCGCAGCTGCCGGGCATGCGGTCGAGCGAGTCCTGTATGAACACGCGCAGCAGCGGGTTGATGCTGTCGAGCGCCTCCTGCGAGCACTCGGTCATCGAGCCGGGCGCGAAGAGCCGCGACTCACCGGTCTCGAAGTCGACCCCCTCGACGCCCCATAGCCCGTCGCGCTGACCGATGCCGTAGAAGAGATCCGTCGCCTGGCTCATGGTCGGGATGCCGTTCGGAATGCTGATCTCGCCGTTCGCCCACACGCTTCGGCACGTGCGCGTCGCGGGGTCCCAGTCGATGCGCTCGATGCCGAAGGGCGCCTGGTCGGGGTTGCCCCCTTCGAGCGCGCTGAGTGCGCGGCGGACGATGTCGGGGAAGGGATCGAATTGCGACTCGTCCTGGAGCAGGTTGTTCACCACCACGGCGGCATGACCGCGCACGAGCACCGACTGCTCCGAGAGCGAGCGCGTCGCTGCCGGGTCGCCGAAGGTGACGGGCACCTCGCAGGCGATGCGCCGGTCCTTGCCCGGCGCGATCGGCGTCCAGTCCGCCGGGATCTCGTCGCGCCAGAAGAGGACGAGGTGCATGACGTCCTGGCCGTCCGTGATGACGACGAAGCGGTCGTCTTCGAGCGCGGTCCCCATGAGGCTCGGCGTCGAGCCCGAGCCCTCGCCGAGGCGAATCGACGAGTCGGCGTCGCCCGTCTCGTACGCGGCCTGCCATGCGAGCGCGAGGTCGGCGCCGTCGAAGCCGAACGCGTACATCGCCTCGCTGGTCACGAGATGGATGCCGCCGTCCTCGTCGGCGGCGATGCTGTTCGAGACCGTCTCGAGCTCCTCGCGCGGGACCGTCGCGTCACCGCAGTCGGCGCCGTTCAGCGAGACCGTGCGCAGGTTCGCGTCCGTCATCTTCGCAGGGTCGCGGGGGATCACGCCGAGCACGGCCTGCTCGGTCACGAACGCGACGTGGTCGTCGTAGGTGAGAACCATGCCCGCGATCACGTCGTCGTCGTTGCAGAAGGCCGAGTCGGGCAGGAAGGCGCGCTTCACGAGCCCGATGGGCGATTCGCGATCACCCGGCACGCTGTCCGCGTACACCTCGATGAAGCGTGTGCGCCCGACGATGAAGCGCTCGTCGCGGTCGACGGCGTTGTACGCGCCGCTGATGCCCGCGGTGTAGCTCGGCGGCGCGTCCTCTCGCTCGGCCGGGATGTAGAGGTCGATCACCTCGAAGGGATCGTGGTCGATCTTGACCACCGCCCCGTCGAGACCGAGCGGCGAGCCCCAGATCGCAACGCCGCCGTCCTCGTACGCCGACGTGTAGGCGAGCGCGATCGGGATACCGGGCAGCAGCACGTGCTCGGCAGTGACGGTCTGCCCGGGTGCGGGGCCGGCGAAGGGCGACGACGCCTGCGCGTAGCTCGCGCGATGACTCGTACCCCAGGGCGAGTCGACCGCGGACGGATTGCAGAGCGGCTCGTGATCGGCCAGCGGCGTGAGGCAGAGCCCCGCCGGCTCGGGCGCAGGGCACTTCGTGCCGAGCAGCGGGACAGCCAGGAGGGCGAGCAGCAGAGTGGGTCGGCGAAGCACGGGATTCTCCGGAGATCATCGGAAGGGACGCGATCTCGCCAGCACGAGACCGTCGGCGATCAGGTGCTCACGCAGGATACCGGTGCAATCGGCGAGCATGGGAATGCGAGGTCGATGCAACCATTCGAGGGTCTGACCTCGAAAGGCCGCCGGAACGGATGGCCCGGGATCGAGCGCCGCGAAATGCGCAACTCGCGCCGGAGACCGGCGGCGTGCATCGCGATGCGGCTCACACCGCGGGCTAGATCGTCTGCGAGAAGAGGCGGCCGCCGCTACGACGCTGCTCGGGCAGGTACGCATCGAAAGCCATCGCCACGTTGCGGAGCAGGAGCTGCCCGTCCGCCGTGACGCGAAGACCGCCATCGCCGAGTCGCTCGACGAGGCCATCAGCTTCGAGGGGCTCCAGCAGTGCGAGCTCGTGTGCGTGACGCTCCGCGAAGTCGGCGCCGAATCGCTCGCGGTACTCGGGCGCCGAAACACCCATCCGGCACATGATGCTGTGGATGATCCACGACCTCTCGTGATCGTCTTCGGAGAGCTCGTGGCCGCGGAACGTGGCGAGGCCGTCCTTCGTCACTCGCTCGTCCCACTCGTTCAGGTCGCGCGCCGACTGGAGATACGCGTCGGCGAGCTCGCTGATGCCGCTGGGGCCGATGGCAACGAGATCGCGCGCGGGTCGCGTCGTGTAGCCCATGAAGTTGCGGTGCAGCGTGCCCTCGCGCGCGGCCACGGCGAGCTCGTCCTCGGGGCGCACGAAGTGATCCATGCCGATGTACTCGTAGCCGGCGTCGAGCAGCCGACCGATCGCGAGCAGCATGATGCGGAGCTTTCGCTCTGCGCTCGGCAGGTCGCCGCGCTCGAAGCCACGCTGCTGCTTCGCGACCCAGGTCACGTGGGCATACGAGTAGAGCGCGATGCGGTCCGGCAGCAGGCGGACGACCTCGTCGAGAGTCCGGTCGAAGGACACCTCGGTCTGGAAGGGCAGTCCATAGATGAGGTCGAAGTTCACGCCGTCGAGCCCGGCGCCGCGCGCCCAGTCGACGAGCTGCTCGACCTGCGCCACCGACTGCGTGCGGTGGATCGCCTCCTGGACCTTCGGCTCGAAGTCCTGCACGCCCATCGAGAGCCGGGTCACGCCGAGCTCCGCCATCGCCTGCATGTGCCCTTCGCCCGTCACCCGGGGATCGACCTCGATCGAGACCTCGGCGCCCTCGGCCTGATCGAAGCGGCCGCGGATCGCGCCGAAGAGTCGATGGAGCTGCTCGGGCGAGAGGTGCGTGGGAGTGCCGCCGCCGAGGTGGATCTGGCCGAGCGCACGGGTCGCTCCGATGGCGTCGTGCACGGCCTCGAGCTCGCGGTCGAGCACTTCGAGGTAGCGCGCGGGCAGCTCCTGCTTCTTCGTGATCACGCGATTGCACGCGCAGAAGTGACAGAGGCTCGAGCAGAAGGGGACGTGCGCGTAGAGCGAGAGGGGCTCGTCCCCGCGCTCGGCGAGCCGGGCGAGCGCGGCGCGCGCGTCGGCCGGGCCGAAGTCGTCGCTCCACGTGGGCGCCGTCGGGTAGCTCGTGTAGCGCGGCCCTGCCTGGTCGTAGCGGGGCAGGATCTCGAGCAGTCGGTCGGGGTCGGGTCGCAAGAGGACGTTCCGTCTCGATTGAGAAGCCCGAAGAGGCTCCGAGGCGCATTCTATCGCAGCGAGGCGGTGGGGATCCCGGACGCGAGAAAGCCATGCGCCGCGACCGCCCGGGTTCCCATCGCCGCCGGGCTGCTTAACATGGGGGGGCGTGGGGTCGGCCGTTCGGCCTCACACGCATGCAGGATGTCCATACGATGGCCCAGCCCCAGCCTGATTCTGGCTTCGTCGGCTCTGTCGAAGCGCTGGACGAGAAGACGCACTTCGTCCGCGCCGACGACGGACAGGAGCTCGCGCTGACCGAGATCCGGCGCGCCGGGAAGCGCGTCCGGAAGTCGGGCCCCGCCTTCCTGCTCCTCCACGGCTTCGCGCAGAACCGGCTGGCATACACGCTCGGGCCGATGCCTGGTCAGCTGCTCGATCGCGGCGCCCGGGTCTTCGTCGGCGAGCTCCGAGGGCACGGCGACTCGAAGGTCCGCCGTGGCAAGCGCTGGACGATGGACGATCACCTCGACCGCGACTGCCCGGCGCTGATCCGGGGCGTGCGCGACCAGGCCCAGTCCGAGCGCATCCACCTCGTCGGCCACTCGATGGGCGGGCTGCTCGGCTGCGCGCTGCTCGGCCGCGGCGCCCAGTTCGCATCGTTCACCGCCGCGGCCACGCCGATCCTGCTCGGCGCGAACCGCCCGCTCGTGCGGCTCGCCTCGTTCTTCGTCGGCCCCTTCGCCACGATCGCCCCGAAGCCCAATCGCGTCCCGATGGATGCGTTCCTGCGTGCGCTCGCGCGGCCGCTCGCCGCCGCCTAGGCGCGCGGCCCGATCTGGGCGCTGCAGAAGCTGACGCGGCTCGCGAACCCCGACGCCGCCGACCCGAAGGCGGTGCGCCGCATCCTCGCGAATGCCGACCGCGAGTCGCCGGCGGTGTTCGAGGAGCTCGCGAAGAACGCCGTGCTGGTGCGTCCGAACATCTGCGGCATCGACCTGGTCGATGCAGTCCGTCATGCAGAGTGCCCGATCGCGGGCATCGTCGGCAGCCAGGACATCTTCGCCCCCCGCGCCGCGATCGCGCCGCTCGAGGCCGAAGACCAGCGCGGGCCGCGCGAGATCGTCGAGCTCGACGGCGTGTCCCACATCGACTCCATCATGGGGCACCACGTGCCGGAGACCGTCGATGGGCTCTGGGACTTCTGGCTGCAGGACGGCTAGGCAGACCTGGGAAGCGCCTGAGGGCCAGCCGAGGCCTCCCCTGGCCCGCGGGTCCCTCGTCTCGGGAATTCCTGGACAACCTCGAGCCTGTGGCGGTGCCTCTCGCGGCTGCGCATTCCTTCCTGGCCCCACACCCTCCAGTGATCCGACCCGCACGCCGATGAGTGGGGCAATCCGCCTCGGCCGATGCCCCGCCGCGAGCGAGAGGATCCAACCCGATGGCATGCCCCAAGGTCGTGAAGTGTCCGCTCTTCCCGGAGCTCAAGATGGAGTCCGGTCTCAAGATCTGGAAGACGCTCTTCTGTGAGAACGACGGGAACTTCGAGAGCTGCGAGCGATTCAGGATGTCGGAGGCGGGGCAGATGCCGCACCCGCGCATGCTGCCCAACGGCAAGCAGCTCCACGACGAGATCGACGACTAGCCGCTGATCCGGCGGTGCACGCTCCAGGTGCCGCCACCAGCTTCGGACGCCACACCAGAGAAGCCCTCGCCCAGCGCCCGGTCGACGTCGTCGGCCGGTAGATAGATGGGCGTCTCGTCACCGCTCGAGCACACCCAGACGAGCGCACCACCCGGTGCGAGCACGCGCCGCACCTCGCCCGGAAACAGGAACGCGTTCATCAGCACGACGACCGCCGCGCCGCCGTCGCGAACAGGAAGCCGCGCGCCGTCGCCGCAGACGCGCGCGCCCGCATCGGTCGTCGCGCGCCGGAGCATCTCCATCGACAGGTCGACGGCGAGCACCCGATCGAAGCGCTCCGCGACCAGCGCGGTCGCGAAGCCGGTGCCCGAGCCCACCTCGATGGCAATGCCGGCCCCGGCGACGCCGCCGCGGTCGAGGGCGTCGCGGAGCGGATCGAGGCGCCCCGGCCGATGGCGCTCGTGCCAGTCGGGGGCGAGGCCATCGAAGACCTGCGCCACCTTCTCGGCACGCTCCTTCGTCCAGGCACCTGCCTCGAACGCGATCTGCCTCGTCACGACCCGGATCGGATGATCCGGACCACCGATGCCGCTCTTCGGGGTGGCTTCGATCACGCGGGGGAGGTGCTCGATCATGCCTCGTCTCCGGATCGGGTCGGGCGGGGTGAGACCGGCAGCGTCGACGCGCCGGCTGCGATTCGCGCGGCCGCTTCGCGAGGCGGGAGCGTCTGCAGCTCGGTCGAGATGACCTCCCAGCTGCGCGGGGCGTCGCAGCCCGTGGCGTGAAGCAGGCCGAGCACGCCGGCGACGTCGAACTCGCCCTCGCCGCAGGGTCTTCGATGCTCGAGACAGTCCGCGAAGTAGTCCTGACCCGCGACCTCCTGCTCGAGCGTGCCATCGTTCAGCTGGATCGACACGATGCGCTCGGGCGGCAGTGCGCGCAGCTGCGCCTCGTCGCGAGCGCCGCGAAAGTGATGCCACAGGTCGACGCAGACGCCGCCGTTCTCGCGCCCCGCCGCGTTCGCGATCGCGAGCGCAGTGCGCGCGTCGGGGACGTTGTTGGGTGGGAGGAACTCGATCGCAACGAGCAGGCCGACGTCGGCAGCCCGGTCGCACACACGCGCGAACGCGCGCGCCACGTCGGCATCGCTCCCTTCGACCGGTCCGGTGACCTGGAGATGGCGCGACCCGAAGACCTCTGCCATGTGACAGGCGACGTCGAGATGCTCGTCTGCCATGCGTCGCATCGGCGATCCCTCGGCCGCGCCCCAGCCGAGCAGCGCCTCGATCTCGACGAGCGCGACGCCGTGGTCGTCGACGGCCGCGCGCAGCTCCGCATCACTGCGACCCGAGGCGGTGAGCTCGCGATACTCGTGCAGGAGCATCCCGAAGGCCGGGAATCCGGATCGTGACGCGGCCTCGATCCGCTCCTCGAAGCTCGCGCCACGCAGGCTGAAGTACGAGAGCACGTCGTCGTTCGCGCCGAACGCGCGCGGATCCCGGGCCGTGATCACGAACGCCCTCCTCTGCTTCGACGACCCCATCGCGCCGAGCGGGTCGACACGGTACCCGGCGCTGACGGCCGCTGCCGCCGGAGGCGGATCGGAGACGAGATCGGGCTGATCCGGCACGCCCATTCGCGATACAAATGGGTTCCGCCACTCGCGGCCGAGGAGGTCACCCATGGCTCACCGACCCACGCGCGGCGACGGTCCGCGTCGGCACGGCGGCGGCGTCCCGCAGCTGCCCGGCGTCCCGCCCTCGAACCTCGACGCTTCGGTCTACACCGACCCCGAGCGCTACGAGCTCGAGCGCACCCGGGTGCTTCGCGACAGCTGGCTCGTCGGCGGACGCGGCGAGGAGATCCCCGAGCCCGGCGACCACGTCCTCTACGAGGGCCACGGCGAGACCGTCGCCATCGTGCGCCAGGGCGACGGCAGCGTGCGCGCCTTTCACAACGTCTGCCAGCATCGCGGTGCGCGCATCGTGAGCGAGGAGCGCGGCGAGGGCGCGCACGCGTTCACGTGCCCGTGGCACGGCTGGGTCTACGGCCGCGACGGAGCGCTGCTCGGCGTGCCCGATCGCGGCGACTTCGCCGAGGCGCAGCTCGAAGGCCTGTGCGCGCCGCCCGTCGCGGTCGAGGAGTGGGGCGGCTGGCTGTGGATCCATCTCGCCGGGCCCGACGAGGCGCCCGACCTCGTCGAGTACCTCGGCGAGATCGGTGACGAGCTCGCGAAGTACCGGATGCAGGACATGGTCGTGCTCGAGAAGTGCGTCTACGACCTGCCCTGCAACTACAAGGCGGTGGTCGACGGGTTCAACGAGACCTATCACATCGAAGAGACGCACAAGGTGCCCAAGCCGGCCGCCGAGTCGTCGCGCGAGACGTCATACGCCGTCTTCGGCCCGCACTCGATGATGGTCGTGCCCCTCGATCCGGTGAGCCTCGAGCAGCTTCGCGAGTCGGGCGATCACTTCTCGCTCGCGACCTGTCACTACGTCGTGTTTCCGACGGCGGTGTTCAACAACCTGCCCGAGCACCTGCAGCTCTTCCAGCCGATTCCGACCGGCCCGCACACGACCCGCTTCGTCTGCTGGGAGCTGAAGTACCGGGATGGCGACGCCGAGTACGACGAGCGCGTGAAGAACTGGTGGGAGCTGATCCTCAAGCCCATCGTCGAGCAGGACGTCTTCGTATTCGAGCAGCTCGCAAAGACGCGCGACTCGATGGCGTACACGGCCAACCGCTTCAACGATCGCGAGTGCAAGCCCACCGCGTATCACACGGAGATGGCGCGCCGCGTGGGCGACGGCCTCGCGCCCGTATCCGTCGAGAAGGAGGGATCATGAGCGACGCTTCGAACATGCTCGCCGATCGAATCGCCGTGCAGGACGTGATGGCGCGCTACGCCCGTCACGTCGACGAGCGAGAGCTCGACCTCTTCCGCGCGCTCTTCGACGCCGCGGTCGAGATCGACGGCTTCGGCCCCGAGCCCCTCGTCGGACCCGACGCGTGGCTCGAGGTCGTCGAGTCGACCCTCGCGCGCTTCGGGAAGACGCAGCACATGCTCGGCCCGGTGCTCGCCGAGATCGAGGGTGACACCGCGCGCGCGCGCACCGACCTGCAGGCCATCCACGTGCACCTGACTCCGAGGAGCGGGCTCTTCACGCTCTGGGGGACGTATCACACCGAGATGGCGCGCGGCGACGAGGGCTGGCGCATCGTGCGCCATCGCCTGGCCGTGACGCATGTGGATGGCGGCTGAGCGCGCGGCGCGGCACTAGTCGCGCGGCCGACCGGGCGACTCGACCTCCTCCAGGATCAGCTCCGTGATGCGGTCGGGGATCTCCATCGGCAGGAAATGCGTCCGGTCTGCGAAGTGGATCTCCTGCGCGTTCGCGAACTCACCCACGAGTCCGGGCCAGGTCGGCGACGAAGAGAAGTCCATGACGTCGCGATCGGGGGCCGGGAGCTTCGCTCGCAGGATCAGGACCGGGAGGTCGAGCGCGCGAACGCTGTCGTAGACACCGGCGTTCGTGCGGCTCGTCATGTAGACGCTCGCCTCGATCTCGGGCGGGCACGCGAGGTCGAAGCCCTCGCCGCTCTCGGACGGGAGCAGTCCGAACGTGCAGTACGCCTCGAGCGCCTCGGGGTGGAACACCGAGTACGGCTTGCGGTCACGGAAGCGCTCGATCATCGCTTCCGGTGAGTCGAAGTGGCGCTTTCGCTTCGAGGTCGGGTGGGGCTTGCCTGCGAGGCTCGCGATCTTCCAGCCGCCCTCATCGTAGTCGCCGGCGGAGGCGATCACGGGATCGATGAGTACGAGGTTGCGGAAGCGCCCGGGCTCCGCGGCCGCCGCGTCGACCATGGCGTGCGCTCCCATCGAGTGCCCCACGCCCACGACGCCCTCGAGACCGAGCGCCTTCGTGAAGGCAGCAAGATCCTGCCCGAAGACGTCCCAGTGCGTGATCTCGACCTTCTCACTTCGCCCGTGCCCCCGCTGATCGACCGCGATCACGTGGCGTTCGCCGAGCCGGCGCACGACCGGGTCCCAGCAACGGGCATGGAAGCCAGTGGCGTGCACGAGGAGCAGCGTCGGTCCCCGACCGCGATGCTCGCGACCCCACTCGAAGTACGCCTGCTCGATGCGTCCCGTGTCGACGCGCTGCTCGGTCGGGTTCAAGCCTGCTCCGATCTCTCGATTCTGCGCCCGGCTCGGAGAGAGCCGGCACTCAGCTCTTCGGCTTCAGGCGAAGCTTGATCGGGAGCCGCTTCGGGCCGCCCACGAAGCTCGCGTGCAGCAGCTCTGCGGGACCGTTCGGCTCGATCGACACCAGGCGCTCGGCGAACTGCCGCCAGAAGACCCGGAGGTCCATGCGAGCGAGGTGCGCACCGAGGCAGAAGTGCTCGCCCACGCCGAAGCCGAGGTGACGGTTCGGGTTGCGGTCGATGCGGAACGTGAACGGATCCTCGAACACCTCCTCGTCGCGATTGGCCGAGGCGTAGAAGAGCGCCACCGAGTCACCTTCCTCGATCTGCTGGCCGCGCAGCTCGTAGTCGCGGGTCGCCGTGCGCGAGAAGTGGTTGACCGGCGTCGTCCAGCGCACGATCTCGTCGGCGGCGAGGTCGACGAGCGACGTGTCCGCCTGCAGCTTCGCGAGCTGATCGGGGTGCGCGAGGAACGCCTGCAGGCCGCTCGAGATCGCGTTCCGCGTCGTGTCGTGCCCCGCGACCATCACGAGGAAGTAGAGCGAGAAGAGCTCGAACTCGGGCACCGGCTCGCCATCGATCGTCGCCTGGGCCAGCACGGTCGAGAGGTCTTCGCGCGGGTTCTTCCGGCGATCCTCGGTGATCTCCTTGAGATACGTGAAGGCCTCGGTGATGAACGCGAGGCGCTCCTCCGGCGTCTCGCCCTCGATCTTGAAGTCGGGATCCTCGAGCCCGAAGTTCTGGTTCGTCACCTTCAGCACGAACTCCTCGTGATCGCGCGGGATGCCGAGGATCTCGGTGATCATGCGGAGCGGCTGAATCGCCGCCACGTCACGCACGAAGTCGCACTCGACCTCGCTGCCGTCGCCGGCGAGGTCGTCGAAGATGTCCTCGGTGATCTCCTCGAGCCGCTGCTCGAGCGACTTGACGCGGCGGGGCGTGAACCAGCTCGAGACGAGCTTGCGGTAGTCACGATGCTCGGGCGGATCCATGTTCACGAGCATGCGAAGCGGCGGGCTCTCGACCATGTCGCGCTCGCTCGCTCCGCCCTCGGGCCCCAGCGCATCGGGCATGAGGATGAAGCGCCCCGCGCTACGGAACACGTCGGGCTGCTTCGACACCTCGGTGATGTCGGCGTGCTTCGTCACGGCCCAGAACGGCCGGTAGCCGTCGGGCTTCATGAAGTGCACCGGCGACTCGCGCCGCAGGCGCGTCCACTCGGCGTGCGGATAGCCGTTCTCGCCATAGTGGCGCGCGCTGATGACGTCGAGCTTCTCGAGCGGAATCGAATCGATGTCCATGTTTCTCTCCCGGTTCAGCGGCGCTCGGCCGCGGCCATGGCTCGCTCGCGCACGAGGCGGACCAGCCAGCTCTGGATGATGGAGTGATCGGTCTGGCTCACGACGTCGCCGAGGTTCACGACGCCGACCGCAGTCGCGAGCAGGATCCGGGCGAGCGCCGAGGCGTCCTCCTTCGGCAGCCCGACGTCGCTCAGGCACTGCTCGGTGAACATCAGCACGACGCGATCGACCTCGCGCACGGCCGCGGCGGCGCGCGGATCGACGGCGCCCCAGATCCGCATGGCCTGGTGATGGCGGCCGAGATCGAGGTCGTCGGTCAGTCGGATGAAGTGGACGAGCCGCTCGAAGGGGTCGTCGGACAGATCGCGCGCCGCGTCCATCACGACCCGAGGCCGCTCGCGCGCCCACTCGTCGGCGACCGCGGCCAGCAGCGCGTCACGCCCCTCGAAGTGGTGATAGAAGCTGCCCTTGGTGACACCGAGCTCGCGGCACAGGCGATCGATGCGCACGCCCTCGATGCCGTCGTCGACGAGCGCGGCGTGGGCGGCCTCGATCCAATCCATCCGTGTGAGCGAGCTCTTCACGGCGGACGAGGATACCCCACGGTATGGTCGATGAAAGGCGGAGGAACGCTATGTCTTCAACTGGTTGAGCCCCGTGGCATTCCGTCGGGTATCCCGGCTTCAGGCCCCAGCGGCGCCCGGCTTCTGCCGCAGGCCCGCGATCACGCACTCGATCAGCGACTCGATGAGTTGGTCTTCGCGCTCGCGCCCGAGCCCCATCCCCATCAACGCCACCTCGGCCGCGCCGTGCATCGCAGTCCACATGGTCAGGCCTGCGAGCAGCGGATCGCGAGGCGCGAGCTCCCCCGCCTCCATCGCGTCGCGGATGGGCTCGAGGCCGTAGCGAAAGGCGTCCGTTGCCGACGGCAGGTTGCCCGTGGTCTCGCCCCCCTCGACGTTCGGCGGAAAGAGGAAGAGCACCGGGAACAGCTTCGGGCTCTCGCGTGCGAAGTCGACGTACGAACGCGCGAAGCAGCGCAGGCGATCGAGTGGCGAGGCCAGTGACGCACCGGCCGCCAGGTGTTGCGACACACGCTCGAACTCGCCGGCGGCGACGCTGCGGAGGAGATCGCTCTTGCTCTCGACGTGCTTGTAGAGCGCCGTGGCGGTGACGCCGAGGCGATCGGCGAGACGGCGCAGCGAGAGCTCTCCCAGCCCGTCGGCCTCGATCATCTCCCGGGCCGTCGCGACGATGAGCTCACGGGAGAGACCCGCGCCCTGACGTCCGTTGCTGCTGCGCTGTGTGGAGGCCATCGGGTCACGATATGCCTGGGCGCCGGCCGGAGTCAAGCCACAGGTGACCCACTGTCGTGTCGGCCACCGGACACACGCTCCCGGCATCGCGCAGGAGCGGTCTGCTGACGATCCGTCAATCAGCTCGTGTGAAGCGAAGCTGCAGCTGGAGCGTCCCGAGCATGATCCCGGGCTGGTGCACGAACGTGTTGCCCGGGGCGTACTCGATTGACTCGATGCGATCGAGCAGGCGGCTCCAGGCGATCTGCTGCTCGAGCCGCGAGATCGGCGCGCCGGGACACGTGCGCGGCCCCTGGGAGAAGGCGAGGTGACCGGCAAGGCGCTTGCGATCGAGGTCGACCTCGAAGGGGCACTCATACTCTTCGGGGTCGACGTTGCCCGCCCCGAACCTCAGGTGCAGCAGCGAGCCCTCGGGCACGGCGACGCCCTGGAAGACCTCGTCCTGCGTCGTGACGCGAGTCGACAGCCCCTGCGTCGGCGCGCGCAGACGCATCGCCTCCTCGGTGAAGGCGCGCACCTTCGAGCGGTCGTCGCGAATCGTGCGGAACAGCGCCGGATCGTCGCAGAGCAGCTGAGCCTGCTGCTCGAGGGCGTACTGCGTGGTCTCGAGCCCCCCGAGCATCATCGCGTACACGATGCCCGCGATCTCGGTGTCGTGGAGCTTGCGGCCGAGCGCCTCGTAGGTGACGTCGGTGAGGAAGCTGATCATGTCGTCGTCCGGCTCCCGTCGGCGCTGGGCGATGTGACCACGTACGTACTCGTCCCAGCCCTCGAGCGCGCGCGCCTGCTCTTCTTGCCGCTCGGGGGTCAGCTGATTGCGGTGCCCGTGGCCGTGCACGAACGAGGCGACCATGGCGCTGCCCCAATCAGCGAGCTGCGGAATGTCGGCTGCAGGGAAGCCGAGCACGTGCGCGGCAACGCGCTGGGGCAGCGGGCGCGCGAACTCGCCGACGAACTCGACCTCGCCGCGATCGATGAAGGCGTCGATCAGCTCGTCTGCCGCGCGGGTGATCATCGCCTCGTGTCGCGTCGAGCCGGGCCCGACGAAGGGATCGGTCAGCTCGAGCTTGTGCGAGCGATAGAGCGCGTGCGTCGGACGCAAGGTCGCCATGGATGCGATCATCGTGCCGAACGCGACCGGAAACTCGGGCTCGCGCCCCTCGGCGTAGGCCTGCTCGACCTGCGGCGCGATCGCCTGCACGGGGATCGTGATCGTCGGCCGGAAGCGCTCGGGGTCCTTCACGACGCGCACGATGTCCGAGTACTTCGTCAGCAGGTAGCCGTCGGTACCGGGGGTCAGCCCCTCGCCCTCGATCTTCTGCACCGGCGCGTGCTCGTGCAGGATCGGATAGGCCTCGTACCAGTGTTCCTGGCTGCCTTCGCCGAAGAGATCCACGTCATCTACGTGGACCGGACACTTCATCGGGCTCGCTTCGTGGTTGGGCGTCTTCTTCATGTCGAAAGCCCCGTCCTCTCGCAGCCACCTTTGGCATGGGCCCGGGCCGCGCCTACACGAGAGAGGGTGCGGAGTCGCCGAACCGGCTGCAATGCGGCGAATCGCCCGGATCGGTGTCGGATCCGCCGGTCGGCGCGCGCCACTACCGGATCGCGTAGACCCGGTACCCGAGGCCACCCGGCGCGAAGCGGCCCACGCCCACGCACACGGTCTCGTTGAGCCAGAGGTAGCGCTCGTCGCCGGTGCGAAAGATCGGCGTCGTGCGCAGGTAGTAGTCCGCCGGATCGACCGCTGCGATGTCGATCGGCCCCTCGAACGCGGCCTTCGGCAGCAGCACGAGGCCCTCGTAGCGCACGTAGATCTTCGCCCCGTCGTCGGTCTGCCAGACCGCGCGGGCGTCGATCTTCATCGAGTGCCTGCCGTCGTTCGAGATCGCGGGCCAGTCGCCGCCACCGGGCAGCACGCGGCCGCGCATGCGCGGCCCACCGAACTCACCGTCGGCGATGTAGTCGATCATCGTCGCGCCCCACGGCGAGTCGATCCGCCCCGGGCCATCGGTGCGCGCCGTGACGCGCACGTCGCAGATGTGCTCCCCGCGAAGCTCGAGGGGCTCGAAGAACGACTCGTCCATGGCTCGGCTCCATTCATCGGCGGTCGCGATGCGTGCGCGCCGGCGCGTGCAGGTTACCGTTGCGTGCGGGAGGAGCGAGTCGATGCCGGCCGAGACCGAGGCGAACAAGCAGCGCGTGCGCGAGATCATCGAGAAGATCGTGAACGGCGGCGACGTCGCGCTCGCCGACGAGTACTATCGCGAGGATTACATCCAGCACAATCCGCTCGTCGCCCAGGGCCGCGCCGGGCTGAAGGCGCTGCTCGAGCAGATGCACGCGTCGGGCAAGCCGCGGCAGGCAGAGATCGTGCTGATCAACGCCGAGGGCGACATGGTGTGGGCGCTGCTCCAATGGTCGGGCGGCGACATCCCGCCCGGCACACCGACCCTGCAGGTCTCGACCGAGGTCTTTCGCGTCGAGGACGGCATGATGGCCGAGCACTGGGACTGCATCCAGATCGGCCCCGACCCGGTCTGAGTCGTCCACCCACCTGCGATACGCCCTGGAGGATCTCCCGATGGCCACGCTGCTCGCCCACATCCACGTGAAGCCCGGCTGCGAGGCCGAGTTCGAAGAGATCGCCCGCGAGCTGCATCGCAAGACCCACGCCCACGAGACGGGCTGCCTGCGATACGAGTACTGGCGTGGCGCCGAGCCCGGCCTCTACTACTCGCTGCTCTCGTTCGAAGACTTCCACGCGTTCCTGCGCCACCAGGTGAGCGACCACCACGAGGCCGCGTCGCCGCGCATCGGAGCGCTCTGCGCGGATGTGAAGCTCGAGTGGGTCGACCCGGTGGCGGGCGCCGCGGATCTCCCGACGACCGAGATGCAGCCCCTGCCCGACGGCGCCGACGAGAAGACCGAGCTCTATCACAAGGTCTTCGCGGCGACGGTGCAGGACTGGTGGCCGCGCGGCGACTGAGCCGCCACGGAGCGGCAGACCGAACGGGGCGAGCCCACGCCGACGCGACACGCGATCCAGGCCCCGTCCTAGATCGGCTGGCTCGCCATCTTCCGCAGCGCCCGGGCGTTGGCGCCGTCGGGCACCAGTCGCAGCAGGCCGTTGCGAACGCGGCCCGCGAACGCTCCTTCGAGCTGGCCGATGCGGCCGATGCGCCTGGACTGCGCCTGCACCCAGCGCACGCGCTGCGCGCGCCGCTCGTGCAGCCGCGGCAGCACCTCGCGCACCGCCCCTCCGTCACGCAGCAGCTCGACGAGCACCATCGAGTCTTCGAGCGCCATCGCCGCCCCCTGCCCCATGTTCGGCGTCATCGCGTGGGCCGCGTCACCGATGA
>CAYYSY010000238.1:0-20980 GCA_964474355.1 uncultured Spirochaetaceae bacterium | reverse complement strand
TGCAACGGTAGAAGGATTTGGGGGGGATTTCCCCTACGGCCGCTCCGAGCTTCCGCGTCAATTTGCGACGACGTTCTCGGGGTCTATTGAACTGTTATCTCTATGGCGGTTTTGGAGAGTCGCGCTTGCGGGGCCCAGGTGGCGCTTTGATTCATTTTGATACGCGTTGGTTCAAGAGTGGGCCGCAATACCGGTGATCTTCTCGCCGAGGATCAGCGTGTGGATGTCGTGTGTGCCTTCGTACGTCCGCACCGTCTCGAGGTTCATCATGTGACGCATGCTCTGGTAGTCGTCGACGATACCGTTGGCACCGAGCAGATCGCGCGCGTCGCGAGCGCAGCGCAGCGCGATGTCGACGTTGTTGCGCTTGATCATCGACACCATCGTGTGGTGGAGCTTTCCTTCGTCCTTGAGGCGGCCGACCTGAAGCGCGAGCACCTGCGCCTTGGTGATCTCGGTGATCATCTCGACGAGCTTGTGCTGCGTGAGCTGCTTGCTGGCGAGCGGGCCGCCCTGCACCTCGCGCTCCTTCGCGTACTGCAGCGCCTCGTCATAGCAGGCCATGGCGGCGCCCATCACGCCCCAGGCGATGCCGTAGCGTGCCTGCTTGAGGCAGCCGAGCGGGCCCGAGAGCCCCTTCGCGCCCGGCAGGAGGTTCGCGTCCGGCACCTCGACGTCGGTCAGGTAGAGCTCGCTCGTCACCGAGGCGCGCAGGCTGAACTTGCCCTTGATGTCGCGCGCCTCGAAGCCGGGCCGGTCGGTCTCGACGATGAAGCCGCGCACGCCGTCTTCGGTCTTCGCCCACACGATCGCGAGCCGCGCCACGCTGCCGTTGGTGATCCAGCGCTTCACGCCGTTCAGCACCCAGCCATCGCCCTTCTTCTCGGCCTTCGTCGCCATGCCGGTCACGAAGCTGCCGGCGTCCGGCTCGGTCAAGCCGAAGCAGCCGATGGCGCGGCCGGCCGCCATGTCCGGCAGCCACCTGTCCTTCTGCTCGTCGCTGCCGTAGGCGTGGATCGGGTACATGCAGAGCGACCCCTGCACCGACGCGAAGGAGCGCAGGCCGGAGTCACCGCGCTCGAGCTCCTGCATCAGCAGGCCGTAGGCGACGTTGTTCATGCCCGCGCAGCCGTAGCCCTGGAGGTTCGCACCGAACATGCCGAGCTCGGCCATCGGCTCGGAGAGCTCCATCGGGAACGAGCCGTCCTGGCGAACGTGCTCCTGGATGCGAGGCATGAACTCCTTCGAGACCCAATCGCGCACGCTCTCGCGCACGGCGATCTCCTCGTCGCTGAACTGCGTGTCGTCGAGCTTCAGGAAGTCGGGGGAGACGTAATCGGCCACGGGGGACTCCTGGGTCACCGTCCGGCGATCTCGATGCGGGGCCGAGCGGGGTGCGAGGAAGGCGACCGCCGGCGAGGGGCTCGCCGGCGGGGCGTCCCACGATAGCGAAGCGGAGTGGGGTTGAGGCCGAGACAGAAGAGGGGCCCGGTGGGTGCAGGCCACCGGACCCCTCTTGATCCGACTCGTGCGTCGGGCTCGCCGTCCGCCGGTCTCCCGGCATGATGGCGAGTGGGCAGGGCCCCGGATGCGGCTCCGGGGCCCCTCTACGCTACTTGGCGGCAGCGACCGCCCGCTGCTCGGAACCGCCCATCGACTTGTCGAGCGAGTTGAGCTTGCGGTTGATCTTGTTGAGCTTGCGATCGAGCTTGGCGACGTCGCGCCGCGACGCGATCTGCAGGCCGCCGAGCACCATGTCGACGCTCGACTCGAGCTGCGTGCTGACCTCCTTCTGGAGCTCGTTGGCGCGCTTGACCGCGGGGCTCTTCTGGAAGTCCTTCTGGATGCGCTTCATCTCCTTCTCCGCGCGCTTCTCGAAGCGCTTCCGGCGCTTCTCGATGTCCTTCTGGAACTTCTGGATCTCGGTCTGCGCGTTCTCCACGTAGTTCTGGATGCGGTCGATGCTGTCGGCGACGAAGCCGTTGCTGTGCTGGGTAGACATGGCTCTCTCCTCGTTGATCGTGATCAATTCCATCGAGCGGGGTGCCTCCGCTCGGGGTTTCCGTTTTTTGGTCTCGCGCTTCTCGTTCTTGGTCTCGCCCTTCTCGCCCTTCTTGGCGCGCTTGCCGTCCTTCCGGGCCTTCTCTTCCTTCTTCTTCTTTTGCTTCTTCTGCTTCTTCGCCACGCACCCCCCTTCGAACTGCTCGCGCCCCGCTCTGCCCCGTTCTCGCTTCCTGGCCTCCAAGCTTCTGATAGGTCCGGGACTCGCGTGTGCAACCGGTGCGCAGAACGGAACCGCGCCGCGCTGGAAAGGGCTCGTATGCGATCCCGGGTCGGGGCCGACGCCTCGACCGGGCGGGTCTGCGAGGGGGGCGTCCGTCTGTCCATCCGTCGCGTGCGCGGAGCCCGATTCGGGCGCCGCACGGCCGGGGGCGCAGGCGGCCAGCGACGCAACGCAGCATAGACGCGATGCGTCATCGGATCAACGGCACGCCCTGCAACGGATTGTGCGTGGAGGAAAAGTCCCGCACCTGGGGCACTTGGTGGGCTCTCGCCGCGAAGGCCAGGGATGCCGGCGGGCCGCAGCGCGGATGACGCGCCGCGTGACGCCGGCCTGATCTGCTCGCTGGGGGAGGGGCCCTGGCTACCAGCGCAGAACCGCGCTGCCCCACGTGAAGCCCGAGCCGAAGCCGGTCATGCAGACGACCTGGCCGCGCTCGACGAGCCCCTGCTCCTGCACCTCGGCCAGCAGCATCGGGATCGAGGCAGCCGAGCAGTTGCCGTAGCGCTGGATGTTGTTGAACACGCGGCGCTCGGGGATCTCGAGCCGGCCCGCCACCGCCTCGTTGATGCGGAGGTTGGCCTGGTGGAAGAGGAAGAGGTTCACGTCGTCGATCTTGACCGCCGCCTCTTCGAGGGCCTCTGCGAGCACCTCGGGCATGCGGGTCACCGCGTGCTTGAAGACGTAGCGCCCCTCCATGCGCGGGAAGTGGCGCTTCTCGTCGATCATCTCGTGCGTGATGCGGACGGGCCAGTTCGCCGAGCTCGGCGACTCGATCCACAGCCGGCGCGCGTGCTTGCCCTCGGCGTGGATCTTCGTCGAGAGGATCTCGCTCGGGTCGTCGTCGTCCTCGTTCACCTCGACGATCACGGCGCCGGCGCCGTCACCGAAGATCACGGCGACGTCGCGCCCCTCGGTCGAGACGTCGATGCCGGTGGAGTGCACCTCGCAGCCCACGACCAGCACGCGGCGATAGCGGCCCGAGACCACGAGGCTGTCGGCGAACTGCAGTGCGTAGACGAAGCCGGTGCACTGAGCGCGCAGGTCGATGCACGGGATCGTCCCCGCCTTGATCTGCTCGTGCAGGAAGAAGGACGTGCCGGGGAAGTCGTGCTGGCTCGACAGGGTCGCGAGCAGGATGCAGTCGACGTCGCCGATCTCGAGCCCCGCGCGCTCGAGGGCCTGGTTGCAGGCAGCGGTCGCGAGGTCGGACGGCGTCTGGCCAGGCTCGATCCAGCGGCGCTCCTTGATGCCGGTGCGCTGCTGGATCCACTCGTCGGTCGTATCCATGCGCGCTGCCAGATCTTCGTTCGTCACGACCTGATCGGGCACGTACATGCCCGCGCTCGCGATGCGGGCGCGCTTCAGGAACCCCTTCATGAACTCTCCCCCTCCGAGGCCCGCGCGAAGCGGGCTCGGCTGCGCGCCGTGCGCGCCTTCCCCCTCATCCGCCGCCGGCGGCCAGGCTCTTCTCGATCATCCGCCGGTCGAACGACCCGCCGTCGTCTTGCCACAGCGCCTCGCTGACGGTTTCGAGCAGCTTCGCGAGACCGATCCGCTTCAGCGCCGAGACGGCGACGCAGCCGTGTCGGCGCTCGAGCACCTCGGCTGCGCCCTCGGGCAGCCGGTCGATCTGGTTGAAGACCAGCACCTCGGGCTTCTCGCCGAGGCCGAGATCTTCGAGGACCGATCGCACGGCGGCGATGCGGCGCTCGTAGTCGGGCGACGCTGCGTCGACCACGTGCATCAGCACAGAGGCCTCATGCAGCTCCTCGAGCGTGGCGTGGAACGCGGCCTTCAGGTCTTCGGGCAGGTCGCGGATGAAGCCGACCGTGTCGGTGACGATCACCTCGCGGTCGCGCGGAAAGCGCAGGCGCCGTGAGACCGGGTCGAGCGTGGCGAACATCTTGTCCTCGACGTGGACCTCGGTCTTCGTCAGCGAGCGCAGCAGGGTGCTCTTGCCCGCGTTCGTGTAGCCGACGATCGAGAGGATCGGCACGCCGCGTCGCTCGCGTCGTCGCCGCCGGCCGGCGCGCTGCTTGCCGACCTTCTCGAGCTCGCGCTCGAGGCGCGTGACGCGGTCGCGCACGCGGCGCCGGTCGCTCTCGAGCTTCGACTCACCGGGACCGCGCCCGCCGATGCCGCCCGCGAGCCGCGAGAGCGAGAGATCGGCCCTCTGGGCCAGCCGCGGCATGCGGTACTTCAGCTGGGCGAGCTCGACCTGCAGCTTGCCGTCCCGTGTCGTCGCGTGCTGGGCGAAGATGTCGAGGATCAGCTGCGTGCGGTCGATGACCCGCAGCTCCATGCGTTCGGCCAGATTGCGCGCCTGGGTCGGCGTCAGATCCTGGTCGAAGATCACGAGCTCGATGTCCTGCTGGAAGCAGCGGATCACGATGTCCTCGAGCTTGCCGCTGCCGATGACCGTCTTCGGGTCGACCTTCGGCCGCGACTGCACGACCACGTCGACCACCTCGACGCCGGCCGAACGGGCGAGCTCGCGCAGCTCGTCGGTGTGGACGTCGAGGGTCTGGCGATCGCGGCCGGCCGACACCGAGACGAGGATCGCGCGCTCGGCACCGCCGACCTCCTGCGCCTTCGTCGTCGCGGCGAGCTCGGCCTCGAGGTCGCGGATGAACTGCTGGAAGTCGAGGTCGATCTCGGCCGGATGCCGCGGCTCGAACGTCTCGGTCATCTCGCCCGCTTCGTTGGTCGGGCGAAGCGACGCGGAGTGCGTGAGACCGGGCAGCCCCGACTCGAGGACCTCGACCACGGCCATCATGTCGAGGCGCAGCAGCGCGAGGTCGGTCAGGTCGTCGCGAGACAGGCCATCGCCCGAGAGCGTGGTGTGGATGCAGCGCAGACCGCGCAGGCGGCCGCGGCCCGCGCGCAGACGACCCCAGTCGGGCATCTCGATGCCCGTGGGTGTGCCGACCATCACGTGCGCGATCTGCCCGCGCCGATCGACGAGGACGCCGACCTGGCGGCGGATGTCCGCACTGATCTCGGTGAGGTGGCGGGCGAACTCGTTCGTCAGCAGCTGATCGGCGGGGATCCGCCGATCGAAGAGCCGCTCGAGCTGCCGCACCTGGCTGGCCTTGAGGCCCTGCGTATTGCCGTAGACCTGGATGAGAAGACGCTCCCGGCGACCGTGGCGCGATCGCGCGGGATGGTACGGCAGGCAGAGCAGCGAGTACAAAGGAATCGGGCGCTCCCGTGGGGGTCGTGCGTCCTTCTCTCGAGCCGGGGGCACCTCCAGCTCGATCCGGCCGCCCCCTCTGGGAAATCCGGCCCACCCAGGACGCGACCGAAGCTCCTCGGCTCCGACACCAGCGCTCCACCTTCCCTGGTGGCACCACCCTCGTCGACGGGTGAACGTTCGCGTCCGGTTGCATCGTTCGCGCGAGCTTGATCGGCGGCCACTTCCGGCCGAAGAATGCGCACGGAAGGCCGCCACCCCGGGGCCGAGGCCGGCCACCCACGAGGGCCCGAACCACGTGATCGAGCACCGCGCCGGGCGAAGTGAGACGGAGACGAAATGAACGAGGGAACGCGCCCCATCGCCGCCGTGGTCCTCGCCGCCGGCAAGGGCACGCGGATGAAGTCCCGGCGCGCGAAGGTGCTGCACGAGATCTGCGGCCTGCCGCTGCTCGGGCACATCGCGAGGGTGGCCGAAGGGCTCGATGCCGAGCGCCTGGTCGTGGTCGTCGGGCGCGACGCGGACGAGGTGAAGGAGGCCTACGCGGGCCGGGCCGAGTTCGTGCTGCAGGCCGAGCAGCGGGGCACGGGCCATGCCGTGCTCGTCACCGAGTCGAAGCTGCGCGACTTCGAGGGCGACGTCTTCGTGCTCTACGGCGACACGCCGCTGCTGCGCGTCGAGACGTTGAAGCGGATGCAGGCGCTCAAGGCCGAATCGGGCGCCGACCTGGTCATGCTGACGGCGATGGGCGACATCCCGGGTCGGGTCAAGCGCGACGCCGCGGGCCGGGTCGAGCGCATCATCGAGGTCCAGGACGCGACGCCCGACGAGCTGCTCATCGAAGAGCGGAACACGGGCGTGTATCTCGTCGACTCGAAGCTCCTGTGGGCGGGGCTCGACTCGCTCGAGCCCGACAACACCCAGGGTGAGCTCTACGTCACCGACGTGGTCGGCCATGCCGTGCGCGAGGGACACGCGGTCGAGGCGCTCTACCTCGAAGATGCCGACGAGTGCCTGGGGATCAACACCCGCGCCGAGCTCGCCGAGGCGGCGAGGCTGATGCGCGAGCGCATCCTCGACGAACACATGAGCAACGGGGTGACGATCGTCGACCCTGAGAACACGTACATCGACGCCACGGTCGTGATCGGCTGCGACACCGTGATCGAGCCGGGCTGCATGATCACCGGCGAGAGCGTGCTCGGCGAAGGCGTGCATCTGAAGGCGAACAGCTACATCGAGGACAGCCGCCTCGACGACGGCGTCGTCTTCGGCCCGATGAGCCACCTGCGGCCGCACACGCATCTCGGCGCCGGCGTGAAGATCGGCAACTTCGTCGAGGTCAAGAAGTCGACGCTCGGCCCGGGCAGCAAGGCCGCGCACCTCACCTACATCGGCGATGCCAGGGTGGGCGAGGGCGTGAACTTCGGCTGCGGCTCGATCGTCGTGAACTACGACGGCTACGAGAAGCACGAGACGGTCGTGGGCGACGGCGCATTCATCGGCTGCAACGTCAATCTCGTGGCGCCGGTCGAGATCGGTGACCGCACGTTCCTGGCGGCCGGATCGACGATCAGCCTCGACACACCCGTCGACTCGCTCAGCGTGGCCCGCGCGAAGCAGCGCAACATCGAGGGCTGGCGGGCCCGCAAGGAGGGCCGCGCCGCTCCGAAGCCGGTCGCGACCGCGGCGAAGGCGGAGGGTCGCGAGACCGGTGGAGCGAAGCCGGCCGCGAAAAAGGGCAGCGCGAAGCGATCGGCCGGGAACCGCAGCGCGAAGAAGGGGTCGAAGAAGAAGTCGGCCGGAACGCGCGCGAAGAAGCGCGGCGCGAAGAAGGCGGGCAAGAAGACCGCCAAGAAGAAGAACACCAAGAAGAAGGCCTCGAGAAAGAAGACTGCGAAGAAGGCGGCTCGCAAGGCCACGAAGCGGGCTGCGAAGAAGACCGCCAGCAAGAAAGCCGCGAAGAAGAAGAGCGCCCGGAAGCGGAGCGCGCGCAAGTAGTCCGTCCGACTCGGGTGCGGCCCAGCCGCCCGCCGAGCGTGCAGACGGACAGGGGAGAGCGCCATGTGTGGAATCGTCGGATACATCGGTCGTGAGCATCGCGCGGTGGACGTCCTGGTGGACGGCCTGCGTCGCCTCGAGTACCGCGGCTACGACTCGGCGGGCGTCGCCGTCATCGAGGGCGACCAGATCTCGGTGCGCCGGGCCGAGGGCAAGCTGGTGAACCTCGAGGCCGCGCTCCGCGACGCGCCGGTCGAGGGCATCGTCGGCATCGGCCACACCCGCTGGGCGACCCACGGCAAGCCCAGCGAGCGCAACGCCCATCCCCGCCGCGCCGGCTCGGTCGTCGTCGTGCACAACGGCATCATCGAGAACTACCGCGAGCTGCGCGCCGAGCTCGAGGCGGCCGGGGCCGAGGTGAAGAGCGACACCGATACCGAGCTCATCGCGCACCTCGTCGATGCGGGCATCGAGGCCGGCAAGGATCTGCTGACGGCCGTGCGCGACGCGACGGGCCGTCTCATCGGCAGCTACGCCCTCGGCGCCCTCAGCGAGAAGGACGGCACCCATTTCGTCGCGGCGAAGAACGGCGGCAGCCCGATCATCGTCGGCCAGGGCGACGCGCAGGCGTTCCTCGCGAGCGACATCCCGGCGATCCTGCCCTACACGCGCGAGATCATCTCGCTCCACGACGGCGACTTCGCGGTGCTCTCCGAGGACGGCGTGCAGGTCGTCGACGTCGACGGCCGTCCGGTCGATCGCGAGTTCACCCACGTGCAGTGGGATCCGGTCTCCGCCGAGCGCGGCGGCTACGACCACTTCATGCAGAAGGAGATCTTCGAGCAGCCCCGCGCGATCACCGACACGATCGGCACCCGCGTGAACGAGGCGGAGCTCGACGTCGACCTCGACGGCATCGAGATCTCGAGGGGCGACGCGGACAAGCTCCGCATCATCTCCCTAGTGGCGTGCGGCACGGCGAGCTATGCGGGCCACGTCGGCAAGTACATCATCGAGCAGCTCGCCGGCATTCCCTGCGAGATCGATCTCGCGAGCGAGTTCCGCTACCGCAAGCCGATCCTCGGCGAGGACGTGCTCGTGATCCCGGTGTCGCAGTCGGGCGAGACGGCCGACACGCTCGCGGCGCTGCGCGAGGCCAAGGAGCAGGGCTCGCGGGTGCTGTCGATCTGCAACGTGGTCGACTCGACGATCGCCCGTGAGAGCCACGACGTGCTCTACACCCACGCGGGCCCCGAGATCGGCGTCGCCTCGACCAAGGCGTTCGTGACCCAGGTCGTCGCGCTCTACCTGCTCGGGCTGAAGCTCGCGATCGCGCGCGGGCGGCTCTCCGAAGACGAGATCCGCTCGCACCTGCACGACGTGATGCGCCTGCCGCGCCTCGTCGAGCAGACCCTCCAGATCGACCAGCGCATGCTCGAGATCGCCCACAAGTACTACCGGGCCCGGGACTTCCTCTTCCTCGGCCGC
Organism: uncultured Spirochaetaceae bacterium; assembly: GCA_964474355.1. Taxonomy (GTDB): domain Bacteria; phylum Myxococcota_A; class UBA9160; order UBA9160; family UBA4427; genus CAYYSY01. The sequence continues at coordinate 12,014 of CAYYSY010000238.1, read as the reverse complement.
GGCATCATGTACCCGATCGCCATGGAAGGCGCGCTCAAGCTCAAGGAGATCTCGTACATCCACGCCGAGGGCTACGCGGCGGGCGAGATGAAGCACGGCCCGATCGCGCTGATCGACGAGAACATGCCGGTGGTCGTGATCGCGAACGAGGGTCCGCTGCACGAGAAGCTCGTCTCGAACCTCGAGCAGGTGCGCGCGCGCGACGGCCAGGTGATCGCGGTGGCGACCGAGGGCGATGACAAGATCGCCGAGAAGGCCAACGACGTGGTCTACATCCCGGATCTCGGCCCGTTCCTGACCGCGATCCTCGCGACGATCCCGGTGCAGCTGCTCGCGTACCACGTGGCCACGCTGAAGGGGACCGACGTCGATCAGCCGAGGAACCTCGCGAAGAGTGTGACGGTGGAGTAGCCGCGGGAGCTGCGCTTCGGCGCCTCGACTAACATGGGCTCCTCGCGCGGGCGGCCGCGCTCACGAGGAGCCCATGTCCGACACCGCGGCCATCCCTGCCTCCATGCGCGCCTGGCGCGTCCATGCTTTCGGTCCCGATCCGAAGGCCGCGCTCCGGCTCGAAGAGGTCGCCGTGCCGGAGCCCGGGCCCGGCGAGCTGCTCGTACGCGTGCAGGCGGCGCCGCTGAACCTGAACGACCTCGATCGCGTGACCGGGCAGAACATGATGGCCCCGCCCACGCTGCCCGCGGTGCCAGGCATGGAGGTGCTGGGCGTCGTCGTCGCGGCGGGGGAGGGCGCGGGGGATCGGCTCGGCACGCGCGTCGTCGCGATGTCGAAGACGGCTGTGGGCGGCTTCGCCGAGTACGCGATCTGCCCATCGGTGTCGGCGTTCGACCTGCCGGATGACATCCCCCTGCCCGGCGCGGCGGCGCTCTACTTCCCCTTCCACCTCGCGTGGCTCGGGCTCGTCGACCGAGCGAAGCTCGGCGCCGGTGAGAGCGTGCTCGTGCACGCTGGGGCGGGCGGCGCCGGCTCGGCGGCGATCCAGCTCGCGAAGCATCTCGGCGCCCGGGTCATCGCGACCGCCGGGGGCGAGGCCAAGGTCGCGCTCTGCCGCGAGCTCGGCGCCGACGTCGCCCTCGACTACACGCACGGCCCCTTCCAGCCTGCCGTGCTCGAAGCCACCGGTGGCCGGGGCGTCGACGTCGTCTTCGACGGCGTGGGTGAAGCCGTGATGGAAGAGAGTCTGCGCTGCACGGCCTACGACGGTCGCTATCTGATGATGGGCTTCGCCTCGGACAAGCGCTTTGCCGACGAGAAGCTGGTCGTGCCGCGGCGCATCTCCGCCGGCAATCTGCAGCTGTGCGGTGTGCTGCTCGCGTATGCCGACCCGGCGATGGCGGGGGCGATGAAGCAGGCGATGGGCTGGAACTTCGTCCCCGCGGAGCGCGGGCGGACGATCATGGCCGAGATCGTCGAGCTCGCGCGTGCCGGTCGCATCGCGCCGGTCGTGGGGAGCACTGTGGGCTTCGAGGCGGTGCCCGACGCGCTCGTCGCGCTGCGCGATCGCGGCACGACCGGGCGCACGATCGTGGAGATCGAGGCGGTCTGACGGCGGGCAATTGAGGGGGCTCCCCCTCTCGACTACCCTCGACCCCGCGTCCCCCCAGTGCACCCCGTCCGCCACCGGTCCCCTTGCTCGTGCTCGCCCCCCGGCGCGCACCGGAGTGCTGCGTGCTCGCCGAAACCATTACCGAAGGCCTGAACCCCGAGCAGAAGCGCGCGGTCGAGACGACCGAGGGGCCGCTGCTCGTGCTCGCGGGCGCCGGCTCGGGCAAGACCCGGGTGCTGACGCACCGCATCGCCTACCTCATCGGCGTGTGCGGGATCCCCGCCGAGTCGATCCTCGCGGTGACCTTCACGAACAAGGCCGCGGGCGAGATGCGCGAGCGCGTCGAGAAGCTGCTCGGGCCCGGGGCCGACGGGATCGCGCTCGGCACGTTCCACTCGGTCTGCGTGCGGATCCTGCGCCGCGACATCCACCATCTGCAGCGCGATCGCGGGTTCGTGATCTACGACGACGCCGACAGCCTCGGCGTCGTGAAGGAGACGCTGCGCCGCCACGACATGGACCCGAAGGTCCACGACCCGCGGCGACTGCGCTGGCGCTTCGATCAGTGGAAGAACCAGGGGCTGCTCCCCGACCAGGCGCGTGCCGATGCGGCCGACATCGAAGAAGAGCAGTCGGCCGACCTCTACGCCACGTACCAGAAGCTGCTCTTCGACGCGAATGCGCTCGACTTCGGTGACATCCTGCTGCAGACGGTCCAGCTCTTCGAGCGCTTCCCGCGCATCCTCGAGTACTACCAGCGGCGCTGGCAGTACGTGCTCGTCGACGAGTACCAGGACACGAACCGGGTGCAGTATCAGCTCGTGCGCCAGCTGGCCGAGGGGCACCGCAACATCTGCGTGGTGGGCGATCCCGATCAGTCGATCTACGCGTGGCGCGGCGCCGACGTGCGCAACATCCTCGACTTCGAAGAGGACTACGAGGACGCGCAGTCGATCAAGCTCGAGCGCAACTACCGCTCGACCCAGCCGATCCTGTCAGGCGCCACCGCCGTCGTGAAGAACAACCTCGACCGCCCCGACAAGACGCTGTTCACCGATCACGACGGTGGCGACCCGATCCGCTACTACGAGGCGTTCGACGATCGCGACGAGGCGGCGTTCGTCATCGGCCGCATCGAGCGCGCGCACCGCGAGGAGGACATGCCCTACGGGCACTCGGCGATCCTCTACCGCACCAACGCGCAGTCGCGCTCGTTCGAAGAGCGGCTGCTCGAGTACGACATTCCGTACACGATCGTCGGCGGTCAGCGCTTCTACGAGCGCGCCGAGGTCAAGGACGTGCTCGCGTATCTGCGCCTCGTCGTGAACCCGGCGGACAACCAGGCCTTCCTCCGCGTCGTGAACAAGCCGACGCGGGGCATCGGCAAGACGACGATCGAGCGCGTGCAGGTGTTCGCCCAGCGCGAGGGGCTGCCGCTCGTGACCGCGCTCGGCCAGTACGCCGACACGCCCGAGGGCCAGCGCGTGCGGGCGAAGGCCGGGCGCTTCCTCTCGATCATGAGCGATCTCGCCCAGGCGCGTGAGCGCCAGCCGATCCACGATCTCATCAGCCACGCGCTGCATGCGACGGGCTATCTCGAGGCGCTCGCCAAGGAGGGCACGCCCGAGGCCGAGTCGCGGGTCGACAACCTGAAGGAGCTCGTGACGAGCGCCGAGGACTTCCACGTCGCGAACCAGGACGACCTCGACCCCGACCGCGGTGAGCTCGAGCTCTATCTCGATCAGGTGGCGCTGATCTCCGACCTCGACAGCTACGAGGATCGCAACGACCGCGTCTCGCTCATGACCGTGCACAGCGCGAAGGGGCTCGAGTTCCCGCTCGTGTTCCTGGTCGGTCTCGAGGAGCGCATCTTTCCTCATGCGTCGTCCATGCGGGACGACGGAGGCATCGAGGAGGAGCGTCGTCTCTGCTACGTGGCCATGACCCGGGCGATGCGCCACCTCTTCATCACGTCGGCCAACGAGCGGCGCCGCTTCGGCGAGCACCACTACCAGTCCCCGAGCCGCTTCCTCGCCGAGGTGCCCGAGGAGCTCATCGAGGTGCTGTCCGAGGCGCGGCGCCCGTCGCGCGGGCAGCGCATGCGCGAGGAGCGCGCCGCGCCCGCGCGCGACGGCTACGACTACTCGTACTCGCAGGATTCGGGCGGCGAGGAGGGTGGCGTCGCACAGGGCACCCGCGTGAGACATCCGGTCTTCGGCCTGGGCGAGGTGCTGGCGGTGATGGGCGACGGCCTCAACCAGAAGCTCAAGATCAAGTTCGAGCGCGCCGGCGTGAAGACCGTGATGGTGCGCTACGCGAACCTGGAGCTGACCTGAGGCGCCATCTTCACGCTATGCACGCGCCGGCGTGAAGACGGTGATGGTGCGCTACGCGAACCTGGAGCTGGCCTGAGGCCCCGCCCCCGATTCAGACGAGGAAGCTGGCCGCGAGCACGGCGAGCAGCGCGAGCGCCAGGCCCCAGATCACGGCGCGCCCCGGCCGCTGCAGGCCCGGGGGCAGCGAGGCGTCGATCGTGACCAGCCCATCGGCGAAGAAGAGCGCGATCGGCACCAGCGCCGCCAGCAGATACGACGCCCGCGCCTGGGCGTAGAAGGGCAGGCGCAGCGAGAGCAGGAGCGACGAGGCGAAGAGCGTCGCCGCCACCGCGAACATCATCGTCCGCGCCAGCGCCACGCCATTCGGCACGGCCGCACGCGCCGTCGCCGCCCGAAACGCCCGCCAGGCGCCGTGCGCGAGCGGGGCGGTCGCCGGGATCGCGAGCCAGTAGCCGATCAGCATGAACGACTCGTTCCAGGCGCCGTGGCGCGTGTGTGCGGTCTGCATGCCCGCGACGAGTCCGTCGCCCCAGAACGTCGAGTAGAGGCCATCCCAGAACGACGCGAAGCCGGCGAAGAGGGGGTGCTGCACACCATCGCCGAACGAGAGCAGCCACGCGGGCGTGTGGAAGCCAGGCTGCAGCCACCAGCTCACCGCGCCCGGGATGTCGAGGTTCCACACCACCGGGTCGCCGTAGACGAGCCAGCTGCGCAGATAGAACCAGCCGGCCAGCGCCGCCATGCCACCGGCGAGCGCGGCGCCGATGCCCGCGACCTCTCGCACGCTCCGACCTTCGAGGAACAGGAGTTTTGCGAGCACGAACCCGACGATGAGTGGCGCGAGCGCGAGGCTCGTGAACTTCGTGAGCAGCGCGAGCGAGAGCAGGACACCCAGCCACACGAGATCACGCCGCCGCGCCCGCTCGTCCGTGAGGATGCACGTCGCGACGAAGAGCGCAGCGCTCACCCAGGCCGCATGCATCGACTCGTTGCCGAGATAGGCCGCCATGTAGACGCCGACGGGGATCACCGCGGCGAAGAGCGTCGTCGTCGCGACACGCAGGTCGTCGGCGGGCCAGAGCCGCCGTGCGGTGAGCCCGGCGAAGACGACGCAGGCGAAGCCGGAGAGGAAGGGCACCAGGCGATAGACGATGCCGGAGCCGTCGCTCGTCGGATGCACGCCGGTGAGCCCCGCAAGCAGCGCCGTCGCCGCGTGCGCGAGCGGAGGGTGATAGGTCGAGAAGCCCTCTTCGGCGAGCGGCAGCCGCAGTCCCGTGCGGATCAGCTCGATGTAGTGCATGTGCGCGGGCGCATCGAAGCCCATGACGGCGGGCAGCGTGCTCGTCTTCGTGACGAAGACCGCGAGCCAGAAGACGAGCGCGAACGCCCCGGCCCCGGCGATGGCCTGGGTGCGGAGCCACGCCGGGCGGAACACCTCGATCGCGAGCGCGAGGCCGACGCACACGGCGAGGCCGAGCCCGAGCGGCAGCGCGTAGCGGGCGAGCACCTGCGCCGGCTCGGGCAGCACGAACGCATCGGGGTGGAGCCGCGTGTCGTCGGCGATCACGGCCTGTCGCGGGTTCGCGCCGGGCGTCGAGACCTGCCAGTCGCCACCCGACTGGATCACTTGCTCGCCGAGCGCGAGTCGCGCCTGCAAGAGCGGCGGCCCCTTCGCGTTTGTCACCGACACGCGCAGCTCGTTGCGCCCGCCGCGCAGCGCATCGGACACGTCGAACGACCGCTCGTGACGCCACGAGTCCGGCGCGTCGTCGTCGACGAGGGTGCGCCCGTTCAGCTCCACGATGAAATCGGTGAGCGCGCGCGCCTCGAGGGTCGCTGCGTCGGTCGGCTCGCCAGCGAAGCGGTGCACGAATACGTGCACCGGTGGTGCGCTCGGGTCGACGGCCACGAGCTGCGTGTCGATGGGGCGGGGCGCCGAGATCCACGGGCCCGGTCCGCCGACGAGGAAGTGCACGTCAGCGGAGAAGAAGAGGGCGTGTCCGGCGACGACCGCGAAGCCGAGCGCCGCGGCGAGGAACGCCACGCGCAGCAGACGACCAATGGAGCCGGGGCTGGTGCTCACGCGGCCCCGGGGCGCTGCGCGCCTCGTCCCGAGCTGCCGCGGCGCAGATACCGGGATCGGATCCGCACCAATTCGCCGATGGCCCGCAAGAAGTCGCCGCCCTTCACCTTCGAGCCGGCGACATCGATCCACTGGAGGAGCGGCAGCTCATAGACGATGCGCTCGGGCGGCAGCCCGCCGTCGCGGCGCCAGGCGGCGATCACGCGCGCGAGCACCTCGACGTCGAAGACCCAGTTTGCGACGAAGGGCTCGGCGAAGAGCTCGCGCGCGAGGGGACCTGCGCGAAAGAGCTTCGCACCGCACTGCGTGTCGTAGACCGGCAGCCCGAGCACCATCGATGCGACGGTGGCAAAGACGCGGCCGAGGTAGTGGCGGACGGGGCTGCGCACGATCTGGCGACCGAGCAGCGCCACCCGTGCGCCGTAGACGATCTCGCGCTCGGGGTCGGCGTCGAGGCGCTCGATGAAGCGCGGGATCTCCGACAGCGGCGTCGCGAGGTCGGCGTCGAGGTAGCCGCAGTACGAGGCTTCGCTCTGGAGCGCACGCTGCATGCCCTGGCGCACCGCCTCGGCCTTGCCCGAGTTGCGCGGGAGGTCGAGCACCTCGACGTGCTCGGGCGCCTGCTCGGCCGTCTTCTCGAGCAGGCGCAGGGTGTCATCGGTGCTGCCGTCGTTCACGAGCAGGAAGCCCACGTCGGGGTGGCGCTGCGCGTAGGAGACGATCTCGTCGCCGGGGAGGCGCCGGGCCTCGTTGAAGCACGGGATCACGACGACGGTGCGGGGCATCGTGCGGGGGAGTCTATCACCCGAGGATGTCGACCACCGCGGGAGGTCAGCGGCCTCTCGATGTTTTCCGTATCGGGGCTTCATGTTACGGTCGGCCTGCCCACGTCCTCGTCACCCGCGAGCTGCTCTGGGAGGAGCGCGCTTGACCGCACCCACCGCAGGCGCGACCCCCGACGAGCGACCTGCCGCCGCGTTGCCGCCCGCCTGCATCGTCGCGTTCGTGCTCTGCCTGTCGCTCTTCGTCGTGGCGCAGTACGGGCGACTGGGTCACCCGCTGCTCTGGCAGGACGAGGGTGAGACGGCGATGTTCGGCCGCCGCATCCTCGACACCGGCTACCCGAAGGTCCACGGCGACGAGGGCGTCGTGTACGGCATGAGCGTGCCGATGGCCTTCGCGGTCGACGAAGAGAGCGACGCCTACACGGGCAGCCTCTGGGGCCAGTACTACGTGGCGGCGCTCGGGGTCGCGCTGTCGGATCTGGCCGACGGCGACCACGCGCGCACGGCGCTGGCGAGGCTGCCCTTCGCGCTCGCGGGCTCGCTCGGGCTGTGGCTGCTGTGGCGTGCGTATGCGCCGTGCTTCGGTGACCGGCGCCGCCGCTGTCTCATGGCCTGCGCGTATCTGCTCGGGCTCGCGAGCTCGGTGTCGCTGCTGCTGCACGTGCGCGAGGTGCGCTACTACGCGCTCGTCGTCGCGCTCGTCGGCGTGCTGGTGTGGCTCCATCGCCGGCCGGCCGGCCTCGCGCGCGCGATCGGCACCGGGCTCGCGCTCTTCGCCCTCTTCAACGTCTTCTATCCCGCGGCGGTCGCCGTGGCGGCGTGGGTCGTGCTCGAGAGCCTGTGGCCGCTCGAGCGCCTGCGGCGGGTCGGGAGCCTGCGGCGGGTCGAGCGCCTGCGGTGGGTCGAGCGCCTGCGGCCGGTCGGGAGCCGCGATGCGCGGGCGCAGCCCGTGTGGCCTGCACTCGCCCTCGAGTGGGCTCCGCTCGCCGTGGCGGCGCTCGCACTGATTCCCATCGTCCTGTGGTTTCGGATGATCCCGCTCTCCGAGCTGATGTCGGCGCGCTACCGCTTCGGCCTCGCCGACTACGGCGTGAACCTCCTGGTCGTGACGCGCCACCTCGCGCAGCACGAGCTGCTGCTCGCGGCGGGCCTGCTGCGCGTGGGCGCGTGGCAGATCGGGCGAAGGGGCCCCGGACGTCCCGAGGCGCCGGCGCTCTGGCGTCTGGTGCTGGTCCAGGTGCTCATCGGCGCGCGCAACCCGATCTTCTTCGAGCGCTACTTCGTCGCTCTCGGGCCGCTGCTGCTCCTGGCCGCGCTGCTCGACTTCGACCGCGTGCGCCGCGGCCTCGAGGCGGGCGCGGCCGATGCGGGGCGGCGCGTGCGGGCGCTCGGCGCCCTCGCGGGTGTGTGCATCGTCGGGGCGCTCGCGCTGAAGGCGCCAGAGCTCGCGGGGCGCGCCGGTGAGCTGGTGACGCCCGTGCGTGGCCCCCTCGACGTCGCGGTGCCATGGGTGCGCGAGCGCTTCGAGGGAACGGTCCGCCCCACGGTGGCGACCAACTACGAAGCCGAGGTGTGGATGTTCTATCTCGGCGGACCGGTGGTCGGGCGCTTCCACGCGGAGGGGGACGCTGCCGCTCTTGCCGAGGCCGCCGTGGAGCCCGACGTCGTCGTCCCGCGCCGGGGATATCCGCACAGCGTCGAGCGGCTGCGCGTGTATCTGAAGCCCGGCGCCTTCGAGCGGCACGCGCTCGAGATCGCCGACCTGCCCTACAACACGATCCCCGAGCTGAGCCGAGGGCGCGTCGTCACGGTCACTCATCCATTTCGGACCGTGCTGCCGAATCATCCCGGCGAGGCGCTCGAGGTCTGGGTGCGGCGGCCGGCAGGGGATGGGTCGTGAGGCGAATGGTCCGAAATGGCGGGAGTGACGAGCGACGGATCCTTCTCTTCGTCCTCTTCTTCGTCGCCGTCGGCTGGCTCGGCTGCAGCAGCGAGCCACCGGCGCCCGCCGTGCCGGAGGCGCCGCGCCACCTGGTCCTGATCAGCGTCGACACCCTCGGCGCGAAGCACGTCGGCGCGTATGGCTACGCGCGCGACACCTCGCGCGCGATCGATGCGCTCGCGGCCCGGGGCGTGCTCTTCGAGAATGCCTACACCCAGCAGGTGTGGACGCTGACTGCGCACCTCTCGCTGATGACGGGGCTGCATCCCCAGGCGCATGGTGCGTCCGAGCAGCGGGCGGCGTGGCCCGCCGCACCGACGCTCGCAGCGACCTTGAAGGGTGCCGGCTTCGAGACCGCCGCGTTCACCGGCGTCGGCGGCTACATGAGCCCTCGCTTCGGGCTCGGGCGCGGCTTCGAACGCTACGCGATCGGCAAGACCCACGACGCACGGGACGACGGGCGCCGCATCGCGTGGCTGCGCGCCCAGGCGAAGCGCAGCGCCGCCGATCCCGGGCACCGCTTCTTCCTCTTCGCGCACTATTTCGACGTGCACTCCGACGTCGGCACCGAGGTGCCCTATGTCGCGCCCGAGGCGGACGCGCGGCGCTACCTCGACGAGGTGCTGCCCCCGGGCGATTCGTGGCAGCGCAGCGGCGACACAGACCTGCTGATCGAGCTCGAGAAGAGCGGCGAAGCGACCGACCGCGACCGTGCCGTGCTCGAAGCGCTCTACGACGCGGGCGTCCGGTACACCGATCGCGAGGGCGTCGGCCGACTGCTGGGTGCGCTCGACGAGCTCGGCCTCGCCGAGTCGACCCTCGTCGTGCTCACGTCCGATCACGGCGAAGAGATCCTCGAGCACGGCAAGGTCAGCCATCAGCAGCCCTTCGACGAGACTGCGCGTGTGCCGCTCGTGTTCGCGGGGCCGGGGCTCCCCCGCCGTGAACGGCGCAGCGATCTGGTCGAGCTCGTCGATGTGATGCCCACCGTGCTGTCGGTGCTCGATGTCGGTGTGCCCGAGGGCATCCAGGGCCGCGACCTGTCGCCCGCCTGGCGCGGCGGCGCGCTGGCCGAGCGACCCGCCCACGTCGATGGCCTGTTCGGTGGGCTTCCGACGCTCAAGTGGCGCTATCCGAGCGCGATCACGATGAGCGTCGACGGTGTGCGGTACAGCTACGTCGGCACCGTCCACAACGAACCGACCGAGCGGGGCGGACGTCGCTTCCTGATGTTCCGCGAAGGCGCGCTCTACGATCTCGAGGCCGACCCGGGCCAGACCCGCGACCTCGCGGCCGAGCGCCCCGACCTCGCCGCGCAGCTTCGCCGCGCGCTCCTCGCCTGGTACGAAGAGAACGAGCGCGTCGCGCGCCGGCTCGAGCGCGAGAGCCTCGAGGCCGGGCAGGATGCCGGCGTGCCGGCTCCGAGTGAAGAGGAGGCCGCGAGGCTTCGGGCGCTGGGGTACGTGGAGTAGCCGGCGTCGAGGACGGGTCGCCGTCAGCCCTCGTCAATCGGACGCCGAGCGTCGCAGACGTTCGAGGATCGCCTCGGCGATGGCTTCGCCTGCGACGCGGTTGCCCCGCGCATTCCAGTGTGTGTCGCGCAGGTGGTAGGTGCGCCCGCCCGCCTCGGCGGCGCGCAGCGCGGGTGTCAGGTCGAGGCATTGGATGCCGCGTGTCTCGCAGTGGGAGAGCACCCGGGCCTGGGGTGAGAAGCGTTCGTAAGCCTCGGGCGTGGCCTTCCCGGCCATCAGCTCGGCATAGAGGGCGTCATTCACGTGGTACTCGTCGGGGATCAGCACGACGAGCAGCCGGTCGCCGAGGCGATCCGCGAACCAGTCGACGCTGCGCAGGAAGTCGGGGAACTGCTCGGCGTCGCGGCTTCGGGGGTTCGCGAGCTCGACGCGCGCCGACTCGATCTCGAGGAAGCGCTCCTCCGTGAACGTCGGTCGCTCGAGCGATGCGTCCTCGAGATGGGGCGGTGGTGCCGACGCGGTCGATGCCGCGACGGCGGTGACGGCGGCCCGCTCCTCGTGCGAGACCCGGAGCAGCCGCGTCGTCCGCCACAGCGCGCTCGAGACGAGCCAACCCTGCAGTCCGTAGCGCTCGGCACCGCCGCCGCTCGCGACGAAGGCGTGCCCTTCGTGGACGTCGTTGCCGAGGAAGACGTTGAGCACGACCAGGCTCGGGCTCGTGGCCGCGGCCTCGTCGAGATAGAGCCGGGCGTACTCGGCCGGCCCGATCGCGGGCACGCCGAAGTCGTGGAAGGCGATGCGGCGGTACTGCTTCGCCATGGCCTCCTTCGCCCTCGACTCGGCGACGTGGACGAAGTTGTACGAGCGCGGCACCGTGGCGAGCCCGAAGGAGTCCGCGAGGAACACGGCCACGAAGTCACCGTCCTCCGCCGCGAAGAACTCGTCGTCGGCGTAGCCGCCGGAGTTGAGGGGCTCGCCGTGGTGGAGCGCGTGGGGAGGGCGGCGCATCGCGTCCAGCCACGCTTCGACCGACCGGGGAGCCACGAGGGGGGTCGGATGGATCCGCACCCAGGCGACGAGCGCGACCTCGAGCACGACCAGCGTGACGAGGAGGTTCATCGTCAGCCAGTCGAGCGTTCGGGTCGGTGATGCCGCCGGTCGGTCGGAGGCCCGGCGCCGGCGACGCCCGACCCAGGCGAGCGTCGCCACGTGCAGCCCGATGAAGAAGCCGTTGCGCGCCGGCCAGCGCGCCGTCTCGGGTGGCGAGAGGGCGGCCGCGAGCGTCCCGGCGGCGAGCGCCCAGACCAGGCAATACAGCAGCGAGCGCATCGCTGCGCCGTCGATGCGGAGGCTCGCGCGTCGGGCGAAGAGCGCGGCGGCCGCCACCGCCGTCCCGACGGCGAGCGCCAACCGCACCGCGGAGACGACCCAGTCGAGCGTCGCGGCATCGGGACCGAGGTAGTCGTCGGCCCGGCGGAGCCAGTCTCGCAGGCTCCACACCGCGCTGGCGGCGATCCACAGTGCGGCCGATGCGGCTCTCATCGATGGGCCCGTCTCACGTCGTGGGGGGATCTGCGTCGCGACGATCATCGACCAGGAAGAGCACGAGCCCCACCCCCGCCCACGCGAGGTTCACGAGCCCCGTGCCGAGGCCCAGGGTCAGTGCAGCGACAGCGGGCATTCCGACGCGGCCGAAGAGCGAGACGAAGAGCAGCTCTCGTACGCCGGTGCCGCCGAGCGAGATGGGCAGCATGCTCGCGAGCGTCACGAAGGGGACGACGACCGCGAACCAGGGCGCCGCGACCTCGCCCGCGAGCGGCTGCGCCAGGGTC
>CAYYSY010000237.1:0-13158 GCA_964474355.1 uncultured Spirochaetaceae bacterium | reverse complement strand
CGGCGACTGGGTCCGCATCGCCTCTCGCCGCGGCGAGATCCACCTGGTCGCCCGCGTCGGCCGAAGCGTCCAGCCCGGCTCGGTCTTCGTCCCCTTCCACTACCGCGAAGCCGGCGCCAACCTCCTCACCAACCCCGAGCTCGACCCCGACGGCAAGATCCCCGAATTCAAGTTCGCCGCCATCACCTTGAATAAGGCTCCGGATCACGCGGGCACCTCGGGCGGAGGCGGCGCGTAGCTGGCAGTCAGGGTCGCGTTTTCGGGGTGTCGTCCTCACCTTACGCGCGGCTACAGGTCGGTACACCGGCTTCTCTGGCGAGCGCCGGGCTGGCAGGTCGACAGAGCCGCGCTCCAAGTTCCGGGCGACACCCCGAGATCCCGAAGGAGGGGACTCCCAGCCGCGCGCACCGGAGGGAGGAAGAGCTCACCCCCTCCTTTTTGGGAGAAGGACCCTCGGCTTCAACGCCTCGTGTCCGTCGCATTGCGGCGCCCGAGCATGCAACGCAGCCCGAAGAAGCTCGCCACCTACCCCGACCCGGAGGACGTTCTGGGATCGACACGAGGCGTTGAAGCCGAGGGTCGATGTTTCGAAACAAGAGAGTGTGTGGGCACTCTGCACGACACCCGCGAAGCGGGTGCGTGTATCTCGGGATTTCGGGGTGTCGCCCGGAACTTGGAGGGCAGCTTTGTCGCTGCAACGGACTCGGCGATGTGCGGAGACGCCGGTGTACCGACCCGCAGCTGCCCGTAAGGTGAGGACGACACCCCGAAATCCCGACCCGAGCAACCAACCCCGCGAAGCAACCCGCGAAGCAACTCGCCCTACCCCGCAACCCCATCGATCCGAGCCCGCACGCGAGCGGCCAGGAAGTCCATGTCGAAGGGCTTCGCGATGATCTCCAGATCGCGCTCGGCCTCGATCGCGCCGTGGCCAGTGGCCACGAGGATCGGCACGTCGGGGGCGATGCGCAGGATCTCCTCGGCCGCCTGCGGTCCCTGCAGCCCAGGCATGCTCCAATCGAGGATGACGGCGGCGAAGCCGTCGGCGTCTTCGGCGAACAGCTTGACGGCGTCCTCGCCGTCGACGGCCGCCTCGACCTCGAAGCCGCGGGCCTCGAGGGCGCGGACGAGGATGCTGCGCACGGCGTCGTCGTCGTCGGCAACGAGGATGCGGTCGCGGTGGCCCGCGACCGTCGCGAGGGCGATGACGTCCCGGGTGTCGAGCGGCTCGTCGGCCGTCTCTTCTTCTTCGCCGCCGACGGGCAGGTAGATCCGGAACGCCGTGCCCTGACCGGGCTCGCTGTCGACCTCGATCCAGCCATCATGGGCCGTCACGACGCCATGCACGATGGCGAGCCCGAGCCCGGTGCCCTTGCCTACGGGCTTCGTCGTGTAGAAGGGCTCGAAGATGCGCCCGAGGGTCTCGGCCTAGAGGCCGTGTCCGGTGTCGCTCACTCCGAACATCAGATGCCGCCCGGGTCGGCCGACGCCATGGCGCCGTACGTGCTCGAGGCCGAGGTCGTCGATCCGCGCGCGAATGCTGATCTCGCCGTGCTCCTGGATGGCGTCGCGCGCGTTCAGCGCGAGATTCACGAGCACCTGCTGCAGCTGCGCACCGTCGGCCATGATCGAGGGCAGGTCGGGCTCGGCCCGGCAGTCGAGCCCGATCGAGGCCGGCAGCAGCGGTCGCAGCAGCTCGCCGAGATCGTTCACGAGCTGATTGGGACCGACCGGGTCGAGGGTCACAGGCGCCCGGCGTGCGAACGAGAGCAGCGATTTTGTGAGCTGAGCGCAGTGATCCGCCGCGCGCTCGAGGTCGGACAGCGCCTCGTCGACGTCCGCGAGCACGATGGCCTCGTCTTCGAGGGTGTCCTTCGCGAAGCGCACGTTGCCGAGAATGACGGCGAGCTGGTTGTTGAAATCGTGCGCGATGCCGCCGCTGAGCGTGCCGAGGGTCTCGAGCTTCTGCGCGTGCCGCAGCTGATCGCCGAGCGCGCGCTCCGGCGTCACGTCGTGAGATGCCCAGATGTGGGCGGTCACACGACCCTCGTCGTCGTGGACCCGGCTGGAGAAGAGCAGCAGCATGGCGGGGTCGGGCCGGAGTACCTCGACCTCGACGTCGCGCATGACGCCATGCGAGTCGGTCTCGTGCCGCACTTTCTCGACGAACTCGTCCGGGTCTGCGATGCGCGTGAGCAGGTCTTCGAGGAAGCGGATCATCGAGCCGCCGACGAAGCGCTCGGGCTCCTCGCAGCCGGCGTGATCCGCGGCCGCGGCGTTCATGAGCTCGATCTGGCCATCGGCAGTCGTGACGAGCAGACCCATCGGCGCGGTCTCGATGACACCCGCGAGCTTTCGTCGCTCGCGCAGCAGAGCGAGATTGGCGCGATCGCGCTGCTGGATCGACAGTACGTGACGCAGCGACAGCGAGAGCTCGCCCGCGAGGATCGGGAGCACGCTGCGCACGTTCGCAGCGAGCGGCTTCTTCGAAAGCCGGCCCATGCCCATCACACCGAGCACCTCGCCCTGCCACTCGAGCGGAATCAGCGCACAGTCGTCTTCTTCGAAGGCATCGCAGCCCTCGGCCAGCTCGATCAGGTTCGGTGGCGCGGCGCCTCCCGGCTGCGACGCGATGTCGTCGATGCGAAGCGCCAGCATCTGCACCTGCGCGCACACCTCCGCGGGCACGCCGCTCGCCTCGCTCGCCACCCAGCGCCCACCCGCCGTGGACCAGCGCCAGAACCCCACCCAGTCGACGGACAGGCGGTCGCCCAGCAGCTGCGCCGCCTCCTGCATGAGTGGCGGCCCGGCCGAGTGGCGCGTGCCGAGATGGGCGAGGTCCCGCAGGAGGGCGAGGTCGCGCTCGCGATCCCCGATCGCTTCGTCGACACGATCGCTGCTGAGGCGCAGCACGACGATGATCTGAGTGCCGGCCAGGCCCACCGTGGCGGCGGAGAGCAGCAGCTTCGACGCCTGGCGATCCCACCCCTGCATGAACGTCGCGGCCATGAGGGCCTCGGCGAGACCCATGAGTACATGGGCCCAGACCAGCGCCATCTGATCGTAAGGCCGCCCGGTGTGCCGCGACCATCGCCACACGAGGTAGGCCGCGCCGAGATTCGATCCGACCTCGACCGGAATGCTGAGCAGCTCGGCGGTGACCCGATCGCCGAGGACACCCGAGAAGGCGCGGGCGGCGACGATCATCGCTGCCATCGGCGCGACCCACGAGGGGTGCTGCCAGCGAACGAGGGCGAATGCGCCGAACAGGAAGAAGAGCGGCGCCGCGCTCGACGTGACGTACGCGAGGAAGAGCGGCAGGTGCATGGGGGCATCGGGCGCGCCCTCGATGATGCGCCCGAGCAGGCCTGCGGCGATGAACGCCACCCAGCCGATGGTCCAGTTGCGGATCGCCGGGTCGGCCTCGTGGTTGAGGACCCGGATGCCCGCGGCCATGAAGGCCGCGCCGATCAGTGTCAGGAGAAGGATTTCGACCATCATCGTTGCACGTCCGAGGCTCTGCCTGCCTACTCGGGCAGACGAACCCCTGCAGACGACATCGGGTCTCCAATGGGGCGTCTTGAGGAGGGGACCGGAGTCGGTGCACAGCCCAGTTGCGTGCGAGTTGCGCGTCGACGATGTGGAGCTGCCGGTGGATGAGCCGCCATCACCTGTGCGTGGAGTGACACCGTCGAGTGCCGCTGCGGCCGTGTCTCCAGCGCCTCGCCCAGTGCCCGTGGCCTCGGTGCGTCAGCTGGCGGGCGTGTACCAGATGGGCGAGGTCCAGGCGCGCTCCTGCTGGCTCGCCACCTCGCGGTGGGCGTCGCTGCAGCAGGCTTCGAGCGCCTCGGGCACGCTCCCCGGATCGCTGCAGTCGATGCCGGCCGCGTTGCAGACGTGCTGGCTCCAGCGGCAGGTCGGGTTCTCGAGCACGCGTCCGTACCAGAGCGCCGGCACGGCGGGGTCGAACTCGGGGTCGGTCCACACCGTGCAGAGCTCCGCGGCGCCCACGCCCTTCGGCTCGCACGTATCGAGGTCGACGCTCGCGCCGTTCTCGCCGCCGGCCACGTCGTAGACCTTCTCCTTCACCGCGCCGCCCTCGACCCAGACCTTCACGATCTGCAGCCGTTGCAGCGGCGTGCCCGGCACCTCGGACGTGCCGGCGTCGCCGAGTGCACGAAACGCGAAGCGCGGCGCCGCCGCGTCGTCGGGGCGCGCGGTGAGATCGCCGCCCATGGGCACGCCCGCGGCGTAGCCCGTCTCGACGAAGCCCGAATCGCCGCAGAGCCCGGCGTCGTAGCCCCAGCCCCCGAAGAGCCGGACGATGGGGCGGCTGCCGCTCGTGCCGTAGGCCTCCCGGCGCATCATCGCCGCGAAGAGCGACTCGCGGGTGTTCTCCTCGGCCCAGAGCACCGAGAGTCCGCCCGGCCCGAACTCGAGGTCGTCGGGAAAGCCGACGGCGAGGCCCTCGCCCTGGCCCATGCCCGCGCCGCCGTGGCCGGGATGGTCGACCTCGCTGGTGAGTCCGGGTGCTGCAATGTGGGTGTCGGTCGCGCCGACGATGCCGAACTTGAGCCCGTTCACGCCGAGCTCCTGAAGCTGCTGGAGGCCGCGGCCGAGCCCGTCGCGCACGTGGCTCTTGCTCGACGGCAGCTGGTGCGTCCCGTAGTCGGAGAATTTCGCTCCGAAGCGGTCATAGGGCAGCTTCTCGAAGCCGCAGTGCTCGTCGCTGCGGTCGGGCACGACGTTGCACTCGCTGTCGCCCTTGTGCTGCATGATCTCGACGAGCGGCTCCCAGCGCGCGCGAAGCCGGGCCTCATCGGCATCGACCGCAGGCCCGGTGTCGCCCGGCTGGTCGACCTTCGCGCTCTCGAACATCAGCCCGCCGGACAGGTTCGAGTTGTGCGGGATCGTCAGCACGTCGCAGCCCGTGACGCCGTCGATGCACTCGGCCTGCAGCTTCTGCCAGAGCTCGAACGCCGACTGCGCGTCGACCCAGCTGATCGCTCGGTCGGGCACGGCGTGGCTCTCGAAGATGACGTTGCGATGCAGGTTCTGGCCCTCGCCGACGGTGGCGGTCCACTCGTAGCCGACGAAGCTCGTGAACGAGCAGGTGTCGTTCCGGTCGTACGCCTGCTCGGCCGCGCGTTGGACCTCGAGCCACACATTCGCGGCCTGCCCGACGCACTCCTTGCCGTTCTCGCCGCAGAGACCCCAGCGCGTCTTCTGCACCAGCGTGCGGCCGGAGATCAGCTGGAAGCCCAGCGCCGGCCAGTTGCGGTGGATCCAGCAGACCGGATTCGAGAAGCCGTCGCGACCCTCGTGCATGCAGACGTCGACCTCGCCGAGCAGCTCGGCGTGGTCGGTGACGGCGACGAAGTCGAGCGGCCGGTCGAGCTGCATCGTGCGCAAAGGATTGCCGTCGGCGTCATAGGGCTGGAGCCCGAGCCGCTCACCCTTCGCGAAGCGGTAGGCGTCGAAGGGAGCGTTGCGCGTGTCCTGGGCGCTGGCGTCGAACGAGTACGCGGTGTGGACGTGGGTGTCGCCGAAGAAGGGCTGCCGATTCGCATCGCGGCTCGCACACGCGACGTGCGGGGGCGGAGGGTCATCGGGGAAGATCGGTGCATCGCTCGGCTCGTCGGTGCGGGGCGGCAGCTGCTGACCGCAGGCGACGGTCGCGAGCAGCAGCGCGCACGAGGCGAGCAGGCGCGTCGGGTCGGGCTTCATCGCTTCTCGCTCCTGGGCCCGGTACCGATCGAACGCCAGGCGCTCGCTTCGAGGTCGCGCCGGGTCCCGAACCGTAGTCCGTCGCTGGTGACTCGCCGACCGAGGGCTCGCTTCTACTCGATGTAGCCGAGGGCGCGCAGCTCTTCGGCCTTCTCGGCGCTGATCTCGCGCTCTTCCGGCTCTGCGCCACTCGCGAACGCCGCGCCCTGCGCCTCCCTGCGCGCGACTTCCTCGAGCAGGTACCGGACACGGATGGGGTGCTCGCGCACGATGTTGCGGGTCTCGCCGGGATCGGCCTCGAGGTCATAGAGGGCCAGCGGATGATGAGTGCCCCTGCGCTTCACGAGCTTCCAGCGTCCCTGCCGGATCGCCGTGCCGAGCGAGCTCGCCGACACGCCGATCACCGGCTCGGCTCCCTCGCGCGCCCCGTCGCCGAGCTCGATGAGCGGACGCAGGCTCTCGCCGTGCAGCCCCTCCGGCAGCGAGACGCCTGCGTAGTCGGCGAACGTCGGCAGGAGGTCGACGTGCTGCGCGAGCGAATGGACGCGCCTGGACTCGGTCTGATGGGGCGCCTTCATGATGAGCGGCACGCGGAGCAGCTCCTCGTGCAGCGTCTTGCCGTGACCGCGCTGTCCGTGCTCCCAGAACGCCTCGCCGTGATCGCTGACGAGCACGATCAGCGCCTCGTGGTAGATGCCGCGATCTCGGAGCTCGTCGAGGAAGAGCCCGAACTGATGGTCGTTGTGGGCGATCTCCGCGTCGTAGAGCGTCTCGAGCTGGGCCTGCTCGCGCTCGTCGGGCATGCGTCCCTCGCGCCCCATCTCGTCCATGGCGCGCACCGACTCCATGCTCCCGAGGTCGAAGCGGTCGACCTCGGGCGCGAACCGCGTCTTGAATGGCTCCGGCGGAAAGTGCGGCGTGTGCGGGTCGAGCACGTGCACGTAGAGCATGAAGGGCTCGCCCGGCGAGAGGCCGTCGAGCCATGGCCAGACCGCGGCCTGGGCGATGTCGGAGTCGATCGCCGGCTTGTCGGCGCGATAGCCGGTGATGCCCTCGACGCTGGGCGCGCGCCCTTTCTCTCGCACGAAGTGCTCGAAGCCCTGGTCGAAGCCGAAGTCGGCGTCGACCAGGCCGTTGGTCACCACCGCCGCAGTGGCATAGCCGTCGGCCAGGAAGAGCTCCGCCAGGGTGAGCGCCGAGTCGGGCAGGATGCCCTGCATCGTCACGACGCGATGCGCGCGCGCAAAGACGCCGGTGAAGATCGAAGCCACAGCCGGCTTGGTCCACGGCGCCTGGGCGATCGACTCCTCGAACACCGTGGCCCCGGCCGCGAAGGCGTCGATCTCGGGGGTGATCCCGCTCTCGTTGCCGTAGGCGCCGAGCTTGTCGGCGCGCAGCGTGTCCATCAGGTAGAGGATGATCGGCGCCCGGCTCCCGTGCTCGGCGAGATCGGGGGGCGCGATCGGCGGGTCACCGTAGATCACGGGCGAGACGAGGACGAGCGGGCGTCCGGCCGCGGCGTCGGCCGGCGGGCCCCGCGCCGTGATCCGCGCGATGCGCCCCTCGAAGTCTTCGAGGGGGACGCGGCACGCCCTGGTGCAGGCTTTCAGCGGATAGGTGCGCTGCAGCCCGCCGTCGCTCGCGACGTGCAGCTCGGCGGTGGAGCGCGAGCCGGGGTCGGTCGTGGTCGGCGCCAGCTCGATCTCGGCGGCACCGAGCCCGCCGCGCATCGGCACGCGGACGCTCCATGAGACGGCCCCGCCCGGCGGCACCACGACGCGCTCGCCGGCGCGCATCGGAGGCCTGCCTTCTGCGCCCTTGCGCTGGGTCGCGAAGCGGAAGGCGGTCGCCAGATCGAGCCGCACCTCGATGGGATCGAAGACCGTGCCGGGCCCATCCGCCATCCAGCGGGTGTGGCCGGCCCAGAGCGCGGCGATGGCGACCAGGCTCAGCAGGGCTGCGCCCAGTGCCCTCTGGAGGCGTGTCTTCGAGGGATCGTCGCCCATCGACTCAACATGCCACACCGGCGAAGCCGCTGCTGCCGCGGGCGCTCGTGTAGACTCCGCCGCTCGATTCTCCCCTGTGGTCGCCTCGACCGGAACGGACCGGAGCCGCCATATGACCCGCACCGACTCAGCGCCGAGCGAGTTCGAGGGCGTCGACCTGCGTCGCCTCGCCGAGTGGATGGACTCGCTCGGGCTCGAGGGCGCCGCGATCGAGTCGCCGGAGCTGCTCGGCGGAGGCACCCAGAACATCCTGCTGCGCTTCACGCGTGGTGGCCGCACGTACGTCATGCGTCACCCGCCGCCGCACAAGCGCAAGAACAGCGACGAGACCATGCGCCGGGAGGCGCGAGTGCTCGCTGCGATCGCGGGGAGCGACGTGCCGCACCCGCCGCTCATCGCGGCGTGCCCCGACCTCGACGTGCTCGGCTCGGCCTTCTATCTGATGGAGCCCGTCGACGGCTTCAACGCGACCCAGGGGCTGCCGCCGCTCCACGCCGGAGACGCGTCGGTGCGCCATCGCATGGGGCTGTCGATGGTCGAGGGCATCGCCGCGCTGGCGCGTGTCGACCACGAGGCGGTCGGGCTGCACGACTTCGGCAAGCCCGAGGGCTACCTCGAGCGCCAGGTCGCGCGTTGGCGGGCGCAGCTCGAGAGCTACGGCGAGCTCGAGGGCTACGGCGGGCCGGACATCCCCGGCGTCGAGGACGTCGCGCGCTGGCTCGACGATCAGCGCCCGGCGTCGTTCGAGCCCGGCATCCTGCACGGCGACTACCACCTGGCCAACGTGATGTTCCGCAACGACAGCGGCGACGTCGCAGCCATCGTCGACTGGGAGCTGTCGACGATCGGTGACCCGCTGCTCGATCTCGGCTGGCTGCTCGCGACCTGGCCCGATGCGGAGGGCGGCGGCGCGGGCAAGATCGGCATCCAGCCCTGGGCGGGGTTCGCGACGCCCGACGAGCTGGTGGCGCACTACCGAGAGCGCAGCGATCGCGACGTCGACGCCATCACGTGGTACGCGGTGCTCGCGTGCTACAAGCTCGGCATCATCCTCGAGGGCACCCATGCGCGAGCCTGTGCCGGCAAGGCGCCGAAAGCCACGGGAGACGTCCTGCACGCCACGACGGTCGGCCTCTTCGAGCAGGCGCTGCGCCGCATCGCGGAGGCGTGATCGAGGCGGTGTACGGAACGAAATGGCCGGGTGCGCGCTCCATCTCGGGAGCGATGCGTCGAGGCGAACGACGGGTCCGTTGCCGCGCATGCGTGGCGGCACTCACTGAGCCGGGGCCGCGGGGTCCGCGACGGCGGGATGGAGAATCGGATTGAGCACGGAACCCAGTGGCGAGGGCAGCGCGTTCGACGGCGCGGGCAGACTCACGACGTACATCCTGATCGGGCTCGTGGCCGGGCTCTTCTTCGGCGTGTTCCTGAACTTCGTCGGCGGCACCGGGGCGGTGCGCGACCTCGTCGATGGCACCCTGCACGTCGGTGGCTCCGTGTTCATCGCGAGCCTGAAGCTGCTGATGGTGCCGCTGGTGCTCGTATCGCTCATCTGCGGCACCACGGCGATGGACGACGTCACCAAGCTCGGCCGCGTGGGCGCTCGCACCCTCGGCCTCTATCTGATGACCACCGCCATCGCGATCACGCTGGCGATCACGGCGGCCGTGATCTTGCAGCCCGGCGCCGACTTCGGCGTCCCCATGGCCATCCCCGACTTCCAGCCGAAGCCGCAGCAGAACCTGACCCAGACGCTGATCGAGATCTTCCCGACGAACCCGATCAAGGCGATGGCCGAAGGGCGCATGCTGCAGATCATCGTGTTCGCGATCCTCTTCGGTGTCGCGATCAACCTCTCGGGTGAGGCCGGGAGCCGCCTCAAGCGGGTGTTCCGCGACCTGAACGAGGTGATCCTGCGCCTCGTCGCGTTGCTGATGCAGATCGCGCCGATCGGCGTGTTCTGCCTCGTGGCGCGCGTGTTCGCCGACCAGGGGCTCGGAGCGATCGGCAAGCTCGCGGCGTATTTCGGGGTCGTGCTCGGCGTCCTGGCCGTCCACATGCTGCTCACGTATCCGTTGATGCTGAAGCTGCTCGGGCGGCTCGACCCGCTCGTCTTCTTCAAGAAGCTGCGCGCGCCGATCACCGTGGCGTTCAGCACGTCGAGCAGCGCGGCCACGCTGCCCGTGACGCTGCGCAACGCCGAGGAGCGGCTGGGCGTCGACAACTCGGTTGCAGCTTTCACGATTCCGCTCGGTGCGACGGTGAACATGGACGGCACGGCGATCATGCAGGGGGTCGCGACGGTGTTCATCGCCCAGGCCTACGGCATCGACATCGGGATCTCGGGCTATCTGAGCGTCGTGGTGACCGCGACGCTGGCCTCGATCGGCACCGCCGGCGTGCCCGGTGTCGGCCTCGTGATGCTCGCGATGGTGCTGCGGCAGGTGAACCTGCCGGTCGAGGCCATCGGCCTCATCATCGGCATCGATCGCATCCTCGACATGGCGCGCACCGCCGTGAACATCACGGGTGACGCCGCAGTGAGCTGCATCGTCGCGAAGCACGAGGGGCAGCTCGACATGGAGACGTTCGCCGATCCCCAGGCCGGGGCGTAGGCGCCGTGACCGAGTCGGGGTCCGCACCCGAGCCCGAGCCGGGAGCGCCCGCAGAACAGCTGCCGAATCCATGGTGGATATTGCCCGTGCTCGGGTCGATTCCCATCGGCGTGCGCGAGCGGCACTTGCAGCTCATGGGCTTCGTCGCGTTCGCGATGTTCTTCGAGAACTACGACATGTCGCTGCTGACGTCGGTGCTGAAGTACCTGGGCGACGACTTCGGCCTCGACGAGGCGCAGCTCGGCAGCTTCGCGGGATGGATCCGCCTCGGCACCTTGCCCGCCTTCTTCGTGATCCCCTTCGCCGACCGCATCGGGCGTAAGCGCATGTTCCTCGTGTCGATCGTGGGCATGAGCATCGGGACCTTCCTCACCGCGCTGAGCCCGGATGAGACGTGGTTCATCGCGTTCCAGATGCTCTCGCGCACCTTCATGCTGACCGCCTCGGCCATCGCTTTCGTGTTCATCACCGAGGAGTTCCCGGCGGAGCATCGGGGCTGGGGCATCGGCATGCTGGGCGCCGTCGCGGCGCTCGGCTTCGGCGTGGGCGCGCTCTTCTTCGCGGCGATCGACATCCTCCCCTACGGCTGGCGCGCTCTCTATGCGCTGGGGATCGCGCCGGTGCTGTTGCTCCCGAAGATCGCGAGCGGGCTGCCCGAGACCCGGCGCTTCGAGGCCGCCCAGCGTGAGGCCGAGGTCGACGCGGGCGAACCGCGGCTGCGTGACCGACTGGGGCCGCTCGAGCCGATCATCGCGCTCGCCGCCCAGCATCCCCGGCACGCCATCGGTGTGCTCGGTCTGGGCGTGCTCGGCGTGCTGGGCACGGCGCCAGCCTTCCAGTTCACCGGGCAGTACGTGCTCGAGGTGCGCGGCTGGGAGCCCTGGCAGTACTCGACGATGTTCATCGTCTGCGGCCTGTTCGGCGTCGTGGGCAGCCCGTGGGCGGGGCGCATGGGCGACCTCTACGGTCGCAAGGTCATCGCGGCGCTCGCGCTCGGGGTGTACCCGCTCTGGGTGTTCGCGTTCTACTCGGGGCCCGGCTGGGCGACACCGTTCGCGTGGATCGGCATGGTCTTCGCGTCGATGTCTTCGGGCGTCGTCATCCGTGCGCTGACGAACGAGACGTTCCCCACCGAGCGCCGCGGCACGGCCGGCGGCTTCCTGTCTCTGATGGAGACGGCGGGGGCGGCCCTCGGCCTCTTCGTCTTCTCGTACTGGATGGGCGTGGTCGGCGATCAGGCCCTCGTCATCGGGCTGATCTCGCTCATGGCAGTGGTCTCGATCCTGAGCCTGCCCCTCTTCCCAGAGACGAGCAAGCGCGAGCTCGAGGACATCCAGGCGTCTACGTGATCTTCTCCGACGGCACGTCGAAGTACTCCTGGTAGCGGCGCACCTTCTCGCGCTCGGCGCCGGCGTCGAGGCCCAGCTCGCTGTAGTGGTGCACGTGCTTGCCGTCGCGATCGTCCGGGTTCGACTCGACGTAGTCCTTCATGCGCGCCGCGACCTCGGGCGTGAGCTCCATGTCGAACTGCTCGTAGATGCGCTGCACGCCCCCGATCGGATCCGTGAGGAACTCGCGGAACTGGAGGTCGACGAAGCGGTCGTCGGGCAGCACGCCGCTCTCGCGGAAGTCGACCGCCCGCTCGTAGCCGAGGCCGAGGAACTCCGACCACTCCTCGGCGATCCCCGTCACGTCGATGTCGTCGCTCGCCATCTTGCGGAGCACGACGTGCAGGCTCGTCAGCGAAGAGAGCACCTTGAGCGGGTCGCGATGGGTCTGGATGAAGCAGGCATCGGGATATTCGGCGGCGACGTGCGGCAGGTACCAGAGATGCGCGGGTGACTTGACCATCCAGCGCTCACCGCGGTGCTTCGATTGCAGCAGCTGCAGGAAGCGGCGATGGGCGCGGTACACGCTCGCCATGTCGGCGTCGTGCAGGCACCAGCGAGCGTAGGTCGGCGTCCGCCAGGTGACCGAGAAGATGGCGCTCACCATTTCATAGGCCATGAAGCGCACGCATTCCTGGGGCAGGTCGCCGCCCATGCGATGGATGCGCTTGAAGTCGGGGATGAGCCGTTCCGCCTGGTCGAGCTGGCGCTGCGACTCTTCGATCCGCGGGTCGGTGTAGTACGTCGCGGTCTCGGGCGGCGGCGTCGGATGCTCGACCTCCCACGTGAGCGGCACGCGGTTTCGGGAATCGAGCGTCAGCAGCTCGTGGAGGATCGTCGTGCCGGTGCGCCCCTGCCCGATGATGAAGATCGGCCGCTCGACGCGCTCGTCGGCGAGCTCGGGATGCTGCCGCCACCAGTCGCGGACCTTCAGCCGGTTCGTGAGGCATCGCTGCACCTCCTGCTGGACCATCATGCGGCCGAGCGGAGTGAGCTGAGCCTCACGCTCGCAGCTCTCGACGAGGATCTCGAGCCCGGTCCGGAATCCGTCGTCGCCGAAGTCGTCGAGCCCGGTCTCCCGCCGAGCCCCCTCGAGCATGCGGTCGACATCGAGCCGCCCGAGTGGCAGCCCGATGGCACGGGCACCACGGCCCACGACGTTCATGGCGCGAGCGCCCAGAGGTAGGACCGGCGGCTCCATGGAGTGACTCCTTACATGTGAGTCGGTCGAGGATAGGGTCCGATCGAGCTACGTGCTGTCGGTTCGCGGGTCTGGTTGCCCGGGTCGGGATTTCGGGGTTGGCTCCGGAACACGCCGCTCTCTGAGGTGTCGCGGGGTTTGGTTCGCGGAGCTGGTTGCCGTGGTCGGGATTTCGGGGTGTCGTCCTCACCTTACGGGCGGCTGCGGGTCGGTACACCGAC
>CAYYSY010000236.1:0-4127 GCA_964474355.1 uncultured Spirochaetaceae bacterium | reverse complement strand
GCCCGCGATCAGGCCGAGAGCTCCAGCATCAGCTCGATCGGCGCCAGCGCGCGCAGCCGAATCTCCTCGGGCACCGTCACCTCGGGCTCGAGGTCGCGCAGGCACAGGTAGAGCTTCTCGAGCGTGTTCAGGCGCATGAACGGGCAGCGGTTGCACGCGCAGCTCTCGTCCATGCCCGGCGCCTGGATCAGCGTCTTGTGCTTGCCGAGCGCCTCGAGCTTGCGCTCGATCTGGTGGAAGACGCCGTCCTCGGTGGCGATGATCATGGTCTCGGCCGGCGACTCCACGGCGCGGTTGATGATGCCGCTCGTCGACGCGATGAAGTCCGCCTCGTCGAGCACCGCCTGATCGCACTCGGGGTGCGCGAGCACCTCGGCCTCGGGGTGCTGCACCTTGAGCTGCGCCAGCCGCTTCGCGCTGAACTGCTCGTGCACCACGCAGGCGCCCGGCCACACGATCAGGTCGTCGCGCCCGGTCTCCCTGCCCACCCAGCGCGCCAGGTGCCGATCGGGCGCGAAGATGAGCTCCTCGCCGGCGAAGTGCTCGGCCATCCGCTTGGCGTTCGACGAGGTGCAGATGAGGTCGCTCATCGCCTTCACGGCGGCGGAGCAGTTGATGTAGGTCAGCACCTTCGCGCCGGGGTGCTCGTCGACGAACTTCTGGAACTCGTCGGCCGGGCAGCCGTCGGCCAGACTGCACCCGGCCTCGAGGTCGGGCACGACGACGGGCTTGTCGGGGTTCAGGATCGCCGCGGTCTCCGCCATGAAGTGCACGCCGCAGAAGGCGATCACGTCGCAGTCGGCGCCCTGAGCGGCCTGGGCGAGCTTCAGGCTGTCGCCGACCACGTCGGCGAGATCCTGGATCTCGTCTTCCTGGTAGTAGTGGGCGAGCACGAGCGCGTTGCGCTCCCGCTTCAGCTCGAGGATCGCCGCCTCGAGATCTTCGGGGAGGTCGGCTCTGGTCGTGCCGGCGTCGGACATGCGGCTTCCTCTGCGCGGGGACGACGTCCCCGGGGCATTGGGCGCGGCGGAGAGCCGGTCAGCGTAGCGCACGCGTCGCTCCGCCATCTCGGGTGCGCTTCGATGACCTCTCCGCGCGGCACGATTCGCTACACCTGCGCCATGCATCGCGCTCGCGATCGCCAGGTCCGGCGCCCAGCGTCGGCGCCCCCTCGCACGGCCGCTCGCCTTCTGCGGGCGTCGATCGTCGCGATCGCCGCAGCGGCCACGCTCGCGGGCTGCTCGGGCACCGGCCATCCCCAGCCCGATCTGGTCATCGTCACGGTGGGCGCTTTTCCGGTCGAGTCACTCGCGTGCTTCGGCGGCCGCGGCAAGGACGAGCTCGGGGCCGAGCTCTGCTCGGTCGGCGAGCTCGGCAGCCGCTTCGTGTGGGCGTTCTCGACGTCGGGCTCGCCCGCGCCGGCGATGGCCACGCTGCTGACCGGGCTCTCACCGGATGCCCACGGTGTCGAGGCGACCGCAGCGAGCTTCCTTCGCAACGATCACGTGACACTCGCCGAGCACTTCTCGCGCGCCGGCTACACGACGGCGGCGTTCGTGACGGACCCCGCGCTCAATCGCTCGCGCCACTTCGACCAGGGCTTCGGCCTCTTCGACGACGGCTTCGTCGCCGCGGAGGTGAACACCCCACCCGGCGCGCACCGCGAGGCAGCCGCGCGGGCGGCGCAATGGCTCTCCGCGGCGCCCTCTCCCTTCCTCGCCTGGGTTCACCTCGATCCCGGCATCGATGCCGATGCCGATGCCGATCCCGCCGATGCGCTGCGCCAGCTCGACCGCAACCTGTCGCGGCTCCTCGCGGTGCTCGACGCCCGCAAGGCTCCGCCGGCGATTCTCGTGACGGGCCTGCCGGCCGAGAGCGCCCGCGAAGGACTCTCGCCGGCACGCACCCGCGTGGCCCTGCTCTGGCGGCCGCCGCGCATCGGCGGAGGCCAGGGGGTCACTCGCGTGATCCGCACACCCGTGAGCCAGCTCGACGTGGCGCCGACCCTGCTGCGGTCGACGGGGCTGGTGGACGCGGCGACGCACCTGCCGGGCCGGCCACTGCCCTTCCGCGAGCGGCGGGCCGGTGAGGCGGGGCGAACGCTCGAGATCCGGGGCTTCGGCCAGCGCGCGCTGATCGGCGAAGGGGTCTACCTGGTCGTCGGTGAGGACGGCTCGGCGATGGGGGTGGCGCAGCTTCCCCTGGCCGGCGAGCGCGCCCCCGCGCTCGGGCGAGCAGAGGGGGCCGAGGAGCTGGCGTCACGGCTGTGGGCGGCGCCCGAGGAGCCCTGACTCGAGATCAGGCGAAGCCCCGTGGAAGACTTTTTGCCCGCGCGATGAACGAGGCTTCCGTTCTTCCCTCGCCGGAAGCGAACCCCACAGACCGGTGTCGGCGCGTCGGCTCGCAACTGCGTGTTTTCGTGAAATTATCTTCGTGGACGTTTTTTTTCGCACACGGCATGCCGGTTGCAGTATGAGTGGAGTGGGAAGGGGTGCTTCGTGCATCCGAATCGTCGCCGGTTCGACCTCTTCCTCCCCGCGGGACAGCGTGGGGCGGCCCTTTGCGGGGCCGTGCGGCTCTAGAGGTTGGACCGGCTTTGTTGCGTCTGGTGGTGCATCTGCGCGATCGCGGCCGAAGCGGCTCGGCCCTGCGCAGAGTGCACGAGGAGAAGCGCGGATGTTGTTGAAGCTCGTTTGCTGCAGGCTCGTCGCTGTTTCGGGAGTGGCTGTTCTGATGCTGCTCGGCGCGGGAGCCGCCTACGCGGTCCCGCAGTTCACTCCGTCGAGCACGGCGCGTCTTCATACGCTGACAGGAACCGGGCCGACCGGTCCCGGCGCCTCGTACAACAGCGGTGGCCTTCTGGCTAACGGCGAGATCCAATACACCAATCTCGGCGGCGGCAACGGCACGGTCAACATCGGCGCCGAGATCGACGTGCTCAACTACTACGACCCCAACGACGTGCTCTGCGCGACCGACGTCGGCTCGAACTGCGCGTACAACTTCGGCGACATGGGCGGGCAGAACCTCGACTTCATGGTGAACGCCGACCTCTCCGGAGTTGCCGTGACGCCGCTGGGCGGCACGTTCTTCCAGCTCGATATCATGTTCGAGTCGACGGGGCTCGGGAACGACTTCACCTGGACGGATCCGCTCGACGGCGACAGCGACATGCTGACCGCGTCATGGACCGCAGGCCTGTTCAATGGCACGCCGACTTCCGGGCTGCAGGCTCAGGTCTTCTATGACTCCTCGACGGGGCTTCCTCTCCCGGGCACCGGCGTGAGCGTGGTGGGCTTCGCCACGATCGAATCGGGTCTCTTCGCCGACCTCTTCGGATCCACCCAGGTGGCCATCGACGTCAGCGAGTTCTTCGACTTCACGCCGACCTTCGGCACGATCACCGACGCGATCATCGCGACGGGCGAGATCCCGGACTTCACGGCCGAGATCCAGGGGCAGGTGTTCCGGGCGGAGGCCGGCAGCTTCGTGCCGGAGCCCGGGACGGCCCTCCTCGTGGGGGTTGGGCTCCTCGCGCTCGGTCGACGCCGAGCACGGCGGGTCTGAGCGACGAGATCGTGACGCTCGGGGGAAGAAAGACGCATATCCCTTCCCCCACGCGTCGAGGCAGAGTGTAGAGTAGGCTTACGGAGCGCATTCAGAGCTGAGTCCGACTCGAGCGGCGCCGACACGGCAGGCCGAGCGAGCAGGTGGTAGCCGAGCTGAGAGCAAGGGGTGAGGGATGAGTGTAGGAGTTCGACGCATTGGCGAAGTGGGGGCCGCGCTGGTCGCCACGTTCGCACTTGGGGCCCTGCCGGGGACCGCAGCCGCCGCGAGCTTCTCGTGGGGCGATGTCGACCCGACGGACGTCATCACGTCCGTGATCGTCGCGCCCTCCGACGGCGACACGACGTACACGGCGACCACCGATCAGATGGCGATCAGCGGCTACATCTCCACGATCAACTTCGCGAACAAGGGCCCGATCTCGATCCCGGTCGGCGACGTCCTGTTCTCGAGCCAGCTCACGTTGTCGAATGAGCTTCTGATCGGTCCCGCGTTCGATATTGCGGTCGTGACCGGTGAGCTGTCCAACGGGCTGGCAGACGACTTCAGCATCGTCGACG
>CAYYSY010000235.1:0-4540 GCA_964474355.1 uncultured Spirochaetaceae bacterium | reverse complement strand
TCGCGGGCCCGGCGCTGCGCCCAGCGACCAGCCTACGCGAGGCGCGGGACGCCGCGTTCGCAGCGCTCGCGGCCGAGCGGCTGCCCCTGCAGCTCACCAGCGAGGTCAGCTGGCACGATGCGCGCGTGCGCGAGATCTCGGACGAGCGCGTCACGGGCGTGTTGCGCGGTGTCCGAGTCGCCGGCCTGCGCGGGCATCCCGACGGACGCATCGACGTGCTCGCCTGCGGCCCCGAGGTGGCGGGCCGTCCGCCTGGCCGAGGCTGGCGACGCGCCTGGCCGCGGGGGCTTCCGCGACGCGCCGGCTGCGCCCTGGGCATCGCGGGCGAGGACATCGACGGCGGCGCCCGCGAGCGCGCCGCGCGCCGCGACGCCCTCGAGATGCTCGCGCGCGAGCGTGAGGCCGAGGTGCGTCACGAGCTGATCGTGCACGGCGGCCGGCGGGTCACGCGGGATCACGACGTGCGTGCGAGCGAGGCGGCACGCGCCGCAACCGCCGAGCTCGAAGACGAGCTGATCGAGGCGCGCTGGCTCGACCGTGCAGGACGCGGCCCGCTCGGCCGCGCCGGGGTGCTCTACCTCGAGCTCTGCTTTCCCGAGCCCGCCGAGCCCTCCGAGCCCCCCGAGCCCTCCGACTCGTCCGACCCCCACGAACCCCTCGAGCGCACCGCGCCCGGCGATCTTCTCGAGCGTCCCGGGGCCTGAGGCGCGCCGCCCGCGGGCATCCGGGCATCCGCCTTCAGCCCGCGCGCCCGCCCGCCGATGTGGGCTGCGAACCCGCAGCCATCGCACTCCGGCGGAAGCCTGCAGCAGGACTCGAACCCGATGCCGAACCAGGCAAGCCCTTCGTCCGCGCCTCCGTCCGTGTCCCGGCCGAGGCCCGCGCCCGATGCGCTCGAGGCGATCCTCGCCCGTGAACGCGGCTGGGCCGCTCGCAGCGGCCTCGCCACGGACGCGGCGGGCCATCTCGAATGTCTCTCCGACGCGCTCTGCTTCGAGCCGTCGGGCGACACCGTGGCGCGTCTAGCACGCCATCCCGATCGGCCCCTCGGCGAGGCCGGCAAGCGCGGCTCGGCGAGCGAGCTCGGCTCGGCCTGGGCGCTCGCGTGCAACGTCGTCGAGGCGATCCCCACAGAGGCGCTCGGTGGTCTGCTAGCCGCGGTCGGCGCCGGGGGTCGCGCCGTGAGGCGCAGCTTCGTGCATCCCCCGGCCTCGCTCGAAGGCGAGGGGGCCCGGACGCCCGTCGCCCAGATCGACCGCGAGCACGGCGGGCCGGTCTTCGTCGAGGTGCATGGCGCGGCGCTCGCCCGGTGCAGCGGCTCGGCACCGCACGCGCTGCCGCTTCCCGAGACCGGCTGGGGCGACCTCGAGGGCTGCCGTCGTCTCGCGGCCGAGTGCGCCCAGCGATTCGAGGCGCTTCCGCTCGCGGGCACGCTCCGGCGGATTCGGGCGCTCACCCGCAGTCACGGCCGGCGCGGCTTCCGCTACGTCGTCGTGTGGCCCCACTTCGATCGCCACCACGACGAGGCCCTGAGCCGCGGGTACGACGGCGTGCGGATGCGGATCGGCGGTGAAGTCGACTTCGAGGCCCTCGACGTCGCGCGGCTCCACGGTCGCCTCGCGCACGCGGGCGAAGGCGCCCACCCCGCCCTCGCCTGGCTCGCCGACCGGTATCTCGACCGACGCTGATCGCGCACCGACGCGCGGACACGCGCGTAACCGAAATCACGCCATGGCGTACCTTCGAGCCGGACCGGCGCGGGCTCCTCGCGCTGGCGCCCGAGACGGAGGATGCATGCTGATTCGTAGCGCTCCCGACCTGCGCGAGAGCGAGGTCGCCGATCGCCGCCACTACCTGAATCGCCGCGCGTTCATCGAAGGGGGCGTCGGCCTGGGCGCGCTCGCGCTCGCGGGCGGTGCACTCGGCCCCGGGTCGGCGGATGCGGCGGCGCTGCCCCGCAAAGGCCAGCTCACGGGCGTCCGCCCTGCCCCACCCCGATTCAAGGCCGAAGACGAGCTCACGCCGGCCGAGAGCGCCACGACCTACAACAACTTCTACGAGTTCGGCACCGACAAGAGCGACCCGAAGCGCTACTCCGGCTCGCTTCGGACACGGCCGTGGAGCGTCGCCGTGGAGGGCGCCGTCGAGAAGCCCGGGGTCATCGGCATCGAGGACCTGATCCGGCCCCACGATCTCGAGGAGCGCATCTATCGCCTGCGCTGCGTCGAGGCGTGGTCGATGGTGATCCCCTGGATCGGCGTGCCCCTCGGTGACGTGCTGAAGCGCTTCGCCCCGACCAGCGACGCGAAGTACGTCGCGTTCGAGACCCTCGTCGATCGCGAGCAGATGCCCGGGCAGCGCCGGCGCACCCTCGACTGGCCGTATCGCGAGGGGCTCCGCATCGACGAGGCGACGCATCCGCTCGCGTTGCTGGCGGTCGGCATGTACGGCGAGGTGCTGCCGAGTCAGAACGGCGCGCCGATCCGGCTGGTGGTGCCGTGGAAGTACGGCTTCAAGTCGATCAAGTCGATCGTGAAGATCCGGCTGCAGAAGGAGATGCCGTTCACGAGCTGGAGCGACGAGGCGCCGGGCGAGTACGGCTTCTACGCGAACGTCAATCCGGAGGTGTCTCATCCGCGCTGGAGCCAGTCCCGCGAGCGGCGCATCGGCGAGTTCTTCAAGCGCGAGACCCTGCCCTTCAACGGCTACGCCGATCAGGTGGCGTCGCTGTATGCGGGGATGGATCTGCGCAAGCTCTACTAGGTTGCGTCAGACTGCCGGCCCATGACCGACTCGCCCCCCGCTCCCCGAACCGTCGCGCGCCGCGACACGCTCGTCGTCACCGCGATCGGCCTGCTGCCCATCGTCGGCATCACGGTGGGCGCACTGCTCGGCAAGCTCTCGCCGAACCCGATCGAGGACGTGACGCACGTGACCGGCGAGTGGGCGCTGCGCTTCCTCGTCGCGACGATCGCGATCACACCGCTGCGCCGCTTCACGGGCTGGGCACGACTCGCGCCCCAGCGCCGCACCTTCGGCCTGCTCGCGTTCGCGTACGCCGTGCTCCACATGCTCACGTGGGCGGTGCTCGATCAGGGGCTGCACTGGCCGTCGATCCGTGAGGATCTCACCGAGCGCCCCTTCGTATGGGCCGGTGCAACGGCGCTGCTCGCAATGACGCCGTTGGCGTTCACATCGACGCGAGCGTCGATGCGTCGCCTCGGACGGCGCTGGGTCGCGCTGCACCGGCTCGTATGGGTCGCGATGGCGGCGGCCATCGTCCACTTCTGGTGGCTCGTAAAGGCGGACGAGCTGCAGCCGGCGTTCTGGGCGGTCGTCGCGGCGGTGCTGCTGGGCCTGCGCTTCCGGCCGTCGCGACTTCAGGCGGGCGCGCCCTGATGGCGTCGCCGCTGCAGCTCGAACGCAACGCTCGCATCCGATCGAATTCGCCCTCCGGCTTCGGCGCGGATCGGCCGAATATGCGACCTTGGGGCGCCTTCGATTCAGCCCCGCGAGAGGAAGCACAGAGCGTGAGCGCCGGCGCAGACGCAGAGCCCTACCCGAGCGACGTCCGCATCCTGGAGCGCGACGGCCGCACGTTCATCCTCGTCGGCACGGCGCACATCTCGCAGACGTCGGTCGACCTCGTGCGGCGCGTGATCGAGCAGGAGCGGCCGGACACGGTCTGCATCGAGCTCGACGAGCGCCGCTATCAGGCGCTCAGCGAAGAGAAGCGCTTCGAGGCGCAGGATCTCCGCGAGATCATCCGCAACCAGCAGCTCACGACCCTGCTCGTGAACCTGATGCTCTCGGCCTACCAGCGCAGGCTCGGGCTCAAGCTCGGCGTGACGCCAGGCAGCGAGCTGCTCGAGGCCGCGAAGACGGCGCACGCGCTCGAGATCCCGGTCGAGCTCTGCGATCGCGACATCCGCATCACCCTGCGCCGCGCGTGGGCGGGGCTGGGCCTTTGGCGCAAGCTGCAGGCGATCTCGGGTCTCATGGTGAGCGCCTTCGAGAGCCCCGAGCTCTCCGAGGAGGAGCTCGAGCGCATTCGCGAGCAGGACGTGCTCAGCGAGCTGATGGCGGAGCTCGGCGAGTCGCTGCCCGAGCTGAAAAAGGTGCTGATCGACGAGCGCGACGCCTACCTCGCCGAGAAGATCGTCGAGTCGCCGGGCCAGCGACTCGTCGCCGTGGTCGGCGCGGGGCACGTCGCAGGCATGACGAAGGCGATCGAGGCCGGGGCGAAGATCGACCTCACCGAGATCGAGTCGATCCCGCCCGTGTCGAGCGTCTGGAAGTGGGTCGGCTGGGCGATCCCCGCGTTCATCGTCGGCTCCATCGCGTACATCGGCTGGAGCCAGGGGGTCGGCGAGGCCGGCGACAACGCCCTCTACTGGTTCGTCGCGAACGCGGTGCCCGCCGGCATCGGCGCGCTGCTGGCACTCGCGCACCCGATCACCATGGTGTCGGCGGCGATCTCCGCGCCCTTCACGAGCCTGACGCCGGTGATCGGCGCGGGCTACGTCGCGGCGTTCGTGCA
>CAYYSY010000234.1:0-32032 GCA_964474355.1 uncultured Spirochaetaceae bacterium | reverse complement strand
TCGTCGGCCTCGGTCTGGTTGGCCTCGGTGTGGCCGGCCGCCGCCGCGCCTGATCGCAAGATCAGAGCAAGGCAGTCCCTGCACACTGAAAAGCACGTCCTGAAGAGCGCCCCGGACCTCGGTCCGGGGCGTTTCTTCGTTCTGGAGATCGCCAGCGGTGTCGACACCGACTCCCGGCCGCGATTCGGGAACGGTCTGAGGATCGGCGACGTCCAGCCAGCAATCGACTGTGACCAATGCCGGCGGGAGTGGTAAGGTGCCGCCGTCCCATCCAGGACCACTCGGGAGAAACAGAGAGATGAATCGCGCCCTGCTCGCCTTCGTGATGACCGGCCTGATCGCCGCCTTCTCCAGCCTCGGCTGTGGCGCTGACGAGGAGCTCCCCGACCCCGCGGCTCAGGCGAAGCCGGCTCAGTTGGACAAGCCCGTCCAGGCCACGCCTGCACCGGCACCGCAGGCCATGCCGCAGCAGGACGAGGCTTCCTCGGCCGACGTGGCTGCGAACGTCGCGGCGCGGCTCGGCCAGACGGTCGACCTGCCCGAGTTCTACCCCGAGGATGGTCCGGTGTATCCCGGTGCGAAGCCCAGCCACGTGCAGCAGCTGCCGAACGGCAAGGTCAGCGTGGTGTTCGGCACCGACACGCCGGTCGAAGAGGCAGCCAAGGTGATGAGCGAGGCCTCCGAGGCCAAGGGCTGGACCATCGCCTCCGAGGACATGATCGAGCGCGGCTTCCTCGCCCGCGGCACCAAGGACGGCCGCAATCTGATGATCCTGACGAACCGGGTGAGCGACGGCGCCGAGGACGAGGCCGTCACCCTCGTCGCGGTCAGCATCGATCCCTGACAGGCCTCGCGTCCCGGCTCGTCACTCCCTTCCGGAGCGTCCTCGCAGGTGCTGCCATCGTGGCTCGTCCTCGCGCAGATCTCGAAGCCTCGCGGCCCAAGCGCCGGTAGAGCTGCGAGCGCGCGCGAGCCAACGTTCCATCTCTGCACGTAGAGAAGTCTTCTCTGGGACTTCCTGACGGTCGAGCGTAGACTTGACGGCTGCGCATCCCTCATGAGCAGCGCGGGTCCGGCTCGAGCCCAGTCCCCGGCTGCCGAGCGACTCCATGCGGCGCACGCTCTCGTCACGAACGACTCGTCAGGCTCTCTCCGGTGCACTTCTCGTGTGCCTGGCGTCGATGCCCGTCCGGGCCGAAGCGGACACGGGATCGCCGAGCGCGCGCATCATCGTGCGCTACGCCGAAGCTGGCCCGCACGCGGTCGAAGCATGCGGTGCGCGGCTGCACGCACTCGGCGATCACCGCGCGGGCACCCGCGATGGCAGCGATTCACTCGATCGACTTCGCGAGCGATTCGGAGTGCAGCGCGTGCGTCCGCTCACCGGCGGCGCCCCGGCCGCGCGCGGTGCGCGCGCGCTCAGCCCCGGCGAGTCGGTGGCGCCACTCGAGGCGCGGCGCGCGCGCGTGCGAGATCTGAGCCGGCGCGCATGGTCGCGCAGGCGTGAGCGCACCGCGGCGGAGCGGCAGCGGGCGAATCCATCCACGAGCGCCTCGACCGTACGTGCGCGCGCAGGCAGCGCCGGCGCTTCGGCCACCGACGCACTGCTCGCCCGTGCGAGCGCCCTCGCCCACGTCTATCAGCTCGAGCTCGCGCCGGGTGAGTCGGCTGCCGAGGCTGCGCGGGCCTACGCAGCCGACCCTCATGTCGTATGGGCGCAGGTCGATGCCGCGCGCGCGCTCGATGCGCACGCCCCGGACCCGTTCCTCGAGAGCTTCGGTAGCTGGGATCAGCCCTATGAGGACCTCTGGGGCCACCACCGGATTCGCGCGCAGGACGCCTGGGATACGACGCGGGGTGAGGGCGTCGTCGTCGGCGTCGTCGATACGGGGCTCGACTGGCATCACCCCGACATCGCCGAGAACGTCTTCGTGCACCCGGGTGAGGACCTGAACGGAAACGGCCGCGTCGACGCATTCGAGTGGAATGGTGTCGACGATGACGGCAACGGCTTCGTCGATGACCTCGTCGGCTTCGACTTCGCGAACTCGATCGACGCGAACGGCGACGGTGACTATCTCGACCCGGGCGACTGGAACGACCCCGACCCGTTCGATGACCACGGTCACGGCTCGCACGTGGCGGGCATCATCGCGGCGGTGGCCGACAACGGTGAGGGCATTGCCGGTGTCGCGCCCGGCGCCCGCATCATGGCGCTGAAGGGCTTCAAGGCCGACGGAGAGAACAGCGACGCCCTGCTCTGGCGCGCGGTGCTCTACGCGGCGCTGAACGGCGCATCGGTCGTGAACAACAGCTGGTCGTGTGGTGCGCCCTGCCCGCGCAATCCCCTCGCCGAAGAGGTCGTCGAGCTCGTGCACGCGCTCGGCGTCACGATCGTCACCTCTGCCGGCAACAAGTCGCGCGATGTCGCTGCATTCAGCCCCGAGAACATGTGGCAGACGATCACGGTCGGATCGTCCGACGTGGCGGACCGCCCGTCGGCCTCGTTCACGAACCAGGGCTTCGGTATCGACGTCTTCGCGCCGGGCGGCGATCCCCAGGACACGCCGGGCGTGTTCGTACCGCGGCGCAACATCCTCTCGCTGCGCTCGTCCGCCAGCGATCCCGTCGAGGACGCGTTCGAGGTCGGTGGGGGCTACATCCGGCTGGCGGGCACATCGATGGCGGCGCCCCAGGTCGCCGGCGTCGCGGCGCTGCTCTACGCACAGCGCCCCGGCATCGGGCCCGACGTCGTGCGGAGGATCGTGCGCCGCAGCGCGGTCGATCTCGGCGAGCCCGGCTACGACTGGGAGAGCGGGGCGGGGCGGCTCGATGCGGCCTCGGCCGTTGCGGAGCCACCCGAGCCGGACTGGCTGCTGCGCGTGACATCACCGCGGACATCGGCGTGGCGCGATCCGCGCGATGGTCCGGTCGAGATCCGCGGCACGGCGAGCGGCCCGGATCTGCGGCGGTACGAGGTCGCAGTCGGTGCGGGTATCCAGCCGACGTCGTGGACGACGATCGTCGCTTCGGAGCAGCCCGTCGAAGACGGTGTGCTCGCCGAGTGGAGCGTCGATGAGGAGACGATCGGGGCGTCGGTGATTCGAGTCGAGGCGGAGTCCATCGACGGCCGCACGGCCATCGAGCACGTCCCGATGAGCTTCGAGAGACTCGAGCTCGAGGTGCTCTCGAGCGACGGCCCCGAGGCCCAGCGACCGGCGATCCACGGCCGTCGGGTCGTGTGGACGACGCGGCGGGGCGACGTCGAGGACGAGGCCGGTCGACTCGATCATGAGATCTACGAGGCCGGGTTCGGTGGCCTCTCGGAGCGGCGACTCATCAGCGACCCCGCCGGCCAGACGCAGCCGGGCATCTCGGCCGATCGCCACGGGCGCACGTACACGTGGCTGCACGAGGTCGAGGGCGTCCCTCCCGTCGCCCGAGCGTGTCGGGTGGCCGGGCGTCGAGGCGGCGAGTGCGTGCCCGGAGA
Organism: uncultured Spirochaetaceae bacterium; assembly: GCA_964474355.1. Classification (GTDB taxonomy): domain Bacteria; phylum Myxococcota_A; class UBA9160; order UBA9160; family UBA4427; genus CAYYSY01. The sequence continues at coordinate 28,542 of CAYYSY010000234.1, read as the reverse complement.
CATCGGCGGACCACTGGGCCAGACGACCGCGCCCGTGCCCATCCGCGACTCGGTCTACTGGATCGACTCCGTGCCCGGCGAGGTTGCCGACAATGACGTCTTCGCGTGCCGCTTCGACTCGGCGGGCGGTCCGTGCGTGCCGATCGAGTCTGGCCTCGTGCCGGCCAGGCGGGGCTTCGTCGACGGCGACGGCCGGGGCACGCTCGCGTGGATCGCAGCTTCCGACGGCCTGCGAATCGCCACGTGTGAGGTCGACTCCGACGGACGCTGCGACGAGATGCGTCTGCCCCCGGGCGAACGCGCCTTCACTCGACCTGCTGCCTCGCGTGGTCTGGTCGCATGGGTCGCGGGTCGGCTCTTCGGCAGGCGCCCGCTGCTCGCATGTCGCCCCGACGTCGACGGTTGGTGCACGCCGGTGCAGATCCTGCGTCACGCCGATGACGATCGAGTGCGGGTGTCCGGCGATCTCGTGGTCTGGGACGGCGCGGTCGGCGACGAGCCCGGCGACGTCTTCTTCTGCGAGTTCGATCCTCATCTGCAGCGGTGTCCGGTGCAGCGGCTTACGTCGGAGGGCTCGCTGCAGGACGAGGCGGTGGTCGACGGCCGTCGCGTCGTCTGGATCGACGAGCGCTTTGGACCGGGGCGCGTGGTCGGCGTCGAGCTGCCGCGCTGGCGCGCGCCTGGCTCGCGGCGCGCGCACGTCGGACGTCCGATGAAGATCGTCGCCTGGCTCGACGAGGCGGGACACGGGTCGGCGGAGGTGGCGGTCGAGACGACGATCGTGTCGGGTGACGCGGTTGCGGCTGTGGCGCCGCGGGTCGAGCTGCGTGCGGCCCGCGCCGATCGCCGGCTGGCGAACGTGACCTGGTGTCCGACCGAAGCGGACATCGGCGAGCAGGTCTGGACGCTGCACGCGAAGCTGCCGGACGGGATCTCCACCCGAGCCTCGTTCACGGTCGAGATCGAGCCGCCGCGACCGGAGCCGCGCTGGGCCTGGCTCTGGCGTTTGCTTGGACTTGCACCTCCACTGCGTACGTGTGAAGCCGCATCCTGAAGCGCGTCGAGAGCGCGAGCCTCGCCTGTCTCTAGGCGTGCCCCATCCAACGAGGCATCTGGTGGAGCAGGGCCCTGAAGGACCCACTCCCGTCGCGCTGCACGCGGCTCTCCGCCGATCTCGGCGTTGCGAATCCTTGCCGTGCATCAGCACGGCGGCGGCTCCGCGCCTTGATCTCGACGAAGATCCACGCACATCACTCGGTCCGGAGTCCTCCAGCACCCTGCTAGAATGGCTGGCCACTCCGGCACGGGCCGGGGGTGCTTCGTGGGAGTGCGTGAATGATCCGGCTCGTCGCCCTGCTGTTGACCGTCATGACGGGATTCAGCGGTCTGGTCTACGAGGTCGCCTGGCAGAAATATCTCGCCACCCTCCTCGGCTCCCACAGTGAAGCGACGGCCTCTGTCCTCGCGATCTTCCTCGGCGGACTCTCGGTCGGCTACTGGCTCTTCGGCCAGGTCACTCGCCGTCATGTCATCCGTTCCGAAGAGGCGGGCGTGCCGCCGCGTCTCCTGCTCATCTACGGCGCGCTCGAGGCGGGCATCGGCGTCTACGTGATCGCGTTCCCCTGGCTGTTCCAGGGCGTGCAGGCGATCTCGTACGCGCTGCCTCACGGCACGGGTGGCTTCGGCTTCGTGATCGACGTGCTCCTCGCGACGATCCTCATCGGCCCCGCCTCGGTGCTGATGGGTGGCACGATTCCGATCCTGACCCAGGGGCTGGCGCGCAGCCTCGACGACGCGACGCGATTCCACGCCTTCGTCTATGCGTTCAACACGGCGGGCGCCTTCGTCGGCGCGCTCGCCGCGGGCTTCTACCTGATTCCGGCACTCGGTCTCGTCCGCGTCATGCTCGCGATGGGCTGCATCAATCTGGTCGCGGGCAGCATCTTCATGGCGCTGGGGGTGCGGGGCCGCGCCGTGATCTCGCTCGAGACAGGGGAAGACGGCGAAGGCGGCGAGCTCGAAGGCTTCGCGGTCTATGCCGCGGTCGCGCTGCTGACGGGCTTCGCGATGATGACGATCCAGACCTCCATCATCCGCGTCGCCGGCCTCTCGTTCGGATCGTCCCAGTTCACCTTCTCGATGGTCGTCGCGGTGTTCGTGCTGTGCATCGCGCTGGGCAGCTTCGTCGTTTCGGCCCTCGGCACGATCCCGACATGGGTGGTGGTCGGCAATCAGTGGCTGCTCGCGCTGCTCTTCGTGCTGCTGTACCCGAGGCTCGACGAGCTGCCGCACTGGATCTGGGTGCTCCGCACCCTCTTCCAGAACACCGACGCGGCATTCACCGTGTACTACCTCGCGGGCTTCGCCGTGATTCTCCTGGTGCTCGGTGTGCCCGTGCTGCTCTCGGGCGCGGCACTGCCCCTGCTCTTCCATCACATGCGCCGCCAGGTGGACCATCTCGGTGATCTCGCCGGCACGCTGTACAGCTGGAACACCGTGGGCTCCCTGCTCGGCGCGCTGCTCGGCGGCTACGCGCTCTTCTTCTGGCTCGATCTCGATCACGTGACTCGCATCGCCATCGCGGCGCTGCTCGCGGCCGCGCTCCTGCTGACGCTCCAGGTCCGTGGGGCGCGCATGGTCTGGGCCGGACTCCTGCTGCCGCTCTTCATCGCCGTCGCCCTGCTCCCGCGCTGGGATCCCGAGCTGCTCTATGCGGGGCTCTTCCGGCAGCGCGATCCCGTCCCGTTCGCCTACGACGGCATCGAGTCGATTCGCGAGAACCAGTCGAAGTGGTTCGCCGACAACATCATCTACTTCGAGGACGACCCGATCACCAGCGTCACGGTCCGCAAGTGGGATCACGACGGCGTGGAGTCGCTCTCGATCTCGACCAACGGCAAGTCGGACGGCGACACGTATGCGGACTACGCGACGATGGGCCTCGTCGCCGTGGTCTCTGCCATGCTCGCGGACGAGGCGAAGAGCGCCTTCGTGATCGGCTGGGGCACCGGTGTCACGGCCGGGGAGCTGGCCTCGTTCGAGTCGATCGAGCGGGTGGACGTCGCCGAGATCTCGCCGGGGGTCATGAATGCGGCGCCGCTCTTCGACTTCGCCGACATGAACGCGTCGAAGAACCCGAAGATCCACGTGATCGAGAGCGACGCCTACCGCGCGTTGATGAGGAACGACGACACGTACGACCTGATCGTGTCCGAGCCCAGCAATCCCTGGGTCGCCGGCGTCGAGATGCTCTTCAGCCGCGAGTTCCTGCAGGCGGCGAAGTCGAAGCTCTCCGAGGGCGGCGTGTACTGCCAGTGGTTCCACCAGTACGAGGTGGACGAGGCCACCGTCGCGCTCGTGCTGCGCACGTATCGCGACGTGTTCGACCATGTCGTCGTGTGGCGGGCGAACGCGAGCGATCTGATGATCTTCGGCTTCAACAAGGCTGGCCCCGCCAAGGACCACTATCGGCTCGAGGCACGGTCGGCGCAGCCCGACTACGAGGCCGCTCTGAGACGCTCGGGTGTGGTGAGCTTCGCCGCGCTGGTGGCGCACGAAGTGCTGCCGCTCGGCGTCGTGCACGCGGCCACGCTCGACGGGCCCATCCACACGCTCTATCACCCGATCCTCAGCGATCTCGCCGGCCGGGCCTTCTACCGCAACGAGCGCGGAGAGCTGCCCTTCACCGGGTACGGCGAGGCGGCGGAGGTGGGGCGGCGGAACTCGATGGCGAGGGCGTACTTCGAACGATTCGCGGGCGAGCTGCCCGACGATGTCCGATCTGATTTCATTCGCGAGTACTGCGTGGTCTCGGGTCCCCGATGCCAGCCGTTGCTCGCTCACTGGCTCGAGTCCCACTCCGACATCAAGGGGCTGCAGCTGCTGCGCGACGATCTCATCGGCGCGGATGGCTTTCGGACGCTGGAGGCGGTTCGACCAGCGAGCCGGCTCTTCGGTGACGAGCGCTCGGTCGCGGAGATCGGCCCGATCGATCCCGGTCTCGGCTTCTCACTCACCCAGGACTACATGCGCTCGTACAGCCATGGCGTCCCCTTCTCTCCGAGGGCACTCGAGAGCGTCTGGACGAGCTGCCGTCAGCGGGTGCGCACGCGGGCGCAGTGCGAGCGGACCCTGGCGGCGCAGCCGGCCTCGTCGGCCGATCTGGACGCCATGGGCGCCGAGGCCGATCTGGAGGCGAGGATCGAGCACTGCGTCACCCAGCCTCCGCCGAGTCGCCTTTGCCGCGATGGCGGGGCCCAGGTGCGCACCATGCTCGAGACGGGCGAGATGCCTCCCCTGCTCGAGGCCTGGCGGCTCAAGCGCGAGCAGATTCGGGGCTCGTAGTCACGGCGCGTACTCAGGGGTGCGTACGTCGCGGCGCGTACCTCACGGTACGTACATCAGGGTACATAGCCGAGAGCGCGGAGCTGCTCGATCTCTTCGTCGGTCAGCTCGACGTTCGCGTTCTCGAGCGCGTCGGGCGTGAAGCCTTCGTAGCGCCTTCGCATCTCTTCGGCGAGGCGCTCGGCCACCGCTGGCATCTCCTGCGCGCGGTCCTGCGTCTCACCGGGATCGATCGAGAGATCGTAGAGCGCGTAGCTGTCGGCCTTCGAGTCGTATACGAGCTTCCAGCGGTCGCGTCGCAGCGAGCGGATGACAGGGAAGATGCCCGGCGTCAGGTTCTCGTACGTGAGCCCGCCGGGCGCCTCTCCGTAGAGCGGCCGCTGCCGGTACGGTGCGTCGTCCGCGCCGTCGAGGAGCGGGACCAGCGAGAGGCCCTCCAGGTCGTCCGGCCCGGCCGTCCCGGTGAGCTCGAGGACCGTGGGCACCAGGTCCGCGAGCGAGACGGGCGCATCGACGCGCAGACCGGAGGGAACGCCCGGGCCACGGACGATCAGCGGCACGCGCAGCACCTCCTGGTGTGTCGACATGAAGTGGTCGAGGCGTCCATGGTCGTGGAACTCTTCGCCGTGGTCGGACGTGATGATGATGAGCGTCTCGTCGAGGAGGCCCTCCTTGCGAAGGAAGGCGAGCAGCCGGCCGATCTCGGTGTCCATCTGGCGGACGCCGGCGTCGTAGAGATCCCGGATGTGCTGGATGTCGCGCTCGCCGAACTCGGGGCGGGTGAACTCCTCGTCTATCAGCTTCTCGCCATCTCCCTTGCCGAACGTGCAGATGTCGGCCTGGAAGTCCGTTCGGCACATCTCGATGTACTCGGGCTCGAGATACGACATGAGCAGCTGCCAGCTCGTGCCGTCGGCCGGTCCGTCGTAGGGCGAGACGAACATGGCCTCGTACTCGGGCTCGGACACGTAGTCGCCGTGCACGTCGAAGTAGTGGACGAGTGCGAAGAGCCTGCGGTCGTCGGCCCTCGCCGCGCGGATCCACTCGATCGTCTGATCGGTGATCCAGGTGCTCGGCGAGCGCCGCCAGGGCTTCGTGTCGACGAAGACGTACTTCTCGAAGTCCTTCGTCAGGTTGTACCTCTCCCGGCGGAGCCAGCCCGTCGACACTGCGGCGGCGGTCTGCCAGCCATCGGCCGAGAGCATTGCAGGCAAGGTCGTGCGGCTCGGATCGAGGGAGGTCGAGAACGTCATGACCTGGTGGCTCATCGGGAAGAGCCCGGTCAGCATGGTCGCATGCGAGGGGAGGGTCCAGGGCGCGGTCGCGCTCGCGTCTTCGAAGACGGTGCCCTCTGCCGCGAAGACGTCGAGGGTGGGCGAGGTGAATCGCTCGTAGCCGTAGACCCCGAGGTGGTCGGCGCGGAGCGTGTCGATCGAGACGAGCAGCACGAGCTGCGGGGTCGGTCGCGTTCCCGCCGCCGCGGTGGCCGCCCCCGCGGCGGTGGCTGTGGCGGGCTCAGCCGGCGCAGGGGCCTCGTCGCGACCCGATCCGCAGCCGATGGCGACCATGGCCGCGAGCGCCAGCGCACACACCCACAGCGCGCGCCCGGGCGCCCCGCTCCTCACGCCTGCTCCGCGCATGCCCTGCCTCTGCTCCCGCTCCACCATGCTGCCCAAAGGTGCCCGAAACGACGAAGCCCCCGCCAGTCGACGGGGGCTTCGGTATCTCAATTCGAGGCGCCGGCTGCGAGCTGCGAGCCAGACCCTCCTCGATTCGACGCTCAGCTGCGGCGGCGCCGCCAGGCGAGCATGCCGACGGCACCGAGGGCGCCGAGGCCGAGGGCTGCCGAGGTCGGCTCCGGCACGACGATCGGGCCGCCCGGTGCGACCACCAGGCTCACCGTGCCGCTCACGTCGACGGTGCTCACGTTGAAGATGTTGCCGCCGTTGTCGAAGCTGAAGGTGAAGTTGGCGTCTCCGACGCCGACCGCATTGAACGTGACCTCGCCGAGGTACTCGTTCGTCGACGTCCCCTGCGCCTCGTTCAGGTTGGTCTCGATGAAGTCGATGTTCACCTGGGAGAGGCCTGCCGGCGGCGCGGGCCAGAGGCCGAACGGATCGCCGACGGGCGTGAGCCACGTAGCCGGGATCGACTTGCCCGACGCGGGCGCGTACAACGGGTAGTAGTCTTCGGCGTCCGACAGCGGCCGGTTGAAGCCGATCACGGTCGGATCGAAGGTGATCGACGCCGAGAAGAGGATGATGTTCGAGGGGACCGCCGTCTCCGTATCGAGGTAGATCTCGTACGTGATCGCCTCACCGACGTTCATCGTGGTCGGGACCGGCGTCGACCCCTTCTGCACGAGTCGGATCTCGTAGGCACTCGCCATGCTCGACATGAGCAGTACAGCAAGGGTGGTAATCGTCAGAGCAAAAAGCCGCATGGGTTGCGTCTCCTCGGTACTCGATGGGGCCGTGTGGCCTTGGCGGAAGAGGATGATCGTCGAGTGCGGAACCGGCCCGCTAGCTCGACGCCTCGAGAATGGCGGACAGGTCGACGAGGGAGATCACTCCATCTCCATCGACATCGGCGGCGGCGATGAAGCCGTCGTCTCCATCGGTCGCGCCGACGGCATCTCGCGCGAGGTCGACGTCGGTGGCGTCGATGACGCCGTCCCCATTGCAGTCACCGGAACCGTCGGCGAAGGCTGCGGGTGCGGCGAGCGTGAGGCCCAGGACGCACAGGATCGAAAGCAAACGAAGCATCATGTTTCCCCCGGAAATAGCTGTTTGGCGAGTCCGCAGAATACTACAGCTTCACGCGGGGCCGCACCCGGTATGGCCAGCGCGATGCCGCTGGAGCCGCAGTTCCTGCGTAATTCCCGATCGGCACGCTTCCGCCCGGCGTTGACCCGATTCGGACCCGACCGCGACGCCCGGATTCCGGGCGTCGCGGCGTTCGAAACGCTCGTTCGCATCGCAGTGGCCCCGAGCGGGCGGAAGCGGCTTCGGAGCTCGGCGAGGCGCCCCCCACCCGCGCCTCACTGCACCTCGACGACGATCTTCGACACGGCTTCGCGCACCTGCGGGTCGGGGTGGTCCTTCAGCGTCAGGATGCGGGGAATCGTCGACGCACGGCCGATCTGGCCCAGCTGGGTGATCGCCTCCACCACGACGACGGGATCCTCGTCTCCGAGGACCTCGAGCAGCTCCGGGACGGCGAGATCGGGGTCGACCTGGCCCAGCTGGCGGACCGACCAGACGCGCATCTTCTGGGGGAGGCCCTCCTTGGTGCGGGCTGCACGCAACGTCGCCAGCGTCTCCTGCTTCTCCTCGGGGGTCACGCCGAGCTGGTCGCCGGTGAGGATCGGGTACTGATCGGCGGTGCCCTCGTCGAGGACCCGCGAGCCGCTGGGTCGCGTGCCCGCGGCGGGAGGCGCCGTCGCCGCGGGGGCGGGGGTCGAGCGCGCTACGGCGGGCTCCCCTGTGTCGCGGATCGCGACCCAGCTCTGGGCCTCCTCGGTCTCCAGGAGCCAGCTCCTGCCCGTCTCACGGTCGACCCGGATCAGTACCGGATCCGATTGCTTTCCCAGGCGGGGCACGTTGCGGGGCTGCACGATGTTCATGACGTCGAAGCGGCCGAAACGGGCCGGCCGGTCCGCGAGGTCCGGCGCCTCACCCCGGGGTGCCCAGCCGCCGTCGCCGTTCAGCGGGACGGTCCAGACCTGCCCGCTGCTCGTGTCGATCCGGACGATGCCCATCTTCCCGCGGATGAAGCGGAATCGCTCTGCTTCGCCGCCCGCCGACTGGGTAGGCGCCGTCGATTGGGGCCCGCAGGCCACGATGAGCGCGCAGAGCAGGCCGAGGGCGACCGTGCGGCCGAGCGTCCAGAGCGCGGGCGGCTCGGTGCGGGGGGTCGATCTGGACGAGCTGGCGGAGCTGTGGGGCGCGGACATGAGATCTCCCGAGAGTGAGAATGCGTGGGCGGTGCCGAGCGGAGCAGTGGTCCCCTGAGGGCACGATCCGTGGTGAGCCTGAGCATGCCACAAACCGTGGGCTTCTTGGACGGCGAAGAGGCACCGGTCGACTCCGATCGGTCGGCCGCGCGCAGCGGACCGAGGATGACGCTTCGATCCGGGCTCCCTAGACCCGGTTGAGTCCAATCTCGACGTTCTCTCCGCCCACCTCGGCGCTGTGGACGTAGTCGGCCCCGGCGGCGGGCAGACCGAACGAGAGGGACGTCGCCAGCGTGGCCTCGCTGACGTCGGTGCGGAACCGGTCGACGGCAGCCTGCCACTCGCCGTCGAGCCCGAGGTGCAGGTCGATGCGGTCGGCGACGTGGAGGCCGGCCTCCTTGCGCGCCTGCTGAATCACCCGGATCACGTCCCGGGCCATCCCCTCCTCGACGAGCTCCGGGCTGAGCTCGAGGTCGAGCACCACGATGGCGTCGTTGCCGGGCAGAGCGTGGCAGGCGACGCCCTCCCTTGGCGTGAGGGTCAGGTCGTACTCGGCATCTTCGAGCCGGTGTCCGGCGACCTCGACCCCGCCGTCGACGCTCTGCCACTCGCCCTTCTTCGCGGCGGCGAGCACCGTCTTCATCTCACCGCCGAGGCGCGGGCCGAGCGCGCGCGCGTTGACCTTCAGGCCGAACTCGGCAAAGGCGTCGATCGACTCGCCGAGCTCGACCTTCTTCACGTTGACCTCGTCGGCCACGAGGTCGAGGTGGGGCGCCACGCGGTCGCTGCCCGCGCCGACGATCGTCAGCTTCGCGAGCGGCTGGCGCACACGCGCATTGTGGTCGGCGCGCAGCGCGAGCGCGGCGCTGCAGACGTCCCGTACGCGATCCATGTCGGCCACGAGCTGCTCGTCCGCCGCGTCCGCCGTGATCGTCGGCCAGTCGACGAGGTGCACGCTCCGCTCACCGGTGAGCCCGGTGTGGATCTCCTCGGTGATCAGCGGAAGCAACGGGCTCGCGACGCGGCAGAGCACGACCAGCGCCGTGTAGAGCGTGTCGTAGGCGTCGCGCTTGTCGGCGTCGTCCTGCTCCGTGCCGCCCGCGCCCCAGAAGCGCTCGCGGCTGCGGCGGATGTACCAGTTGTTCAGCGCGTCGATGTGGGTCAGCACGCGACCGCAGGCGCCGGCGATGTCGTAGGCGTCGAGGTCGTGCTCGACAGAGCGTACGAGCTCTTCGGTCTTCGCGAGGATGTAGCGGTCGAGGAGTCGCTCGCTGTCGGCGCGCAGCTCGGCCTCTACGCCGTCGGTGTTCGCGTACATCGTGAAGAACGAGTAGGCGTTCCAGATCGGGTTGATGACGAGCCGCACCGAGTCGGCGATGTGCTTGCCCTCGGCGTCGATTCGAACCTCTCCGCCCCGCACCACGGGCGACGAGATCAGCAGCCAGCGCAGCGCATCGGAGCCGATCGTGTCGAACACCTCCTCCGGGTCGGGGTAGTTGCGCAGTCGCTTGCTGAGCTTCTTGCCGTCCTCGGCGACGACGAGTCCGTGGCAGAGGCAGTTCTTGAAGGGCGGCCGGTCGAAGAGCGCCGTCGAGAGCACGACCATCACGTAGAACCAGCCGCGGGTCTGCGGCGTGTACTCGGTGATGAAGTCGGCGGGGAAGTGATCCTCGAACCACGCCTTGTTCTCGAACGGATAGTGGACCTGGGCGTAGGGCATCGAGCCCGAGTCGAACCAGACGTCCAGCACCTCGGGCACGCGCCGCATCATCGATTTCCCCGTCGGATCGTCGGGGTTCGGGCGCACGAGCTCGTCGATCGTCGGCCGGTGGAGATCGTCCAGCTTCACGCCGAAGTCGCGCTCGAGCTCCTCGACGCTGCCGTAGACGTCCATCCGCGGGTACGCGGGGTCGTCGCTCTTCCAGACCGGGATCGGCGTGCCCCAGAAGCGATTGCGCGAGATCGCCCAGTCGCGCGCGCCCTCGAGCCACTTGCCGAAGAGCCCGTCCTTGATGTGCTCGGGGATCCAGTTGATCTGCTGGTTCAGCTCGACCATGCGGTCGCGGATCGCGACCACGTCGACGTACCAGCTGTTCAGTGCCTTGTAGATGAGGGGCGTGTCCGTCCGCCAGCAGTGCGGGTAGTTGTGGACGTAGCTCTCCTCCCTGAAGACCTTGTCGCGCTCGCGCAGCGCGCGGATGATCGGCGTGTTCGCGTCGAAGACCTGTACGCCCTGCCAGTCGGTCACCTCGCTCGTGAACTTCCCCTCGTCATCGACGGGGCAGACCACGCCGATGCCCGCGGCCTCGCACGCCGCCATGTCGTCCTCGCCGAAGCCGGGCGCGAGGTGCACGGTGCCGGTGCCCTCGTCGGTGTTCACGAACTCGGCGGAGAGCACGCGGAACGCGTTCTCCGTCTCGGCGAAGTAGGGGAAGAGAGGCTCGTAGGTGCGACCGACGAGATCGCGGCCCATGACGGTGCCGACGGGCCCCTGGTCACCGATCTCCTTCTCGAACTTGCCGCGCGCCTCGGCGCCGACGATGAAGCGCCGCCCGTCCGCTTCGAACACCGCGTACTCGATGTCCTCGCCCACCGCGAGCGCGAGGTTCGAGGGCAGGGTCCAGGGCGTCGTCGTCCACGCGAGCAGGTCGGTGGGCATGTCTTCGCCGGCCACCGGGTGCAGCGTGAAGCGCACCGTGATCGCCGGGTCCTGGCGCTCGCGGTACGAGTCGTCGAGCCGGGTCTCGTGGAGCGAGAGCGGCGTCTGCGCCTTCCAGGAGTAGGGCATGACCTTGTAGCCCTCGTAGAGCAGCCCCTTCTCGTGCAGCTGCTTCACGGCCCAGATCACGCTCTCCATGTACGTGAGATCGAGCGTCTTGTAGTCGTTCTCGAAGTCGACCCAGCGCGCGGCCCGGTTGACGTAGCGCTCCCACTCACGCGTGTACTTCAGCACCGACGTGCGGCAGTGCTCGTTGAAGCGCGCGATGCCGTAGTCGATGATCTGCTGGCGCCCGCTGACGCCGAGCTCCTTCTCGGTCTCCATCTCGGCTGGCAGGCCATGGCAGTCCCAGCCGAAGCGGCGCTCGACGCGCCGACCCTTGAGCGTCTGGTAGCGGGGGATCACGTCCTTGATGTAGCTGGTGATCAGGTGCCCGTAGTGGGGCAGGCCGTTTGCGAAGGGCGGCCCGTCATAGAAGACGAACTCGTTCTCGCCGGCCGGCCGGTCCTCGACGGAGCGCTGGAAGGTCCGCTCGGCCGTCCAGCGCTCGATCACCGCCCGCTCGATCTCCGGAAAGCTCGGTTGGGGGTCGACGTCGGGATAGGGCTTCGTCGTCATGACGGCTCCGGGCTGGTCGTCGGAGCGTCGTGCCTGAGACGGCTCCGGGGTGGCGGGTCGGGCGCGCGGGGGGACGGGGCGTGTAGTGGCGGCGAGAGGCCTTTGCGAGCCGTGCGCCGCGGCGCCGGAGAATACACCACGGCGCGGCGCAACGTCGCGTTTCAGCGGCCTTTTCCGGTTCGCCGCCGTGTCTCAGAGGCGCTCGGGCACGGCGTCCGGGTCGGCGTCGATCACCGCGCAGGCCGTGCCGTAGCCGAAGCCGCGCCGGCCGAGGGCCGCGAGATCTCGCTGCCGCTCCTCGCGGCGGCGGTCGGCGTCGATGCGAAACGGCCCGAGCCTGCGTCGCCGGGCGTAGCGCCAGGCGGCTTCGGTCTCGGCTGCGTCCGATCCGTCGCCGGCATCGGCTTCGAGCAGCGACTCGACGAGATCGGCCGCGAGGCCCTTCTGGCGGAGCTTGGCCAGCACCTCGCGGCGCGACGCGCCCCGGGCCCGGGCCCGGCGCACGAGCGACGCGCCGTAGCGCCGATCGTCGAGGTAGCCGAGCCGCTCGAGCTTCGAGAGCAGCTCGTCGAGGGGGGTCTCGAACTCGGTCGGATCCTGCTCGTGCTGCTCGCAGCTCTTCGCGATGCGCCGCTGGAGCACCCGGCGCAGGTTGGCCCGCGACGACCCATGGCGCTGCAGATGGGCGACGGCGATGCGCTCGAGTCGCGCGGACGTCATGCGGCGGGGGACGCGGCGACCGCGCTCGGTCCGTCTCCGGCTCCCCCTCCGCTCTCGACCCTGCTCTCGGCCCTGCTCTCGGCCGGGATCTTCGTCGGCTCCAGTCGCGGGTGATCCGCTCGCACTCATGACCACGTCGGGATGGGCTCCGGACTTCGAGGATTCAGGCGGGGGGCCGGCTCGAGACGTTCTAGGGCGATGTCGAGCCGGCGTCAATCGCCGAGGAGCCCCGTCCGGCTCCATCGAATACCGCCCGCTCGCGGCCAAGGCCCGCCCGGCCTCGTCCGCTGCCGCTGGCCCACCGCTTGGTCCCGTCCGGCGGCGAACGCCATGGGATGCGATCGTCCCTCCTCACACCCGCCCCGTCTTCCTTCCGGTCGCCGCCCCGAGTCCCCGATGCCCGAGCTCCCCGAGGTCGAGATCACCCGCCAGCGCATCGAGCCCCTGCTCGTAGGGCGCAAGATCGAGCGCGTCGACACCACGGGCGACCACTACTTCTTCATCACGCCGCCCTCGACGCTGAAGCGAGCGCTCATCGCCCGCACCGCAGTCGGCCTCGATCGCCGCGGCAAGTACCTCGTCGCCACGCTCGACGACGGGCGGCGCCTGCTGCTCCACCTCGGCATGACCGGGCAGCTCTTCTCGAGCGCCGCCGCGAGCGTGCGCCTGCTCTCGGCCACCGCGCGGGCCTCGCTGGCCCCCGAAGAGCAGCGCCGCTTCGAGCCCGACGCCCACACCCATCTCTGCCTGCACTTCGCCGATGGCGGCGAGTCGGTCTTCTTCCGCGACGTCCGCAAGTTCGGGAAGGTGCAGCTGATCGGCCGCGACGACACGAACGAGCGGCTCGATCGGCTCGGCATCGACGCGCTCGAGGCGACGGGCGATCTGCTCTTCGCGGCATCGCGCAAGCGGCGCGTGGCCTCGAAGGCGCTGCTCCTCGACCAGACGGTGCTCGCGGGCGTGGGCAACATCTACGCCGACGAGGCGCTCTTCCTGGCGGGCGTGCGGCCGGGGCGGCGGGCGGCGCGACTCACGCGCCGCGAGTGCGATGCGCTGGCCGAGGGGGTGGTGCGCGTGCTGCGGCGCTCGATCGAGACCGGCGGGTCGAGCATCAGCGACTACGTGGCGCCCGACGGCAGCGACGGCGCCTATCAGGACGAGCGCCGGGTCTACGCGCGCACGGGCGAGCCCTGCCACGCGTGCGGAACGCCGATCAAGCGGAGGGTGATCGCGCAGCGAAGCTCGCACTACTGCCCCGAGTGCCAGCGCTGATCGACGCCGCGCATCCTCGAGGCCCCGAGTGCCAGCGCTGATCGAGGGCGCGTATCCTCTGCGCCGAGCCACCTTGCCGGCAGGAGACCGCACTTGCTCTCGCTTCGAGAACTGAGACGCGCGGCCGCGGTCATCGACCGCGACTTCGCCGACGCCCTGGTCGAGCGCTGGGTGCAGGCCGACCGCGGGCGAGTGGCGGTGCAGCTCTACGTGCGCCGCGGCGACGAGAAGCGAAAGCGCGTGCTCGAGCTCTGCGTCGACGACGACCTCGCCCGGGTCGCCGAGGTCGCGAAGCTTCCGACGGCGCCGCAGAACATGCCCGCCTTCGTCGCCTGGCTGCGCAGCCATCTCTCCCGAGCTCGGCTGGTCGAGGCCCGGCTCTCGCCGCACGAGCGCGAGCTGCGCCTCGTCTTCGAGTCGCAGAAGGGGCGGCACACGCTGCTGCTCTCGATCTTCGGTCGCCGCAGCAACCTCTACGTGCTCGACGCGGACGATCGCGTAGTGCTCGCGCTGCGCCCGCTCGCCGATACACGTCCGGAGCTCGCGGTGGGCGAGTCCTGGGCGTCGCCCGAGAGCGGGCTGCCGCGCGAAGGCGACGATCGCTTCGAGGACACCGGCGACGGCGATCTGCTCCTGGCGATCGGCGAGGCGTACGCCGAGCAGCAGAAGGGACGCGAGGAGGGGGGGCTCGAGCGCAGCCTCCGCCAGACGCTCAAGCGCGAGCGCAAGAGCGCCCTGCGGAGGCTCGAGCGCCTCGAGGCCGAGCTCGCCGAGGCCGACGAGGCGACGCAGCTCCAACGTCACGGCGAGCTGTTGAAGGGCGCGCTCGGGCGCATCGAGCAGGGCGCCGCCAGCGTGGACGTCGAGGACTACGAGACGGGCGAGACGGTGACGATCCCCCTCGACCCGAAGGCGACGCCGAAGGAGAACCTCGAGGCCACGTTCAAGCGCTATCAGAAGCTGCTGCGTCGCCTGACGAAGGCGGGTGGGCAGGTCGACGACGCCCGAGCGTGGACGGAGCAGATCGAGGGCTTCGAGCGGGAGCTCGACGAGATCGTCGCTGGCTCCGAAGGTGAAGGAGACGGGCGGGGCGAGGCACTCGCGGAGCTCGCGGCACGACCCGCGCTCTCGAAGCTGCTCGAGAAGAGCGAGCTGCGCGCGTTGCCTCCGAACGCCAGGGCGAAGGAAGAGAAGGCGAAGCTGCCCCCTCGCCTGAAGAGCCTGCCGACGAAGCTCGTGCCCCGCCGCTACGTGAGCGCGGACGGCCTCGAGATCTGGGTCGGCCGCAGCGACGCGGGCAACGATCATCTGACCACGCGCCTCGCCCGGGGTAACGATCTCTTCTTTCATCTGGACGGCGCGCCGGGCAGCCACGTGATCCTCTGCGTCGAGCGCGGCGCCGAGGCGCCGCCCGAGTCGGTGCTCGACGCCTGCGAGCTCGCGGTGCACTTCTCGAAGCAGAAGAGCGCGAGCCGCGCCGACGTGCACGTGGTGCCGATCAAGAACGTGAAGAAGCCGAAGGGCGCGAAGCCCGGCCTCGTCTACGTGACGGGCGGTCGTTCGATCCACCTTCGCCGCGAGGCCGCGCGCCTCGAGCGACTCCTGGCTTCCAGGATCGACGCCAGCTAGGCCTCCCCGCCCTCGCCGTCATCCGCGCCCACTGCCAGACCGCCGAAGCGCGCGATCATCGACGGCAGCACCACGAGATTGCAGACGACGGTCAGCACCATGCCGATCGCGAGGGTCCATCCCAGGCTCGAGAGTCCGCGATGGGACGAGAGCCCGAGGGTGCCGAAGCTCACGGTGGTGGTCAGCGCGCTGTAGAAGACCGCGCGCGCGGTCGTGCTGTCGAGGAGGTCCGCATCGGGATCGTCGCTCGCCCGGTGCACCAGGTGGACGCCGCTATCGACGCCGATGCCGAAGAGGAGCGGGATCACGATCACGTTGGCGAAGTTGAACGGGATGCCGAGGAGCACCATCGCCGCGACCGTGAGCAGCGACGACAGGACGAGCGGCGTCATCACGTAGACCGGGGGCACCCAGCGGCCCCAGAGCAGGAAGAGCAGGGCGGCGATGATGCAGAACGCGGAGGCGAGCGCCTCGCGGAACGAGTCGCGGATCGCCCGGGAGAAGCCGACGAGGTTGATCGCCACGCCGGTGGCATGCGGGTCGATCTCCATGACCGCCGAGGTGAAGCGCACGAAGGCGGGCTCGTCGTCGAGATCCTCGGCGGGGAAGGTCTGCAAGCGCGCACGACCGTCGGCCGTCAGCATGCGCCCGACGAGATCTTCGGGCAGATCCTCCATCGAGATCTCGCTCGCGTTGGCGGCGCGCCTCAGCCGCTCGAGCTGATCCGGCAGCCCCGAGAGCAGCACCTCCGCGAGGGCGTCGAGTGCGCGCTCCTTGTCTTCCTCCGTGTCGATGCGGGCGAGGAAGCGGTCGAGGTGATCGCGCAGGGCCAGCGCGCTCGGTGAGACCTCGAGCTCGCGATCCGCGAGCCAGGCCTCGCCGAGGAACGCATGAAGGCGGCGCAGTGCCTCGATCTGCGACGCGACGTCGTCGTCCTCGGCGTCGGGTTGCGACGCTACCGGCGGCGCCTCGAGCATGAACGCGAGGTCTTCGAGGATCTCGAGCTTCTCGTCCTGCTCCTCGGGGACGAAGTCGGAGAGCGTGATCGTGCCGTCGACCACGTCCAGGACGTCCATTCGCAGGGCGAGGGCATCTGCAGCTTCGAGGTCCGGCATCACCGAGTTGATGAACCAGGGCGAGGCCATGCCCGACTGCTCGAGCAGATCGTCGAAGGCCTGAACGGATTCGGTGGTCGGGTCGCGCATCTTGATGACGTTGCTGTTGAAGCGCGCCTGGGGCAGCAGCGCGAGCGCACCCGCGCCGGCCAGGAGTGCGCACACCAGCACCGTGCCGCTGGCGTTGCGGTCGAAGCGCCACCACTCGCTGCGAAAGTGGAGCGGGTTGCCGAGCTCGCGCTCGGGGTCGACCCGGAACACCGCTGTGAGGAGCGCGGGGAAGAGGGTGAGGGTCAGACCGAAGATCACGAACATGCCGGTGCCCGCGATGCTGCCGAGCTCGGCGACACCGATGAAGTCGGCGGGGACGAACACGTAGAAGCCGATGGCGGTGGTCACGGTGCAGACGCCGAGAGAGGGGCCGACCTTCGCCGCCGCCTCCACGATGGCGGTCTCGTGGTCTTCGCCCCGCCTGCGCAGGTCGGCGTAGGCCATGCCGAGATGGATCGCGAAGTCGACGCCGAGTCCGATGAAGAGGACACCGAAAGAGAGCGACACGAGGCTCAGGTCGCCCACGGCGAAGGTCGCGAAGGCGGCGGTCCAGACGAGACCGACGAGCAGCGTCACGACGGAGGCGGCGACGAGGCGCACGCTTCGGAACGCGCGAGCGAGCACGATCGCCACGATGAAGAAGCACACGACGCCGCCCACGCCGATGTCCCACGCGAACCCGAAGAGCTCCTCGTAGTTGAGCGCCGGGTTGCCCGTGATCCGCACGGTGACGCCCCGCTCGGGCGAGAGCTGCAGGCCACGCACGATGGCGCGGATCTCGTCCATGACGTGTCCGGCGGGCATCAGCACCGTGAAGTCGAGGATCGGATGCACGACGAGCACGCGCCGCACGCTCGACTCGATCGCCGAGTCCGCCAGCATCATCTCCTCCCACGAAACGGCGAGAGGGAACTCGTTGTAGACCTCGATCGTGGCGTGACTCAGCGAGTCGAGGATGCGCGCCCACTCGGCGGGGTCGATGTCGCCTTCGCCCTCTCGCAGCGCGTCGAGGCCGTCGGAGATCGAGCGCGTGAGGGTCTCGATCCCGGGGTCGCGCTCGAGCTCGGCGAGCAGGGGCTGGAGCCGCGCCATCTGATCTGCGAAGAGGTCGAGCTCGTCGACGCTGCGATAGAGCAGGCCGTGCACCTCGAAGAAGTCGCTGGCGCCGGTCTCGTACACGTCCTCGAAGACCTCGGGACGTGCGCGCATCTGCTCTTCGAGCCGGCTCGCGGCATCGCGCGCGAGCTCGGGCGTCTCGCCGTCGACCACGACGAGCATCGCGTTCTCGAGGTCGGGGAAGAGCTTTGCGAATGCGTCGTAGTTCTGCCTCGTCGTCAGGTGCGTCGCCATGTTCTGCACGAGGTCGGAGTTGACGCCGACGTTCTGCCAGACGTACGAGCCGAACACGCCGGTGAGCACGGCGGTGATCGCGATGATCGTCCACGAGCGGCTGTGGGCGATGCCCACGCAGCGCGCGACCACGCGCGCGAGCCATCGTTCGACGAAGTCGTTCAAAGCGGCGGATCCCCCGGGTGGGAGCTTAGGCGATGGGCGGGCGCCCACGCCGTCGAGTGCCCATCATCGGCGCACGCTCGGGCCCCCCGCGTCGCATGCGCGTGTCCGGCGCTAGTCGGTCGCCGGGTCTCCCTGGTTGGTTCCGCTCTCTTCGGGAGATCCTGCCGAGGGGTTCTCGTCCACGCCGTCGCCCTCGAGATAGCCGAGCGCGCGCAGGTGCTCGACGATCTCGTCCTCGGCGCCGCTCGCAGCGATCTCGAGCCGTTCGATCTCGAGGCCGTCGTGGCTCGCCACCATGTCGGGCACTTCGATCTCGACGAAGGGCATCGGACGTCCCTTCATGTCCTCGGCCGGGGCAATCCCCATCCACGCGAGCACCGTGGGCGTCACGTCGAGCACCGAGACCGGCCCCGGCCCGGCGCCCCGCGGCACGCCCGGTCCCCGAGCGTAGAGCACGCCGTCGATCGACTCGCCCGTCTCGTGGCCGCCGGTCAGCAGCATCATCGAGACCTGGGCCTCGAAGCCGTGGTCGGAGAGCACGATGACGAGATCGTCGCCGTCGGCCGCGCGCAGAAGCCTGCCGATCAGCTGGTCGGTGTACTCGTAGTACGCGAAGAGCGCGGCGGCGCCGGCGCGCCGCTCGGCCTTGGTGGGCCGGAGCTCCTCCGGATACTTCTCCCCCGGCTCGAGGTTGCCCCACATCCAGTGGCTCATGCGGTCGATGCCGGGCAGGAACACGATGGAGAGATCGGGGGAGAAGGCGGCCTCGGCCGCGAGGGCGACGCGCGTGATCTCGAGATCGTTGCGGTAGTAGTCGGAGAGCAGCGGCGTGTTGATCCAGTCGGACAGCGGCTCGGGGTCCGCGAAGGGATCGCGCACCGTGACGAGCTGGGTGTCGTCGAGGCGCGCGGCCTCGGCCTCGTCGGTCCACGACTCGGGGTACACCCGGGCGCCGGTGATCTCGCGCTCGTCCTGGAACGTGTTGCGGATCAGCGCGCTCTGCTGCGGGAAGAAGTGATCGGAGACCATCACGCCCTCGATCACCTCGGGCGGCCAGGTCGTCCACCAGTTGACGATGCCGACGCTCCGGCCCGCGGCGCTCGCAATGTTCCAGATCGCCGGCACTCGCCGATCCGAGCTCACGTAGAGGTGATTCTCGTCGTTCTCGTCCTTGTGGACGAAGGCGGTGATGCCGTGGTCGTCGGGGTCCTTGCCCGTCGCGATCGAGTTCCAGATGCGCGGCGAGTAGAGCGGGTGCTCCGAGCGGATCGGCCCGTAGACGCCCTGGCGGGCGATGCGCGCGAGATTCGGCAGGCGCCCCTTCCGCATGAGGGGGACCACCACCTTCGGCGACGCGCCGTCGATGCCGATCAGGAAGACGCGGCGCCGGCCGTCGCCCCGAGGCGCGGGGATGCCCGCGTCGCCGGTCGCTCCGGCTGCCTGCGCGGCGGGCTCCGCCCCTGCGTCCGGCGCGGTGGCCGTTCCTTCCGTCGTCTCGCCGCAGCCGATCCACGCGAGGGCGCAGAGGAGCGCCAGCGCGGTGACGGCGGCGGCCCTCCAAGAGCTCGGCCTGTGGGCCGCGCCGCGTGCGGGGCCGTGGGTCTCGGGCGGGCGGGGCTCAGTCATCTTCGATGTATCCCAGGCTTCGCAGCCGTTCGACCAGCTCCTCCTCCGCACCCGATGCGGCGAAGGGCAGGCGCTCGATCTCGGTGGTGTCGTAGCTCGCGATGCGCTCGCGGTCACGCATCGTCTCCTCGGGCAGGAACGCGGCGGGTCGGCCATCCATGTCGTCCGCGGCGGGCAGGCCCCACCACGCGAGCACCGTCGGAGTCACGTCCGCCACCGAGAGGCCGTCGATGCGGGTGCCCGCGGCGATGCCGCGCCCGCGCGCGAAGAACACGCCGTCGATCGAGGCCTCGCCCTCGTGCACGCCCGTCAGGAGCCCCATGCCGCGCCCGGCCTCGAAGCCATGATCGGAGAGCACGATGACGAGGTCGTCGGGCGCCATGTGCTCGACGAGGGCACCGACGAGTGCGTCGCTGAAGGCGTAGTAGCGCTCGAGGGCCTCGCGACCGGCGCGCTGCTCCGCGGGCGTGATGCGGAGCTCCTCGTCGTAGAGGTCCATGTCCTCCATCGAGCTCCACAGAAAGTGGGACACGCGGTCGATGCCGGGCAGCAGCACCATCATGAGATCGGGCTCGATCGAGCCCTGGATCTCGAGTGCGATGCGCGCGAGCGCCTCGTCCTCGTCGAACCGGCGCGGGAGGCTCTGGCCCGCGAGGCCGAGATATTCCGGCAGGGCGGGATTCTCGCGCAGCGGGTTGGTGAAGGGCGTGAGCGGGGCGTTCGCTTCGTCGTTCATCAGGCGGAGCAGGCGGCCGTGCCATGCCTCGGGATGCACGACCGGACCGGGCGGAACCTCTTCGGCCCGGGTCAGCGCGAGGCGGCCGCGGACCTGCTGGGCGAGCAGGTGATCCGACACCATCACGCCTTCGACGACCTCGGGCGGATAGGTGTTCCAGAAGTTCACGATGCCGACGCTCATGCCGAGGCCCGACGCGATGTTCCAGAGCGCGTGCACCTTGCGGTCGTGCGAGAGGTAGAGCCGGCGCGCCTCGCCCTCGACCCGGGGCAGCGCGAACGCGAGGATGCCGTGCCGCTCGGGCAGCTTGCCCGTGGCCACCGTGTTCCAGATGCGCGGCGACTCGATCGGCTCGAGGCTCCGAATGGTCCCGCGCACGCCCTCGCGCGCGATCCGCGCGAGATGCGGCAGCCGTCCCGCCTCGAGCAGCGGATCGACGAGGCGCGGCGTCGCGCCATCGAGCCCGATGACGAGCACGCGACCGCGTGCGTTCGCCTCGTCGGAGTCGTCCTGACAGGCAAGGCCGCCGAGCGCGAGGCACGCGACGAGCAGCATGCGGGTGAAGAGACGGATCATGCGGCACCCGATGCGGGCAGCGCGCGCGCGATCATGCGCTGGTTCGAAGTCGGCAGGCCGAGCTTCGTGCGCACCGTGTCCATGATGACGGCGAGCCCGAGGAGCAGCGGGTTCTGGAAGTTCACGAAACGGCAGAGCCAATCGGGGTAGCTCCTGTCCTTCAGCCAGTTCTGGTGCGAGATGATCCACGACGACGTGCTGATCAGACACTCGCTCACCACGATCTCGAATCCCTTCGCCTCGAGCATGCGGCGCAGCGACACCTGGCTGAAGAGGTTCCAGTGCCGCGGGAAGTGATAGTGGCCCCAATGACGTCCTTCGAAGAGGCGGTAGTCGAGCCCGGCGAGGTTGGGCGTCTCGATCACGAACACGCCACCCGGCTTCAGTAGCCGGTGCACCTGCTCGCAGACGACGCTCGGGTCTTCGACGTGCTCGATCAGCTGGAGCATGACCACGGCGTCGAAGCGTCCCTGCTGGTCGGGCTCGTCCGCGAAGTCCTCGACCCGCTCGGCGTGGGCCTCGAAGCCCATCCCGCGGCACTTCTCGATGGCGCCCGCATCGAACTCGAGCCCGACCATCTCCCACTCGATGGCACCGAAGTCGCGAAGGAGGGACAGGAAGCGCCCGTCGCCGCAGCCGACGTCGAGGATGCAGCGATGACCCTCGCCGACGTGCTCGCGGTAGAGCGCGACCTTGCCGCTCTCCCACTTGCGCTGGGCCGAGGCTACGAGCGAGCTCGACGTACCGAGGAACGAGTAGTAGTTCGAGGGGTAGATGACGTCGAGGTCATCGACCCTCGGCCGCGGGCTCAGGTACACGTGATCGCACTCGGCGCAGCGCACGAAGGTGAACGTGTTGCTCGCCGTGTCGTACTCGAAGTCGCGGCCTTCTGCGCAGACCGAGGACCGGCTCGATCCGCAGAGCGCGCAGCCGGTCTCGACGAGGTCGAGGCACGGCGGCTGGCCGCTCTCGGGCCCGGCGCCGGCAAGGTCTTCGCTCGAGGGCTCACTCGAGCCGGACGGGTTCACGGCCGAGTCGTGGCCTCCGCTTCGGGGGTCTCGACAACCGGAGGCGGGGAGCCTTCAGCCGGAGAGGGGGAGCTTTCGGCCAGGGGAGGAAGGGTGCGGCCCCCGAAGACGCTGTGCTCGATGGGCACGTGCTTCTCGACGAGGAAGTCGCGCTTGTCGGCATAGGTCCGTAGATAGCGATGCCAGGGAATCCCCGGCCAGAGGTGGTGGATGGCGTGGTAGTTGTGCTGCAGCACGAGCGGCGTGACCCAGCCGACGTCGACGATGCGCGTCCCGAGGTAGCGGTGCGCCGGGAGCCCGACGTGCGGCAGATAGTTCACGTACCAGTCCATGATGACCTTCGCGACGGCGAAGGGGACGAGCCAGAGGAGCACGAGGTCGAGCACGTGACCCGTCGCGAGCGCGACGAGCCAGACGCAGAGGAGCACCAGCCCGACGAGGCGATCCGAGAGCCGCATCCCCGGGCTCCGGGGGTCGGCCTGCAGCTTGTCGCGTGCGTACGCGAACGCGCGGAGGTAGCGGATCGGCAGCTGCCAGAAGGGGCCGTCCGCGTAGATGAGGTTCGGATCCTCGTTGGGCACGTTCAGGTACTTGTGATGATCGAGGTGCACGTAGCGCTGGAAGAAGTACGGCGTGAGGTAGGGGAACATGCCGAGCACCCCCACCACGTTGTTCACCATGCGGTTGCGCGAGACGTTGCCGTGCGCCGCTTCGTGCCAGATCGTGAACGCGATGTGGATCGGCACCACGCCGATGAGCATGTGCAGCCAGAGCGGCCCGGGGTGCGCACCGCCGATGTAGACGGCGATGTTGCCGATGAAGAGCGCCCACTGGGCGGCGAGGAGCCAGAGCGTCCCGACATCGAGCTCGCGGCTGAGGGGGACGGACTGTGTCTGTGCGGGAGCGGTGTCGGAGGCGGGGGGCTGCATGGTGACGGGGGCTCCTGGCGGCGTGTGCCCGGCTCTGGCCAGTCGGGTAGGGCGGGTCGGGCAAGCGGTGCGGCCAACGCGGGTAGGCCATCGGTGAGTGGCCGGCCGGGGGCGCCGGGTGACGCCGGTGCTCCGCGCGGCACCGGGGCGCACCCACCCGCGCGAAACGGTGCGATAAGCTACCGAAGCTCGAAGGTTTGCGTCAATTTCCCCGCGCCCTGCCGCCCCGTGGCGAGGGCCTCCTGGCTCCCCGGTGAGCCGTCGGAAATCCAGCGAAGTGGGATCGGTGTGTCGTTTCAGCGGGTAGCCGCCCGGCAGGGCTCGGCGTCGTGAGCTCGAGCGGCGGCACCCCGCCGGCGGAAGCGCGCGACAGCGGTGTGTCCCCCTGGACCGCTGCGTCGATCTTCGTCCTGAGCCTGCTCTACCAGGTCCCCATCCTCGACCGCTGGTTCAACTTCATGGACGAGGGGCACATGGTGCAGTTCGCCGAGATGGCGGCGAACGGACACCAGTTCTACCGGGACGTCACATTCTACCCGCTGCCCGGTGCGTTCTGGCTGCTTGCGCTCGTATTCGAAGTCTTCGAGCCCACCGTGATCCTCACGCGCTGGCTGGTGGCCCTGCAGTTCTCGGGCTTCGTCACGCTGCTCTACGTGCTGGTCCGCCGCATCGTCGGCTGGCGGGCCGCTGCGTTCGTCGTCGCGGGAATGCTCCTGTATCGCATCTGGGCGTTCCCGCACTGGCAGATCTACAGCTACTCGACGACCTGCCTGCTGCTCGTCGTCGTCTGCCTGCTGCTGCTGCTCCGCTTCTTCGACACGGGCGAGGTCAAGCGGCTCGGCATCGCAGGCTTCGTGTTCGGCCTCGCGGTGCTCGCCAAGCAGGACTATTCCGCGGCATTCATGCTCGCGGCCGTACCGATGCTCTTCGTGTGGAACGGCACTGCGCCCCCGGCGCGACGCCTCACCACCGGCGCGCTGCTCGGCTGGTTCTACGGCCCCGCTGCCGTCGTGGGTGTCGCGACCGGTCTCTACTTCGGGGTGCAGGGCATCCTGCCCGACCTGCTGCGTTTCACCGTGTTCAACCACTTCACCGGGATGTCGACCTACGAGTACACGGCCTTCCCCGCGTTCTTTCCGCTGGTGCACGACGTCGTCGATGCCGACCCCGACGCCTGGCTCACCTGGCTCCAGGATCCGCGGCTGCGCACACGGGTCGCGATCGCCGACTACATGCCGGGCATCGTCTTCACGACCGACTGGGGGGAGATCCGCAGCCACCCCCTGTTCCTCCACACGCCGATCTACGACCTCTTCATCAAGCTCTTCTACTACGTGCCCCCGGTGTCGATCCTCCTTGCAATGGTGTCGCTGTGGCGCCGCCGCTCTGCGCTGAGCGCGCCGCTCGACGACGCGGGCAGGCGCGCGTTCCTGGCAGAGTGTGGCATCGCCGGAGTGGGCGCGGGGCTCCTGCTGCTGGTCTGGTCGAACAAGCCGCAGGACTATCTCCACCTGGCGGTGCTCTACTGGCCGCTCATCCTGCTCGCCGTCGCGCACTTCGCCCGGCTCGCGCGGGATCGGCGCGCAGTCGCAGTGGTGCTGGGGATGGTGCTCGTCGTGCCCGCCTTCGTGGGCGTGGCCTACTCGGTCCGGCTCGTCGATCAGCTCCGCAAGACGCATGACACCTGGGTGGAGGTCGAGCGCGCCGGCTACTACGTGCAGCCCTACGAGGCCGTCCTGCTCGAGGGCCTCGTGGCCTATGTCGAGGAGCGCACCGAGCCCGGCGATCGCGTGGCAGCAGTGCCGTACTTCCCGATCCTCAACTTCCTGACCGAGCGGCTCGGTCCGCACCGCTCGGCCTACATCCTCTGGCCCTTCCCCGAGATCGAAGACCGCGACCGGAAGGTGATCGAGGCGATGGAGGCGACGCAGACCGACGTCGTCATCTGGCACTTCACCCAGTTCGACAGCTTCCCCTACGTCTGGGAGTACGCGCCCGAGTTCTTCGACTACCTGGTCGACCACTTCGTGATCGACCACGTCTTCTCGTACGACCCGTGGCGCTACAAGCTCGCGGGGCTGCGGCGCGAGGACCCGGCCGCCGAGGCCCGGCGCGGCGCGCTGGTGGTCGCGGCCGACCAGTCGAACGTGTCGTTGGCGGTGGAGGGCGCCGGGCCGCCGGCGCCGGTGCCGCCCGCCGAGCGCGGCGAGCACCTCCAGCGCACGGTCTGGCCGTTCCGGCGCGTGTTCGCCGTGCGGCCGACGGCCGGCGGCGAGCGCACGGTGATGCGCGTGGCCCATCGCGTCGCGGCTGGCGGCGAGCGCCTCACGAGCGCGGTGTCGGTGCATCCGCAGTGGTGGTTCAAGATGCCGCCGTCGTGGATCGACTTCGAGCTGTGGGTCGAGCACGCAGGGGAGCGGACCCTGCTCTTCGAGCAGCGGCTCGATCCGACCCTCGATCTGTCTCACCGGCGCTGGTTCGAGCTCGACGTCGACCTGTCGTCCTGGGCCGGTGAGCGGGTCGACCTGCTCTTCGTGAACGCGGCGGAGAGACCCCGGGGGGAATCCCTCATGATGGCAGGCTGGTGGGAGCCTCGCGTCGCGGCGCCGGCTGAGCACGGCGACGGCACCCTCTCGTCGAGCTCCACCGAGCCTGGGGCCACCCCCACGGCGCTGGCGGAACGCACTGATTCTTGAACCGAAATGGCCCGTCGTGTCAGACTCGGCCCGCCTTGGATGCCCCCACCATGTCCGTCCCCGATGACGCGCCCGCCCCCCGCGGCGCCGACGCCGCGCCGCGTTGCCTGGTCTGCCAGTCGACCAATGCGGCACTGCGGTATCGGATCACGCGCTTCGACGTCATGGGCTGCCGCGACTGCGAGATGATCTTTCTGCATCCGCTGCCCAGCGAGGAAGAGATCGTCGAGCTCTTCCGCCAGCTCTACACCACGGGCGAGGGCTCGGTGCCCGAGCTGAAGGAGTACTACCAGTTCACCTTCGAGGACGAGCCGGGAAACCCGCTCGTCCAGCAGTACGAGCGGCATCTCGAGCTGATCGAGCACCACCACGCACCGGGTCGACTGCTCGACCTCGGCTGCGGCACCGGCCTCTTCCTCTCGGTGGCGCGACGGCGCGGCTGGGAGCCCTTCGGTGTCGACGAGAGCCGGGAGGCGACGGACTGGGCCCGCGATCACTTCGGCCTCGATCCCTGGGTCCAGACCTTCGAGTCCTTCGCCGGCGCGGGCCGCACCTTCGATGTGATCACGGGCTGGGATGTGATCGAGCACAGCCGCGACCCGGTGGCGCTGCTCGAGGTGGCGCGCCAGTGTCTCGCACCCGGAGGCTTCGTGGCGCTCTCGACGCCGAATCAACGCTCGATGCTCGACGTCGTGGCCGGGCTCATGTACCGCGCGACTGGCGGGCGGGTCACCGGTCCGCTGGAGAAGTTCTACATCGAGCAGCACTTCCTCTATTTCACGCCGGCGAGCTTCCGTGCGTGCCTCGACCGGGCAGGGCTCGAGGTGGTGCAGCTCGATCTCGAGCAGACCGACCTGCGCCGACTGACCATGCACCCGATCATGAAGCTCGTGCTCCATACGCTCTTCGCCACCGCACGCCTGACCGGCCGCGAGAACCGGCTCTTCGCGGTCGCGCGTGCACGAGGCGCCTGAGTGGGCACGGTCGGGGAGCCATCGGTTCGGGGGCGTAATCCGCAGCGTCCACGCGGGGTTCCAACGTGGAACGCGATTTGGGTGCGGAAGGCTCGGCCGGCGGCGGAGCTCGGATCCGCAGCAGCCGCACCGCCACCCGCTCAGGCGGAGGCGGACGGACATCGAACGGAGAATGCAATGACCAAGGCGATGATCATCTGTGTCGCGGCTTCGATCCTCCTGCTCGGCTGTGGGGTCGACGAGGAGCCGCTCCGCCCTCGCGCGGGGCAGGGCCGGACCAATCTGGCGGCGATGAGCCTCGAGGAGCGGATCGCGGCCACCGAGGGCCAGGATGCGAAGGCTGCGGAGAACTTCGTGCGCGCCGATGGCAGCTCGGGTGGCGACGTCGAGGCCGACTACCGCGCCTGCCGCATCGCAAAGCTCGAGGACCGGGCCTTCCTCAATGCCAACGGCATCAAGCGAGCCCTCATGCTCGCCAAGTGCATGGAGCAGAAGGGCTGGGCGGTGAAGAAGGGTGCCACTTCCAACGGCGGCTCCTGAGACCGGCACCCGTGCGCGAGCCGAGCGGCACGGCTCGCGTCGATCTCGGGCGGATCGGCAGCGTCACGGCAGCTCTCGTGCAACGACGGCTTCCATCTCGCACTGCGGTCCGGTTTCGCTTGTCCGCTTCAGAGCGAAGCTGGTAGTCTGTCGCGTCCTCACCACGACGCGTGAGCTCAGCCGTGCGCTGCCTGCAATCGGGTGGTTGCGGCCCGCATCGGGTCGACCGCATCACCGCAGGGTACGCAATCAGACCGAGGTCGCCCCGCCCCTTGTCCGATGCCCCCGATGCAAACTCGCGGATCCTGGTGATCCTGCCGACGTACAACGAGCTCGAGAACGTGCTCGACCTGAGCCGCGACGTGCTCGCGCAGGATCCGCGGCTCGACGTGCTCGTCGTGGACGATGCGAGCCCGGACGGCACCGGCGATGCCGTGGCGAAGGCGATGGAGACCGAGCCCCGCCTCCAGCTGCTCCGTCGCGCCGGCAAGCTCGGCCTCGGCACCGCGTACCTCGCAGGCTTCGAGTACGGGCTGGAGCACGGCTACGACGCCATCTTCACGATGGACTGCGACTACAGCCATCATCCGAAGCACCTGCCCGCCATGCTCTCGCTGCTCGAGCAGGACGACATGGTGATCGGCTCGCGGTACGTGCCGGGCGGCGGCGTCGCCAACTGGCCCTGGCATCGACGCGCCCTGTCGCGCTTCGCGAACTTCTACGCCCGCACCCTGCTGCGGCTCCCGATCCACGACTGTACGGCGGGGTTCCGGGGCTACCGGCGCAAGGTGCTCGAGACCGTCGATCCCTTCGCGATCCGATCGCAGGGCTACTCGTTCCTCGAGGAGATGGCGAGCCGCGTCATTCGCTGCGGATTTCGCGTCGGCGAGGTGCCGATCGTCTTCGTCGACCGGCGCCTCGGCGTCTCGAAGATCGAGTCGAAGGAGATCTATCTCGCGGCGTGGTGGGTGCTCGTGACGGCGCTGAGACCGCCCCCGCTGCCGGCGGCCGGAACCTCCCGGCCGCTCAAAACTGGAAGTAGATGAACTCGCCACCGGCGCCGCTCACCATGATGACGGTGCCGAAGACGAGCCCGAACGCGAGTCCCTCGAGCGCCCCGCGGAGAGGCCATGCGTCGAGCCGGTCGCGCAGCGCAGGCGCGTGCAGGCGCAGCGCGCGTTCGAGGGCGTGGAGCGCCACGCAGAGCACGACGATGCCCGTCTGGAAGATCGGCCAGCCGATCGTGTTGCCGCTCGTGAACATGAGCCAGATGTAGTCGACCGCGCCCGCGAAGGTCTCGGCCCGGAAGAACACCCAGGCGAGGCACACCACCTGGAAGAGCAAGAGGGACTTCACCGCGTCGCGCCAGCCGTAGGGCGCGTTCTCGGGCAACGCGGGCTTTCCGAAGCGGCGGTGCAGGGCGAGGATCGCACCGTGGATGCCGCCCCAGACGACGAAGTTCCAGCTCGCACCGTGCCAGAGGCCGCCGAGCAGCATCG
>CAYYSY010000233.1:0-10103 GCA_964474355.1 uncultured Spirochaetaceae bacterium | reverse complement strand
CCAGAGCATGCCACGCACCAGCGCCCGGTCCTCGGTCACGATGCGGACCGGCTCGCGCGTCACGGCGCGCTCCGGCTCGTCTTCGGGCAGGGGCCAGAAGCCGAGACCGAAGGGGCGTTGCGCGCCGAGCGAGTGAGGCATGGCCTGCCCGCCCCTACGCCTGGAGCCGCGCGAGCACGTCGCGCTGCTGATCCTTGGGCAGGAACTCGAAGGAGAAGACCGTGCGGTCGACGTGGGGATAGCGCTCGCGCAGCCCCTTCACGACCTCGTCCGGCGTACCGACCACCGCGAACTCGGCGAGCACGTCGTCGGTGATGAGCGTGCCCATCTCCTCCCACTTGCCCTGCTTCGACATGCGCGTGAGCTCCTTGCCGATGTCGCCCCAGCCGTGGAGCTCGAGCACCGGCCGATAGGCCGGGGTCGAGGCGTAGAAGGCGATCTGCCGCGTGACCGCCGTGTGGTTGTTCTTCATCTGCTGCTCGTCCGCACCCGTGACCGTGAAGATCGGGCAGACGACCGCGAAGTCTTCGCGGCTGCGGCCGCTCTTCTCGAGCCCCTTGCGGAGCGCGGGCATCGTGACCTCGTCCATGTACTTCGGTGTGGTGAACGCGTGCGCGATGAGGCCGTCGGCCACCTCGCCCGCGACCTCGGTCATGAGCGGACCGACACCGGCGAGCCAGACGTCGGGCGCGCCGTAGTCACGGTTCGGCGGCGTGAACATCGGCGTCATGAGCGTGTGCGTATAGAAGTCGCCCTCGAACTCGAGGGGCTTGCCGTCGTACCAGCAGTCCCACACCGAGCGCATCGCCAGGATCAGCTCGCGCATGCGCGCCGCCGGCTTCGACCACGGCATGCTGAACCGCCGCGTGATGTGCGGCTTGATCTGCGAGCCGAGGCCGAGCGTGAAGCGCCCCTTCGAGTACGCGTTCAGGTCGTGCCCCATCTGGGCGAGCAGCATGGGATTGCGCGCGAACGCCACCGCGATGCTCGTCTGCAGCCGCACGCGCTCGGTGTGCTCGGCCGCGAGGCAGAGCGGCAGGAACGGGTCGTTCGACACCTCCGCGCTCATGATGCCGTCGACCCCGAGCTCTTCGAGCGCCTTCGCCCGCGCGGGCACCTTCGACAGGTCGAACCCCATGACACCGCCATCGATCTTCATTTTCACTGGACTCCGGTCGAAGATGCACGGGACGTGCGAATCGTGTCCGCCCGCTCCTCGCGATCGATTCGAGATGGGAGGCGCCAGGACTCGATTCGAGCCGGCGCCCGGTACGCTCGCGCCGCGCGAGCGAAGTCGGAGGCTAGCCACCTTTTCGCGCGCGCCGCCACGGGCCATCCTCCCGGTGAGATGCCCGATCTGCGCACCCGCCCCGACCGCCTCCCTGCCACGCAGCGGCTGCGACCCGAAGGAAACGAATGAAGGTGAAGGCCACGGGCACCGGCGGCGCGAGTGAGGAGACCGCCAAGCGGCCTAGCCAGAGCCGCGAGCTCGCCACGATGCTCGTCGCCATGACGCTGGTCGGCGCGGCGCTTCGCCTGTACGGACTCGGCGACCAGATGCTGCTGGGCGACGAGCTCTACACGAACTGGGCGGTCCTGGTGAACGACCCCGCCGATCTGCCCGCGAGCGTAGGCCGCTTCGATCACTCGATCCCGCTCACGATCCTCTTCGAGCTCATCGGGCACGTCACGCCGGTGACCGAGTGGATGATGCGCGCTCCGATCGTCGCGTTCGGGATCGCCCTGCCGCCGCTCGCCACGCTCGGCGCCCGGCGCTTCGTCGGCCGGGACGCCGCGCTCCTGCTCGGCTTCTGGCTCGCGGTCCACCCCCTCTTCGTCTTCTACGGACGCTTCGTGCGGCCGTACGGCATCGACACCGTCCTTCTCATGGCCGTGATCGTGCTGCTCGACCGCGCACGCACGGGCGCGCGCCGGGCCGATCTCGCGTGGGCCGCCGTGCTCGGCGCGCTCGCCGCGTGGCTCCACCTCCTCGCGTTGCTGACGGCAGGGCTCGCGTTCGGCGGCGCGCTGCTCACCTCGCTGCTCGACGCCCGCGCGGCCCGCGACGCGCCCTCCCGCCTGCGCCCGGCGCTCGGCATCGTTCTCGCCGGCATCGGCTGCCTCGCCCTCGTCATGCTCCTCTATCTGCCCGCCTTGCAGGGGCTCGGCGAGCACGTGGTCGGTGACAAGATCGGCGACACCCCGCTCGGCATGCGCTCGGTGCTCGACACGCTGCCGCTCCTGGCGGGTCTCCACGGGTGGGGGACGGGCGTGGCATTCGCGGCGCTCGGCATCGCCGGGCTCGGCGTGCTGGGCCATGGGCTGGGACGCCGCTCGCTCGTCCTGCTCGTGCCGGCAATCGGCCAACCCCTGCTCGTCGCCGTGCTCGAGCCGACCAAGGTCAGCTACGGCCCGGTCTTCGCCCGTTACCTGATCTTCGTGCTGCCGATCTGGCTGCTGGGCATTGCCTCGCTCACGACGCTCGGCACGCGCCGTCTATGCCGTCGCGTCACCAGGCCCGCGGCCACCGCCGAACGGGGTGCACTCACGGACGCAATCGCCGCCGCGAGCATCGCCCTGCTTCTGCTCGTCGCCGGGCCCTGGTCGACGATCTACGCCGAGCCGACGTCCTTCGCCCACTCGAACTACTTCCAGGCCCGCGGGCACCTCGATGGCGAGCGACGGCTCTTCGCGTGGCCCCCCGCCCACGTCGCGCGCCCTCACCCGACGGCGATGCACGCCATCTACTCGACCTTCGCGAACGACGCGCCGCTGGTCGTCGAGTGGCTGCCGAGCAACGACGCTCACTACTTCGCGCTGGCCCGTGCGCAGATGGTCCATCAGCGGCCCGTGAAGATCATTCCGTTTCGCGACTTCGGCGACGCCTTCGATCTCGCGCGCGAGGTCTCGCTCGAAGGCGGGCTCGCCGAGCTGCCGGCGGGTGCTGCGCTGATCGTGCACCGACCTCGCGCATCCGGCCCTGGCCGCATCCGCTTCATGAAGGTCGTCCGCACATTGCGCGAGCACTTCGGGGAGCCTCGATTCGACGACGACGAGCTGCTCGCGTTCCGCGTCCCGGCCGGCGCGTGATGAGCCCCCCGCGCCATTCGACGTAGCCGAGGGCCTCGAGCGCCCGGCGATCTTCTTCATCGACACGGGGCGGCGCGTGATGAGCCCCGTGCCCTACTCGACGTAGCCGAGGGCCTCGAGCGCGCGGCGATCTTCTTCATCGACACGGGGCGGCGCAGGGCCGCGCTGCAGCCGCCCGGATGCCTCGGCCATCGAAGCGGCACGGTCTCCGAGCCGCGCCGCCACGTCGGGCGAGCGATCCGCGAGATCGTGGAGCTCACCGGGATCGGTGGACAGATCGTAGAGCTCGTCGCTTCCGGACCGGCCCCCTCCGATCCACTTCCACGTCCCCGAGCGCACGCCGAAGCGCGCCTCGGAGCGAGGGTCATCGTCACCGGCGCCGGCGTAGTGCGGCCGCTGCAGCAGGAGCGGGCGCGACGCGTCGGGCGACGCCGCGGCCGCGCGCAGGTGCACCGAAAGATCCGCGCCTTCGCGCCGCTCGGTGTCGACACCCGCGAGCGCGAGCAGGGTCGGCGCCACGTCGACGAGATGGGCAGGCTGCTCGGACCTCGACCCCGCTGCGATCCGGCCCGGCGCGTGGAACACGAGCGGAACCCGCACCTCGGAGTCATAGAGGAGCTTGTTGTGCGTGAGGTGGCCGTGCTCCCGCAGCCCTTCGCCGTGATCGGCGGTGACGACGGTGACCCGATCGCGAGCGCCCCCTGCCTCGTCGAAGGCTTCGAGCAGGCGTCCGAGCTGCTCGTCGGCGTAGCGGATCTCGGCGTCGTATCCGGCCACCATGCGCGCCCGGGGCCCCACGTCCTCTCCGTCCCAGAGTCGCGCGTGCTCGGGTGGGGCGTAGGGCATGTGCGGATCGAAGTAGTGCACCCACACGAAGGCGGGGCAAGCCTCGTCCCTCTGCTCGAGCCAGGCGATCGCGGCGTCCGTCGTCTCGGATGCTCGGCGGTCGAAGCCACCCTGCACCAGCTGCCCCTCCCAGCCACGAAAGGTCACGGTGGAGCCTTCGCGCGTGAAGGCCTCGTCGAAGTGCGCGAAGCCCTGCTCGAAGCCGAATCGCGACTTGACCGGATACGAGCTGACGAACGCCGCGGTGCAATGGCCCGCGGCGCCGAAGCGCTCGGCGAGCGTGTCGTGGTCGTCCGCCAGGGCGAGCCCGTTGCGGACGACTCCATGCGCGGGGGGCAGGAGTGACGTCATCAGGCTCGCGTGCGATGGGCTCGTCGCGCCCATCGGCGCGTATGCGATCTCGAACAGCACGCCCGTGGCGGCGAGCCGGTCGAGCACCGGCGTGGTCGCGCGGTGGTACCCGTAGGCGCCGACGTGATCGGCGCGCAGGGTGTCGATCGTCACGAGCAGGACGTCGGGGGGTGCGTCCGCGTCGGGCCCGGCCGCCGGGGAGCAGCCCGCCAGGACGGCGAGCGATGCGAGCACCGCTGCGGGACGCGACCGTGCGTCGCGGGGCCGCCACTGCGATCGACGCCCGTGCCAGCACCACCTCGATTTGGACGCTTCCGTCATTTCCTCTTCCATCTCCACCCATGCCCTCCGCACGGCGCGGACACGGTAGCGGCCCCCTGCTCGCTCCACGCGCCTGTGTGCCGCCACCGCATCGGGATGCTTCACCTGCCGGTCGTGCGCGAATCGGTAGGATCCCGGGGTCTCGTGACGAGCCGACGCCCCCCACACGATGCGCGCCGCGTCTCGCCGGACACGAGCCAAGAGGAGCGCGCGTGGTCGTCGTCACGTCGAGCAGCCCGATCGTGATCGTCTCGGGGCTCATCGCCAGCGGCAAGAGCACAGTGTCGAAGGCGCTCGCCGAGAAGATCGGTGCGACGCGCCTGGAGGCCGATCGGGTACGCGGCACGCTCCTGCAGGCCTTCGATGACGACCGGGCCGGCACCGAGGCCCGCTGGAGGCGCGACTTTACCGCCTCGTTCGAGCACGAGATCTACGCCGATCTGCTCCGGCGGGCCGAAGCGATCGTCGGGCGCGGCGAGCCGCTGGTGCTCGACGCGTGCTTCCCGCTCCACACGCAGCGCGACGCCGTGCGTGCGCTCGCAGCGAGGCACGGGTCCCCATTCCTCTTCGTGTGCTGCAGTGTGTCCGACGAAGTGCGGCACGCACGTCTCGCCGAGCGCGACCGAGCCGTCGGCGGGCCGGCCTGGGAGCTGTTCGATCGCAGGCTCGTCGACCACTACGAGCCGCCCGACGAGTTCGGCGACGACGAGCGGATCGACGTGCAGAGCGACGGCCCCACCTCGCCGCTCATCGACGCGATCGAAGAGCGCCTCCGAAACGCCCACGTGCCTTCACCCGATGCGGCGCGCGAGATCCTCCGCCCGAGCATCGTGAGCTTCGACTGCTGGGGCACGCTCATCAGCGAGGAGGACTGGCACTGGGCGCACACGCTGCGGATCACGGCGATGCAGCAGGCCGCGCAGGATGCCGGCAGGGCCGTGTCGTTCGAGACCGCCAAGGACGCCTTCGAGGTGGCGTGGCATCGCCATCAGGCGCTCTGGCAGGACGGCAAGGCGAGCGGCGCCAGGGAGATCACCGACTGGGGCCTCGCCGAGCTCGGCCTCGCCGGCGCCGAGCCCGCGCGCACGCGACTGCTCCGCCGATTCGAGGAGGCATCGCATACCGGCGACGTCGTGGCGCTCGAAGGTGCGCGCGCACTGCTCGCCGCGCTCTCGGCGAGCGGGACGCCTTGCGTGCTGGTGTGCGACACGGGGCTCACCCCGGGCCGCGTGGTGCGCCGCCTCCTCGATCGCAACGGCCTCCTCGAGTACCTGCGCGTGCAGGCCTTCTCCGACGAGGTCGGTGCGCCCAAGCCCGACCCGCGCCCCTTCCTGGCGGCGATCGAGCCGTTCGAGGTGGAGCCAGTCGACGTGCTGCACGTCGGCGACCTGCGCCGCACCGACGTGGCGGGCGCACGGGCCCTGGGGATGAAGACGGCGCGCATTCGCGCTCGGCACGACGACGACAGCGACCATGACGATGCCGATCACGTCGTGGACTCGCACGCCGACCTCGCCGCGCTGCTCGGCCTGCGCCTCCCCGCACCACCTGAGGACTGAGCGGAGCCGCTTCAGTCGCGCCAGAACGCCGGCATCTCGCCGAAGCGCTTCCAGGCTCGGCGCATCGCGGCGCGATGTGCCGACGCGCCGCGGTCGGACCAGCCGACGACGGCGTCCGCCGCACGCGTCACCTCGACGCGCTCGGCCTCGTCGGCGCTGCGCACGAGCTTCTGCACGAGCCCCTCGGCCACGAGCCCGTCGTTCACGAAACCGATCTCGTCCTGTACCGCCGCGAGCCGCTTCAGGTAACGGTGCGCGCGCTTCGTGCGGTAGAGGGGCGCGAGGAATTCGCCGGCGTAGCGCAGCTGCTTCACGCGAATCCTCAAGCGATGCAGCTCGCGGGCGGAGAGCTTCTGGAGGCGTCGGCCAGGCCGTTCCACCCGCTCGAGCCGGCGATCGAGGAGCCGCGCGGCCTGGCGACGCGCACGACGCTCGCCGCGGCGCGCACGCTTCGAACCTCGCTTGGGCCGCCAGCCGCCCTCGCCCATGTAGTCGGAGAGCTGCGCGACGAAGCGGTCGAATCGCTTCGACTCGAGCGTGCGCCGCACCACCGCGTGCGCGGCGGTTCGCTCGGCCGCCGCGAGCCGCTCGAGCTCCGCGAGGGCGGTGTCGCCTGGGAGCTCGGCGCGCATCGGCTCGAGGGTGTCGACGACGAAGACGTCCCAGTCGCGCGCCGCGGAGAGACGGCCGCCCAGCCACGCGATCTCCCGGCGGATCGCCTTCGCCCCGCGCGGCTCGAGCGCGTCGGCGAAGAGCCGCAGGGCCGAGCGCGTGCGCCGCACCGCAACGCGTAGCTGGTGGAGACCTTCGGGATCGTCTCCCGATCTGGCCGGCTCGCGGTTGGCGACCACGTGGCGGAGGCACTCGCCGAAGGCGGCCTCGATCAAGGCGTCGAGTCGGGCATCGGGCGCGATCTCGAAATCCCGCGCACGGGACGGCGAAGGCGTCGCGCTCGACATCGGCCGACCTCCTCGAGGGTCTTCCGGTCCCCGAGTCCTTCGCTCGTCACCGGTGGTGGTGGTGCTGGCCGGTTCCAGCTCGGCCGTCCGCGGCCCGTCCATCGCGTGCTCCTCATCTGGTCCGACGCAAGATCGAGCGATCGGCCCGGGACGCAAGCGCTGCCTGCCCGATCGGTGCGCGCGGCCAGGTAGGCAAGGATGGGTCAGGGTGGCGATCATATCCGCACCCGCGGGGGCAATGATGCTCCTGCCGGGAGTGCCAGCCCCCGACGGGCCCGAGAAGTCGGACAAGCGACTGAAATCGAAGCGGAATCAGGCCGATGTACGCTTGAAATCGGTGGCGAGTGGCCGACCCTTCGGCCTCGCCATTCCCCTTCCAGTTCAGGCTGCCGGTGACGCGTGTCACCGGCATGACGTCCGAGGACGTGATGCTTCGAGCCATGCGAGCCCTATGTGTCGACGCCGATCGTGCCGCCGCCATCCGGTGGTTGGGTGCGCTCGTGCTCGTCGCCGTGGGTCTGGCCGCGCCCGGGTCGGGGCTCGCCGAAGGCACCGAGCCGGGCTCGCTCGGCTCCACGCTCTTCGCTCTGAACGATGGGCCCGAGCCGCAGGCGCTCTTCGCGCCCGACTCGGTCACGGACGGCGACTCCGACTGGGACGACGACGCTTGGCTCGACGACGAGTTCGATCTCGACGACGAGTTCGACGCCATGTCGGGCGACGATCCCTTCGAGCGCATGAACCGCGGCGTCTTCGCCTTCAATCGCCAGGTCGATCGCTTCATGCTGACGCCGGTGACCGACGTCTATCAGACGATCGTGCCGACGGCGGGGCGTGAAGGCATCCACAACGCATTCCTCAACCTCGACGCACCCGTGCGCATGACCAACGCCATGCTGCAGGGCCGTCCGAAGGCGAGCGGCATCGCCCTCGCCCGCTTCATCGTGAACACGACGTTCGGGCTCGGCGGTCTCTTCGACGTCGGCAGCCGCGTCGGTCTCGCGGAGCAGAAGGCCGACTTCGGTCAGACGCTGGCGACCTGGGGCACGCCCCAGGGTCCCTACCTGATCATTCCCTTCCTCGGCCCGGTGACGCTGCGCCACGGAGCGGGCATGGGCGTCGACTTCGTGATGCAGCCGGTCAGCTACGTAGTCGGCCCGCTCCCGGGCATGATCGTCGGCGTGGGCAAGGACTTGAGCGTCCGCGAACAGCACGTGTTCGAGCTCGAGATGCTGCGCGACTCGTCGCTCGACTTCTACGCCTCGCTTCGCTCGGCGTTCCTGCAAGATCGCGCCGATCTCGTCGCCGCAGGCGCGCGCGACAGCGAGATCGAGGATCTTGCTTCCGCAGGCAGCGACTCCACGCATGCGGCCCTGTCGCCTCAGGAGCGCGAGGCGCGCTGCCTCGCGCATCCGCGCTCGCGCCGCGAGCTGCGCAAGGGCGGCATGACCGCTCAGGCGCTGCAGCGCTGCGCAGCGGCCGCCTTCTAGCGTCCACGCGCGGATCCGAGCCGGCCCTGGCTCGGCCGTTGTCCGACACATGCGATCGACACCGCGACCCCCACTCCGTACCGCGCGAAGCGCAGCGGCACCCGCTCGGCCGCAGGGTTATGATGCGCGCATCAACCCGGTTTCGAAGGAGCCCGCCCCGATGGTCAAGTACAACCCCTTCTCTGACGAGGTGATGAACGACCCCTACCCCGTCTACGCCGAGCTCCGCCGCGAGGATCCCGTCTACTACATCGAGGAATTCGACGCGTGGGCCCTCGCCAAGTTCCAGGACATCTGGGACTGCTCGATGGACAACAAGCACTTCACGGCGACCAAGGGCACGACCTCGGCCCACGTGCTGACGAAGGTCCAGCCGGTCACGCCGATGCTCAACATGATGGACCCGCCTGAGCACACGAAGCTGCGCAGCGAGATGCGCCAGTTCTTCACCCCAGCGAAGGTCGCCCCCCTCGAGCCGTTCATTCGCGAGATGGTCACGGGCTACATCGCCGAGGCGAAGGAGCGCGGTGGCATGGACGTGATGGGCGAGTACGCCTCGAACGTCGCCACCGCCGTCACCTGCAAGCTGAACGGCCTTCCGCCCGAAGACGGCGACATGCTGAACGACCTCGTGTGGCGCTTCTTCGCGCGTGATCCCGAGATCGACGGCATGACGCCCGACGGCCTCGCAGCGATGGAAGAGCTCGGCGGCTACTTCTATCAGCTGGCCGCCGGCGTGCGCGCCAAGGGCGCGGACGGCAACGACGTGCTGAACCTGCTCTGCCGCTTCGAGCTGAATGGCGAGCCCTTCGACCTCGAGACCATCGCGTCGCACCTGATCCTGCTCATCATCGGCGGCGCGGAGACCTTCCCGAAGACCTTCGCCAACACGACCCAGCTGCTCGCCGAGCACCCCGACCAGCGTGCCCGCGTCGCGGCCGACCTCTCGATCGTGCCCGACGCCTTCCAGGAGGCGCTCCGCTACTGGATGCCGACGCAGTTCCTCTGCCGCACGGTCACCAACGATCTCGAGCTCCGCGGCAAGACGCTGAAGGAAGGCCAGCCCGTGCTCTTCCTCTATCCGTCGGCCAACCGCGACGACGACGAGTTCGACAACCCCGACGTCTTCGACATCGACCGTGGCGCGAAGCGCATCCTCTCGTTCGGTGCAGGCACGCACGCGTGCGTCGGCATGCACGCGGCACGCCTCGAAGCCAAGGTCTGCCTCGAGGAGATGCTCTCGGCGTTCCCCGAGTACGAGATCGACCTCGACAACGCAGAGAAGCTCGTCACCGACTTCGTGCAGGGCTACGCGAGCTTCCCGATCAA
Organism: uncultured Spirochaetaceae bacterium; assembly: GCA_964474355.1. Classification (GTDB taxonomy): domain Bacteria; phylum Myxococcota_A; class UBA9160; order UBA9160; family UBA4427; genus CAYYSY01. The sequence goes on along the minus strand of CAYYSY010000233.1, from coordinate 158 downwards.
GATCTGAGCTCGGGGCGTCGCCGGCGCGAACGGTGCAGGAGTCATCGACGGCCGTCCCTTCTCGGGGCGGCCGTCTTCGCTTGGGCGCCTTGCGATGGGTGCCGGCCGGGAGCTTTGGCGAATCGCGGGGTTGGAAGCTGGGGCGGGGATTTTCGGGC
>CAYYSY010000232.1:0-16813 GCA_964474355.1 uncultured Spirochaetaceae bacterium | reverse complement strand
CTCGGCGGGCAGGTCATCGGGGATCCGACCACCCACTACGCACCCTCGCCCTTCGAGGTGCCCCGGGTCGACTTCAACGACTCGGTCGGTCCGCGCCGTGCATTCGCGTCGATCTCGGTGCCGCTCGAGTCGGTGCGTGAGATGAAGAAGCACTTCGACGTCACGGTGAACGATGTGCTGCTCGAGCTCGTCGGTGCGTCGCTGCGCCGCTCGTTGCGCGACCGGGGCGCGCTCCCCGAGGCGCCGCTCGTCGCATGCTGCCCGGTCTCTCATCGCGAAGCCGGCGACAAGAGCCTCGACAACCAGATCGGCATGATGCCCGTCGCCATCGCGACGCACCTCGCCGATCCGGCGAAGCGGCTGAAGGAGATCAACCGGAGCGCCGCCCACGCGAAGACGAAGGTGGCGCGCGGAGGATTCGACCTCATGACTGCCGTGGGCGAGGTGCTCGTGCCGAAGGCCATCGAGTGGCTCACGGCGGCCGGTGACATGGCGCTCGATCGCATGCCGTTGCCGGGGAACTTCGTCTTCTCGAACGTCCGCGGCCTGCCGGTGCCTGTCTACATGGCCGGTGCGCGCGTCGATGCCATGTATCCGATGTCGATGCTGCAGGTCGGCAACGGTCTGAACGTGACTGCGGTGTCGTACATGGATCGCATCGACTTCGGGTTCCTCGTCGATCCCGACCTCGTACCCGATCCGCAGTCGCTCGCGGATGAGATCCCCGCGGCGCTCGAGGCGCTGCAGAACTCGGCCGCCGGCGTGGTGCACCGCGAGCGATAGACGGCCTTCGCCGGCGCGGGGATCAGCCGTTGCGAATCGGCGCCAGCACTTCGGTCGAGAACGTCTCGAGCTGACGCCAGGCGCGCTCGAGCGGGACGCCGCCCGCGAGCGGATGGAGCACCGCGGTCGGGCGACTGCCGCTCGCCAGCTCTCGCCGGGCCTCGTCGGGCGTGAGGATCTCGAAGCGCTTCTGGCTGCGCAGGCCCTCGATCGAGTCGACGTCCTCCTCGCTGGGGCGCGGGATGCCCTCGACCTTCCAGCTTCCGTACTCCTGCAGCTCGCGCAGGAAGTAGGGGGCGAGCTCGGGCCACGCGCGCTCGGGGTCGTCCTCGACGACGAGCATCGAGTTGCCCTCGCCGGGGTGCAGGTAGAAGCCCTGCTTGCCGTTTCGCTCGAGCTCCTCGTTGTAGTACTCCTCGAGCTCGGGTTGGTGCTGGGGCGGATAGAAGGGCAGGCCGAAGCGCGCTGCGCGCCGCGCCGCGGCCCGGCTCATGCCGCCGATCAGGAAGAACGGGTGCGGCTTCGACAGCGGGGTCGGCGTCACGCGGATCGTCTCGCCCTTGTACTCGAAGGGCTCGCCCTTCCAGGCGGCGAGCAGCGTCTCGACGAGCTCGTCCATCAGCTTGCCACGATCTTCCCAGCGCTTGCCCACAGCAAGGTACTCGACGGGCCGGTAACCGAGACCGGCGGTGAACGTGAAGCGGCCGCCCGAGACGAGGTCGAGTACGGCGACGTCCTCGGCCAGCCGGATCGGGTCGTAGAGCGTGGCGAGCAGCGCCGTCACGCTCACGCGCACGCGCTTCGTCCGCGCGACGATCATCGCGGCGACTATGAGAGGCGAGGGCAGCCAGCCGTTCTCGGCGCAGTGATGCTCCTCGAGGTTCACCGTGTCGAAGCCGTTCTCCTCGGCATACACGGCCATGTCGATGGCGGCGCGGTAGCGCTCGGCTTCGGCGCGGGGCTCGTCCTGTAGGCCGGTCATGTTGATGCGGAGGGCAGCGTGAACGGGCATGCCCAGAAGGCTACCCTGCCTGATCTCTTCCGCAGCCCCAGGGAGCAGCTCACATGGCCATCTTCGAATCGATCCCCGGCGACTCGGGTCGCCGCCGCTACCGCGTCCAGAGCCCCGTGACCTTCGAGCCGATCGGCGAGTTCGATGCGGCGACGAAGGACGAGGTCGTCGCCGCCGTCGAGCGCGCGCGCAAAGCCCAGCGCGAGTGGGCTTTGCTGTCCTTCGACGAGCGGGCCGCCGTGATGTGGCGCCTCGTCGACCAGATCGTCGAGCGGCAGGAAGAGATCATCGACGTCGTCGTGAAGGAGACCGGCAAGGCGCGCAGCGAGGCGATCTCGATGGAGGTCTTCTCGCCGTGCGCGGCGATCGCCTACTACGCGAAGCGCGCCAAGAAGTTCCTCGCGCCCACCGTGCGGCGGCCGGCCGGGATCATGGGTCTCGCGAAGAAGGTGAAGCTCGTCTACAAGCCGCTCGGCGTCGTCGGCCTCATCACCCCCTGGAACGGACCGGTCGTGCTCGCCATGAGCCCCCTGGTCCAGGCGCTGATGGCCGGCAACGCGGTCGTGCACAAGCCGAGCGAGGTGACGCCGCTCTCCGCGCTGCTCATCGACTCTCTCACCGAGGCCGCCGGGCTTCCGGACGATCTCTACCAGGTGGTGCAGGGCGACGGGCAGACCGGCGCCGACCTCATCGATGCGGGCGTCGACAAGATCTCGTTCACGGGCAGCGCGGCCACCGGACGCAAGGTCGCCGCAGCCTGTGGCGAGCGGCTCATCCCCGTGACCCTCGAGCTCGGTGGCAAGGACGCGATGATCGTCTGTGCCGACGCCGACCTCGACGTCGCAGCGAAGGGCGCCGTGATGGGCTCGTGCATGAACACCGGCCACTACTGCTGCGGCACCGAGCGCATCTACGTGGTCGACAGCGTCTACGACGCGTTCCTCGAGAAGGTCGTCGACCAGACGAAGGCGCTGCGGCAGAGCGACACGGGCGAGTGCGACGTCGGTGCGGTCTTCTGGGACAAGCAGATGGACATCATCGAGCGCCACATGAGCGACGCCGTCGAGAAGGGTGCGAAGGTGCTCGTGGGCGGCGGGCGCAACCCCGACCTCCAGGGCCTCTACTTCCAGCCGACCGTCGTGGTCGACGTCGACCACGACATGGCGCTGATGCGCGAGGAGACGTTCGGGCCGATCCTCGCGATCCAGAAGGTGCGCGACGAGGACGAGGCGCTCGCGCTCGCGAACGACAGCGAGTACGGACTCGACGGCAACGTCTGGACGAAGGATCTCGAGAAGGGCGCGCGTATCGCAGAGAAGATGGAGACGGGTGGCGTCTGCGTGAACGACATGGCCGTGACGTACGGCATCCCCGAGGCGCCCTTTGGCGGAGTCAAGAGCTCGGGGGTGGGACAGGTGAACGGCGAGGTCGGGCTGCGTGGCTACACGCATCCCCACCCGATCATCATCGGCAAGAAGGGGCAGGCCAGCTACCCGTACACGCAGAAGTCCGAAGAGCAGATGCAGGGCTTCATCCGTCTCCTCTTCGGGACGAAGATCGGGCGGCTCTTTACCTAGCGGGCTGAGGGCTCATTGCGCAACGCGCTGAGGGCTCACTACGCAACGCGCTGAGGGCTCATTACGCAACGCGCTGAGGGCTCCTCACCCAACGGGCTGAGGGCTAGGAGCCCGTGCCGACCCCGGACACGCGAGGGCTCTGTGGCCCGCCGATCTTCTCGAGGATCCGGCCCGCGAAGCTCCCGATGTCGTCGATGATGATGTAGAGGCAGGGCACCATCACGAGCGAGATCACCGTCGCAAAGATCACGCCGAAGGCGAGTGACGTCGCCATCGGGATCAGGAACTGCGCGGTGACACTGCGTTCGAGCAGCAGTGGCGTGAGCCCCGCGAATGTCGTGATCGACGTGAGCAGGATCGGCCGGAAGCGTGCCACCCCGGCCTCGCGCACCGCATCGCCGATCGTCGCGCCCTCTGCGCGCTTCTTGTTGATGTAGTGCACGAGCACGAGGCTGTCGTTCACGACGACCCCCGAGAGCGCGACCACACCGAATACCGACATCATGCTCAGGTTCATGGGCAGGAAGAGCCGCATGAAGAAGTGGCCGGCGATTGCGCCGACGAGGCCGAATGGAATGACCGCCATGATGATGAGCGGCTGCACGTACGACTTGAGCGGGATGGCCAGCAGCACGTAGACGAGCGCCATCGCGAGCATGTAGTTGCGTCGCAGCGCGGAGAAGGCCTTGCGCTGCTCGCGCTGCTCGCCTTCGAGTCGGTAGCTCAAGCCGGGGTAGCGCTGGGCGAGCTCCTTCATGAAGCCGGCCTGCAGGCTCGAGAGCACCTGGTTCGCGTTGCCTTCGGTGAGATCGATGTCGGCGATCACGTTGATCACGCGCTGACGATCCGCCCGCTTGATCGTCGAGAACCCGCGCCCCTTGCTGACCTTTGCCACGGCGTAGAAGGGCACCTCCCCGCCGTCGGCAGTGCGCACACGCATGTTCTCGAGGTCGGCCAGCGAACGACGCTCGCTCGCCGGGTAGCGGATCATCACCTTGATGTCGTCGCGTCCGCGCTGGATGCGCTGGGCCTCGGCGCCGTAGAAGGCCTGGCGGACCTGCCGCGACAGGTCGTCGAGGGTGACGCCGAGCGTCTCGGCCGCCGGCAGGATGTCGAGCTGGATCTCGTCCTTGCCGCTGCGGAACGAGTCGGTGATGTCGAAGACACCGGGGTACTCGGCGAGCTTCACCTTCAGGTCTTCGGCGGCCTGCTCGAGGGCGGTGACCGAGCTCGCCTGCAGCTCGATGTTGATCGCGTCGCCGGCGTGGAAGAGCGACGACTGGAAGGTCAGCTCCTCGAGGTCGGGGATGGCGGGCGTCTCCTCGCGCCAGATCTGCGTGACGTAGCTCGCGTCGACGGGCCGGACGTCGGCCGGCGCGAGCTCGAGCGTGATCTCGCCGAGATGCGTCTCGGGTGTCACCTCCCGCGTGCCGGGTGGACCGCTGCCCGTGCTCGGCTGCTGGCCGATCGACGCGAGCACGTGACGCACGATGCTGCCCTCTTCGAGGGGGAACTCGGCGTCGACACGGGCTCGCGTGCGCCGCGCCGCCGCCTCGAGCTCGCGCACGGCCGCCGCCGTCACGTGCGACGGCGTACCCTGGGGCATCGTCACGCTCGCCGAGACGCGGTCGCCCTGCAGGGGCGGGAAGAAGCTGAACTTGATGCGCTCGGTGGCGACCACCGCAACCACGATCATCAGCGCCACGAAGCAGGTCGCGACCGTCGCGTATCGGTACGCGATGAGGCGTTCGAGTGCGGGCCGGTAGCGCTGCCGCGCGAGTTTCGTGAGCGCGCCCGCCGCGCGCGCCTGGAACCGCTTCCATGCGGTCGGCGGCTTCGTGTCGTCATCGCTCGCGATCTTCATGTGCGAGAGGTGGGACGGCAGCACGAGCTGCGACTCGACAACGGAAAAGAAGAGGCAGCAGATCACGACGACGCCGATCGTCCCGAAGATCTGCCCCATGATGCCGGGTGCGAACACCATCGGGAGGAAGGCCGCGACGGTGGTCAGCACCCCGAAGATGACGGGGACCGACACCTCCTGCGCCCCGCGAATCGCGGCCTCGCGTGGCTCTTCGGCGTTCTCCTGGTGCGAGTGGACGTTCTCGGCCACGACGATCGCGTCGTCGACGAGCAGGCCGAGCACGAGGATGAACGCGAACACGCTGATCACGTCCACGGAGAGGTCCAGCGGGGGGAAGAGGGCGAGGGCTGCGAGCATCGCGACCGGCACCCCGATCGAGACCCAGAACGCCAGGCGGAAGCGCAGGAAGATCGACAGGACGATGAACACGAGGATGAAGCCGCCGCGCCCGTTACGCAGCATGATGTCGAGGCGGTCGCGAAGGCTCTTGCTGCCGTCCTGCCAGACGGTGAAGTGAAGGCCCTCGGGCAGTCGGGTCGACACCTCGGCGACGTAGGCCTTCACTTTGTCGGTCAGCTCGATGATGCGCTGCTCGCCCACGCGGTAGACCTGTACGAGCACGGCGGGTTCGCCGTCGAAGCGTGCGTAGCTCGCGTCCTCTTCGAAGCCGTCGACGATCCGCGCCACGTCGGGGAGCATGAGCCGCGTGCCGTCCTCACGCGTCAGCACGACGATCTCCGCGAAGTCGGCGCCGGTATAGGCCTGCCCCTTGGTGCGCAGCAGGATCTCGCCGGTCTCGGCCTTGATCGAGCCGCCCGGGCGATCGAGTGAGCCGAGGCGCACCGCGCGCACGACGTCGTCGAAGGTGAGGCCGTAGCGCTGCAGCGCGTGCTCCGACACCTCGACCGAGATCTCGTAGCGCCGGGTGTTGTTGAGCGTCACCTGGGTCACGTCGGGCAGCGCGGCGATCTCGTCTCGGAGCTGCTCGCCCACGGCCTTGAGGGTCGACTCGGGCGCGTCGCCCGAGAGCGCGATCTTGATCGCGTTGCGTCGGGCGATGATCTGGCTGACGACGGGCTTCTCGGTCTCGTCCGGGAAGGTCGTGATGCCGTCGACGGCGTTCTTGATCTCCGTGAGCGCGCGATCCTTCGGATAGCCCTGGATCAGCTCGGCCGACACCCCGCATGCGCCTTCGGCGGCGGAGGAGGTGATCTTCTCGATCCCCTCGATGCCCTGGATCTCCTCCTCGATGCGGATGCAGACGCCCTCCTCGACCTCGGCGGGAGCCGCGCCGAGAAAGGGCACCGCGATCTGGATGACGTCGATGTCGATGTCGGGGAAGGGCTTCTGCTGCACCCCTGGCAGGGTGGCGAGGCCCGAGAAGATCAGCATGAACATCAGCAGGTTCGCGGCGACGGGATTCTCGCCGAACCAACCGATGACCCGGGTCATGAGCCCGTCCCCATGGCGACGAAGCTCGGGCTCGTCCCCGCCGTGGTCTCGCAGAACCAGCTGACGACCCCGGTCATGAGCCTGTCCCCATGGCGACGAAGCTCGGGCTCGTCCCCACCGTGGTCTCACAGAACCAGCTGATGACCCGGGTCATGAGCCCGTCCCCATGGCGACGAATCTCGGGCTCGTCCCCACCGTGGTCTCGCAGAACCAGCTGACGACCCCGGTCATGAGCCTGTCCCCACGATGCTCGCGTCGTCGTCCTGGGGCTTCGCCACCTCGACGAACATGCCGTCGGTCACCGTGCGCAGCGGCGAGACGCACACGCGCTCGCCGGCCTCGAGCCCCGCGCCCACGATCACGTGGTCGCGCTCCGTGCGCAGCACCTCGACCTCGCGGAAGCGCAGCCGCGACTCGGCGTCGAGCACGAGCACCTGATCGACGTCGTTGCCTTCCCAGTCACGGAGCGCGGAGCGCGGCACAACGAAGGCGTCGTCGACGACGCGCCCCATGATCTCGGCGTTGACGAAGAGGCCGACCGCGAGCGGCGGTCGCTCGACGTCGCTCGAGCGGCCGTAGGGGTCGGGCACCCGGGCGACGACGTGCACCATGCGGCTCTTGGCGTCGATCTCGCCCTCGGTCCGCACGATGCGGCCCTCCCACGTGTGCGTCGCGCCGGCGAACTCGGTCTGCAGCATCACGATGGGGTCGGTGCCCGTGGGCTCCGCCGGCACGCTCGCTTCCGCGCCGGTAGAGCCCGCCGGCAGCAGCGCCGGCGCTTCCTCGCGCTCCCGCTCGCGATAGTCGAGGGCGAGGTCGAGATAGGCGAGCTCGCGATCGGGCAGGGGCAGTCGCACCTCTGCGAAGTCCACCGCGTAGAGGCGCGCGACCGGCGTGCCCCGGCTCACGAACTGTCCGACGTCGACCTGCTCACTGCGCACGCGGCCGGCGTAGGGGGCGATGATCTCCGTGCGCTCGATGTCGCGCGCGGCGCGCTCGAGCTGGCTGCGCGCCTCGCGCAGCCGCGCGCGGGCGACCCGCCAGGCGTTCTCCGCGTCGTCGATGCGTGTCTGGCTCGCCGCCGACCCTTCCGCGAGTCTCCGCTGTCGATCCCGCTCCTTCCCGGCGCGCGCAAACTCGCTCTCGGCGGCTGCGACGTTGGCGCGGGCCGACTCGAGAGCGACCTCGTAGTCGGCCCCGTCGATCCGCAGCAGCGGCTCGCCCTTCTCGAAGAAGCCGCCGGGTACGAAGACCGGTGAGACCCACATCACTTCGCCGGAGACCTGGGGCACGAGGTCACCCGCGGTACTCGGTGTGACGGTGCCGCTCGCGTTCACCACGAACTGAACGCGCTCGGGGGCCACCGTCACCGCGCGCACGAGGGGCCGCGGTATGTCGGGCGGGCGCGGCGCCACGGAGGGGCGCGTCGTGAAGATCGCGGCCACGACGCCGACACCGAGCGCAAGGATGACGAGCGGAGCGACGATGCGTCGCTGTGCGGGCGTCATGTCCGGCTACTTCTTTCCGTGCGACTCAAGCCGGCGGGAGGGCGCGAAGCCCGGCGGCCGCGAATGCGATCATCCGACTCAGGAGCAGCTCGTCGTCGACGCCTTCGGGGTGCATCGGCGCGAGGCTGCTCGATTCGATCTGGCCGCTGATCACGTAGACCATGATCGCGATCAGGAACTGGTACCCGAACTCGATGTCGACCGGTCTGCGATCGGGCATGGTCCGCCCGAGGGCCGCGGTGAAGCGGCGCGTCATCGGGCCGAAGATCTCGATCTTGATCGATTGGATCAGCTCGGGCGGGTCGCTGAAGAGCCGGGAGGCGATCTGGCGCCCCTCCTCGGTCTGCCCGTCCTGCCGGTACTCGATCACGGGCCGGAGAAAGGCGTCGAGGATGGTCTCGAGGGAGAGCGGCCTGCCCACTGCCGCGGCCTCGGCGGCGTCGAGGAGCTCGAGCCGGCGATCGTTGACCGGCTCCGTCGCGCGGCGAATCGTCTCGTGGAGGAGCTTCTCCTTCGAGCCGAAGTGGTAGTTCGCGGCGGAGACGCTCGTGCCCGCGGCCTGGGTGATCGCGCGCATCGAGGTGCCTTCGAAGCCGCGCTGTGCGAACAGGTGCTCGGCGGCGTCGAGGAGTCGCAGGCGCGTCTCGGCCGAGCCGGGGCTGCGCTCGCGGTCGGGTGCGCCGCCGGTGGCGGGCTCCGAAGGGGTCTGGACGTCGGCGTCCGGTGCGTCGTGGGGTGAGGACATGGGGGACTCGTCAGCGTAGGCAGGGGCATATGACTTGCCGAACAGCCGTTCGAAGGTTAGTGAACCGGGGGGCATGCGTCACATGCCATCCCATGTGCAGATGCTGCGCAGCCCCAATGAGTTCTGACACCGTTCCCGGAACGATTCCGATACTCTGACGTGCTCCTGGCGCCGCCGGCCCTCGGGCCCCTCCGGAGATCCCCGATGAAACGAGATGGCTCCGACACCATCCCCCCGCCGATCGCAGGTGCGTACGAGGTGAGCGGCGAGCTGCCGCTCACGCTGGCGCCCCGTGGCGACACACCCCGGAGTCGCGACGTCGGCCGTCTCTGCCAGGCGCTGAAGGACGAGGCCGACTGGGTCCGGGCGGCGCTCACCCGTCACGGCGCTCTGCGCTTTCGAGGCTTCGACGTCGAGGACGCGCACGACTTCGAGCGCATCGCCCGCGCCGTCGACGACGACCTGAAGCGTGACTACCTCGGCACGTCGCCCCGCGACGCCGTCAGCGACTACGTGTTCAACGCGAGTGAGCTGCCCGACTTCTATCCGATCCCGCAGCACTGCGAGATGAGCTTCTGCGCGAGCCCGCCGCGGCGTGTGTTCTTCAGCTGCCTCGTCGAGCCGGCGGCGGGCGGTGGGGAGACACCGCTGTGTGACTTCCGCAAGGTGTGGGCCGACCTCGACTCCGACGTGCGCGAGCGCTTCGAGCAGAAGGGCCTGCGCCACGTGCGCAACTATGCCGCGCCGGGTGCGGAGGAGTCGGCCGACCCGACGCAGCTCAAGCCCTGGCCGGACATGTTCGGCACCACCGATCATGCCGTGGTCGAGGACAAGAGCCGCGCCGAGGGCTTCGACCCGGTCTGGGTCGATGGCGACGGGCTGCGACTGATCAGCACCCAGCCCGTCATGCGCGCGCACCCGGCGACGGGCGAGCCGGTCTGGCACAACCACCTGACGACCTTCCACCGCACCACCGCGGAGGCCGAGCTGCGCCGTGTCGCCGAGTACCGACCGACCGAGCGGCAGAAGGGGCTGGCGCGCATGGCCGCCGGGCTCGCCGAGCGGCTGGCGCAGACGCCATCGGAAGAGCTCGGCATGCACACGACCCATCTCGATGGATCCGAGATCGACGCGGCCGACGTCGAGCACGTGCGCGACGTCATCTGGCGACACATGGTGATCGAGCCGTGGAAGCTCGGTGACGTGGTGGCGATCGACAACCACTCGACGTCCCACGGCCGACTGCCCTACGAGGGCGACCGCACGGTCGTCGTCTGCTGGGCCTGACGCACGCGCCCGCGATCGTGGGCGATGCACCCGAAACCGCGGGCCCCCGCCCGCTCGCCGGCGCGCACCAGCGCCGGCCACGACTCATCGAGGTAGGCAGCCCTTGGACCGCGCACGATTGGAATCGACGTTTCGACTCGACGGACGGGTGGCGATCGTCACCGGCGGCAGCCGCGGCATCGGCCGCTCGATCTGCGAGACCTTCGCGCTGTCCGGCGCGAAGGTCGTCGTGGCGAGCCGCAAGCAAGACGCCTGTGAGGACGTCGCCCGCAGCATCCGCGACGCGGGTGGTGAGGCGATCGCGCTGCCTGTGCACATGGGTGAGCTCGCTGACCTCGAACGACTGGTCGAAGGGACCGTCGACGCGTTCGGCGGCATCGACGTGCTCGTCAACAACGCCGCCAATCCGCTGGCACAGCCCTTCGGTCAGCTGACGCCCGAGGCGTGGCAGAAGTCGATGGACGTGAACCTGCGCGGGCCGGTGTTCCTGACGCAGTATGCGCTGCGCCATCTCGAGGCGAATGGGCGCGGCTCGGTCGTCAACGTCGCGAGCGCCGGCGCCTTTCTCTTCTCGCCCTTCATCTCGATGTATGCCTCCGCGAAGGCGGGGCTCCTCGCGCAGACCCGCTCCCAGGCGGCGGAGCTGGCCGCGCGCGGCGTGCGCGTGAACGCGATCGCGCCGGGCACGATCGACACCGACATGGTTCGCAACAACCCGCCCGAGGCCCAGGAGGCGATGAAGGCGGCGGCGCTGCTCCGGCGTGCCGCCGAGCCCGACGAGGTGGCGCCGCTCGCGCTCTACCTCGCGAGCGATGCCTCGAGCTTCGTCACCGGTGCCACGTTCGGCATCGATGGCGGCCTCGTGCCGCGTTGAAGCGGGTGTACATGATGCCGGGACGTGCGCGATGAGGGGCTGGCAGGTCGTGCGCGAAGGCGCACCGCACGAGGCGCTGCAGCTCGCCGAGGATCTCCCGCTGCCCGAGCCCGGGCCCGGTCAGCTGCGCGTGCGCGTGTCGCACGCCGGTGTCGGCCTCCCCGATGTGCTCATGTGTCGCGGTGGAGGCGCCTACGCCTTGACGCCGCCGCTGCCCTTCACGCCCGGTCAGGAGGTGGTGGGGGAGGTCGTCGCCGCCGGAGAAGGCGCGGAGACGCCGCTCGGCGAGCGGGTCCTCGGCGTCACGGCCTTCTTCATCGGCGCGGGCGGGTTCGCCGAGGAATGCCTGCTGCTCGACGACTTCGCGCTGCCGGCGCCTCCGTCGCTCGCCGGGCCCGAGGCGGCCTCGTTCGCGATCCCCGCGCACACGGCATGGGTGGGGCTCGTGCAGCGCGCGCGCATCGAGGAGGGCGAGTGGTTGCTCGTGCTCGGCGGCGCGGGCGGCACGGGCTCCGCTGCGATCTCGCTGGGGGGCGCGCTCGGGGCGCGCGTGATCGCGACAGCCTCGGGCGCCGAGCGAGCCGAGCATTGCCGCGCGCTCGGCGCCGAAGTCGTGATCGACCGCCGCACCGGCTCGATCGAGGACGAGGTGCGCGAGGCGACGGGCGGCGCGGGCGCGGACGTCGTCTACGACACCGTGGGCGGCGACGCGGCCGGCGCGGCGAGCCTTTGCATCGCTCACGAAGGGAGGCTGCTCGTCGTCGGCTACGCGAGCGGCCGATGGTTCGAGCCGCGCGCTGCTCACCTCGTGCAGCGAAGCTACTCGGTGATGGGCGTGATGCCGTCGGGCTACGACCGCGCCTTTCGTCTCGACGCGCAGCGTCGAATGCTCGACCTGCACGCTCGCGGTGAGCTCCGCGTGCCCGTCGATCGCGTGGTCCCGTTCGAGCAGCTGCCCGACGGGCTCGAGCGCGTGGCCTCGGGGGAGGCGCTCGGCAAGGTGGTCGTCGCGATGCGCGGCGCCCTCGAGTCGCCGCCCTCGACGTAGGGGCGATCGGGACACGTCGCCTCGGCCCGTCTCATGGGGCACGCTTTCGACCCTCGACCCCGGTGATGCACCCCGTCACGGGTCGACCGTACTGCGATGCCGGCCACATGATGCATGTCCGACCGCGGACTCCATACCGCAGTCGCCAGGAGACTCGCCATGCAACGACGCTTCGCTTCTCGTCCGATCTTCATCCTCATCATCGCCGCACTCGCCGCGATCCTGTTCTCGCTCGCCTGTGGGCGCGACGGTCGCCCGACCATGCGGGAGCCGACCGCGGCCGAGCCAATGGCGACGAATGACCGGCCAAGGCTGCTCGAGGGGCTCCCGCCCGCGAATCATCCGATCACGACGACGAGCGACGAGGCACAGCGCTACTTCGATCAGGGGCTGATCCTGCTCTACGGCTTCAATCACGAGGCCGCGATCCGCTCGTTCGAAGAAGCGTTGCGGCTCGACCCGGCGTGCGCGATGTGCCGATGGGGTGTGGCCTTCGCGCTCGGACCCAACATCAATCGTCCGATGGGCCCCGAAGCCGCTGCGCGCGCCTGGACCGAGTCACAGCTCGCCCTCGAGGCGGCCGCCGGCGCGACCGAGCGCGAGCGAGCCTACATAGAGGCGCTCGCACTTCGCTACTCCGAGAGCCCGCCCGAGTCGAGGACCGGTCTCGATCTCGCCTTTGCGGACGCCATGCGCCGCGTCTACCAGGCCGATCCTTCGGACGTCGATGCCGCAACGATCTTCGCCGAATCGCTCATGGACATGTACCCGTGGAACTACTGGACGGACGACGGAGAGCCGCGCGTGTATACGACCGAGCTGCTCGAGGTCCTCGAGTACGTGCTCGAGCAGTCCCCCGATCACGTGGGCGCGAACCACCTCTACATCCATGCCGTCGAGGAGTTCTTCCCCGACAAGGGGGTGCCCGCCGCCGATCGGCTGAACGGCCTCGCGCCCGACTCGGGTCACCTCGTACACATGCCCTCGCACATCTATTGGCGGGTCGGTCGCTACGAGGAGGCCGCCGACATCAACGTGCGGGCCGCTGCCGCAGACGAGCGCTACTTCTCGTGGTGCGGCCCCGACGCCTTCTACCGTGCGGCGTACTACCCGCACAACGTGCACTTCCTGTGGGCGGCTGCGAGCGCCGAAGGCAGGCGCGAGCTCGCGATCAGCACGGCGCGCAAGCTCGCCGCCGCTACACGGGACGGTCTCGACGAGGCGCCCTTCACCCAGGAGTTCGTCGCGATCCCGATGCTGACGCTCGCGCGATTCGGCGAGTGGGATGCCGTGCTCGGCGAGCCGGTCCCCGATCAGGGGCGCGTCTACCTCGCGGGCATCTCGAGCTACACGCGCGGGCTCGCGCACACGCGGCTCGGCGACCTGGACGAAGCCGTCCTTTCGCTCGCGCAGCTCGAGACCCACGCGGCGCGCCCCGAGTCTGCAGAGCTGATCCTTGCCGGTGGCACGGCGAGCGCGCGTTCCCTCCTCTCCATTGGGATCGCGCATCTCGAGGGCGAGCTGGCTGCCGCGCGAGGGGACGCCGCCGCGGCCGTGGCGGCCCTCGAACGCGCGGCCGCTGCGCACGACGGCCTGGCGTACATGGAGCCCCCGCCATGGTACGCATCACCGCGGCTCGCCCTGGGCGCGCAGCTACTCGACATGGGCGACAGCGGACGGGCGGCGGAGGTCTATCGTGCGGACCTCGCCCAGTATCCGAAGAACGGCTGGGCGCTCTTCGGCCTCGCCACCAGCCTGGCCGCTGAAGGCATGGAGGCAGAGGCCGAGTGGGCGCGTGGCGGCTTCACGCAGGCCTGGGGTCGTGCGGACCTGACGCTGAAGCGATCGAGCCTCTAGGAGCCGCCCGATCCGAGAGTCGGCGCCACGCCTGAGCACCGGTGCCTCGCCGCTGGCTGCGTTCGTGTTGCGTATGCGATGCCGCATCGCCGAGATCGACGCGCCGTCGGGTTTTCCGCTTCGCCCGGCTACTCGTCCTGCTGCATAATCGGCGACCGTGCACCCCTCCACCGTCTACATCGTGATCGCGGTCCTGACCTTCGGGATCTTCTCCGGGATCAACCTCCACGAGTTCGTCGACTACGGCGACAAGCAGATGATCTTGGGGAACGAGCTGGTGAAGGGAGGCCTCGACGCCGAGCACGCGGCGCGCGCGTTCGCCGTCGAGCCGGGCGTGGCGTGGCAGCCGCTCGCCTGGCTCAGCCTGCAGGCCCAGCGCGACTACTTCGGCCTGATCGTGCCCGCACCGTACATGCTCGCCAACCTGGTGCTGCACATCCTCGCCAGCCTGGTGCTGCTCTTCGCGCTCTCGAGGCTCACGCTGCGCTTCTGGCCGAGTGCGTTCGTCGCCGCCGTGTACGCGGTGCACCCGATCTCGGTCGAGACGCTCGCATGGGCGTCCGCCCGCTCCGACGCGCTCGCAAACGTGTTCTTCGCCGCGCTGCTCGCGTGCTGGGCGCTCTACGTCGAGCGCCCGAGCCGCGCGCGCTACGCCGGCGTCGTCGTCTGCGCCGTGCTCGGCGTGCTCTCGGGCGGACGCTTCGCCGCCGTGCCCTTCGTGCTGCTCGTGCTCGACGTCTGGCCGCTCGGACGGCTCGGCTTCGCCGGCGTGCGCGTCGGCCGCTTCGCCGACCGTCCGGAGGCCTCGGCCACACGCCTCCTGGTCGAGAAGGCTCCGCTGCTCGTGATCGGTGTGGTCGGTCTCTGGGCGCGGCTCTTCGCAGACTCGGCCGTGGCGAACACCTGGGGCAGCGATCCCGGGCTGCTCGGGCGCGCCGGGCTGGTGCTCGTGAACGTCTTCGACGCCGCCGGCCGCATCCTGTGGCCGAGCGGCCTGGCCTTCACGGTGCCGAATCACGTCCAGATGGGGCTCGGCCCCGTACCCGTCTGGCAGGCCGGACTCGCGCTCGTGGCTCTCGCTGCGATCACATGGGGCCTCGCCCGACTCGGCGCGTCCGGCCGGCCAATGCTCGTCGGCTGGCTCTGGTTCCTCGTGCTGACGGTCCCCGTGGCCGGCTTCGTGCCGATGGGCCTGCGCATGATGAACGATCGCCATCTCCAGCTCTCGCTGGTCGGGCTCGCGGTCGTCGTCGCCTTCGGCGCGGCGTGGGCGCTCGAACGTGTACCGCGTCGGGAGATCGTTGCCGCCGTGCTCGCGGCTCTGGTGCTCGTGCCCCTGGCCTGGGCGGCGCGCGTGCAGACCGACACCTGGCGGGACTCCGATGCGCTCTTCGATCAAGCACTCGCCGTCAACGATCGCGACGCCATGGCGCTCTACTACAAGGCCATGCGGCTCGCGCGCGGTGGCTTCGAGACGGCGGCGATCGCGCAGCTCGAGCGCGCGCTCGAGGTCTATCCGAATCACATCCACGCGAATCTGGTGGTCGGGCAGATGCATCTGCAGGCCGGTGAGCCCCGCCTCGCGCTCGTGCCGCTGCGCCGGGCGCAGCTCGGCATGCCCGGGTCGGTGCTCCCGCGCGTCTACATCGCCGTGGCGTTGATGGACATGGGCGAGACGAGCGAGGCGATGTTCACCATCGACGAGGCGATCTCGCTCGAGCCAGGGAGTGCCCTCGCTCACGTGCAGCGCGCACGCATGCACGCGGGGCAGGGGCGCAGCGATGAGGCCCTCGCCGACTACCGAAAGGCGCTCGAGCTCGACCCGAGCGACGGCGTGGCCCGAGCCGAGCTCGGCCGGCTCGAGCGCGCGCTGGAGCGTGCGGCGGAGTCCTAGCCACGCCTGTGCCTCCCCCTGCCACGCTGCCGGCCCGTTTGCCGGCCGCGTGTTGCGCTCTACGCTTCCGC
Organism: uncultured Spirochaetaceae bacterium; assembly: GCA_964474355.1. Lineage (GTDB taxonomy): Bacteria > Myxococcota_A > UBA9160 > UBA9160 > UBA4427 > CAYYSY01. Next base: position 841 of record CAYYSY010000232.1, on the reverse strand, counting down.
AATGCCCAGACGCGCCGATCCCCTGCCCCGACTTCGCAAGATCATCTCGGCGTGGCCCGAGACGGACGAGCGCATCTCGCATGGCGCGCCCACGTGGTGGGGCGGCAAGAAGACCTTCGCGACGTTCCACGTCGATCATCACGGCGACGGTCGCGTCGCGGTCTGGGTCAAGTTCAGCAAGGAGGACCAGCAGGGCCTGGTCGACTCCGATCCCGAGGTCTTCTTCGTGCCGCCCTATGTCGGGCCGAGTGGCTGGATCGGCATCCGGCTGGACCGGAAGGTCGAATGGGGCGTCGTCGCCGGGCTCCTCGAGGAGGGCTACCGGATGGTGGCCCCGAAGCGGGCGCTCGCGCTCCTGGATGGAGACTGAGCGCGCGCCGACGCGCCGACGCGGCGCCGCCCATCCCTCCCGGCCCGAGATGATCCGACATCGCAGACCGGGAGGATGGGTCGCTCATGCAGCGCGCGGTCAGCCGGCCAGCCCGGCCCGGGTTGCACGCTTGCTGCGACGCAGCGGGACGAGCGCCGGCACCTGCTGGCGGTAGCGCTCGTAGGTCTCTCCGAAGTGGGCCACGAGGTCGCGCTCCTCGAAGATCAGCGCCACGAAGATGTAGGCCGACGCCCCACCGGCGAAGATCAGCCGCCCCACGCTCATGTCGGGCGTGCTCCAGAGCACCATGAGCCAGCCGACGTAGAGCGGGTGTCGCACGTACTTGTAGAAGGCGGGCGTCTCGAAGGGCAGCGCCGTGTACTCGCGGCCGGCAGCGTAGAGGAATGCCTGGCGCAGCCCGAAGAGCTCGAAGTGGTTGAGCAGCAAGGTCGACGCGAACACCGTGCCGTA
>CAYYSY010000231.1:0-3132 GCA_964474355.1 uncultured Spirochaetaceae bacterium | reverse complement strand
TCGCCGTAGAGCAGGCCGTGATCGAGCACGGGCAACATTGCGTCACGCTCGTCGACGATGCGGTCGTCGAGCCAGAAGGTGCGCCGGGGGGAGGCGTCTTTTCGGGGATGGCTCATGTCTCGTTCTCCGTGCTTCTCATGCTCTACGGGGCTGAAGGCGTGATCGGGCCAAGGAGCCTCGACTCGATGTCGCGGGCGGCCTCGACGACCAGATCGCGGGCGCGCTCGTCACCGAGCGCCCGCATGCCCGAGGTCGCGCCGGCCATGGCCACGGCGCCGGCGAGACGTCCCGCGAGCCGCACCGGTGCGGCGACGACGGCAAGGCCTCGGATCCACTCGTCCTGATTGCGGGCGTAGCCGCGCTTGCGGGTCTTGGCCGCGGCGCGTTCGAAGGCGGCCTCGTCGGTCAACGTGCGGTCCGTGTACGACTCGGGCCGTGTGGGCCAGTCGATCTCGCCGGGAGCGAAGGCGCGGTAGATCTTGCCCGCCGCCGTGGCGAACGCGGGCACCTCGGCGCCCACCCTGGGCGCCGCACGCAGGAAGCCGTCGCCTTCGGCCTTGTCGAGCACCACGAGCCGGCCGCCCCGGGCCGCCACGAGAAAGAACGTCTCGCCCGTCGCGCGCGCGTTCGCCTCGAGGACGGGGCGGGCGGCGAGGGTGAGCGGCTCGCGATCGAGCACCGCCTGGCCGAGCGCCACGAGCCCGACCCCCATGCGATAGAGCCCGCCCTCCTCGCGCTCGACGAGGCCGCGCCGCGCGAGCGCCTGGAGCAGCCGGTGCACACTCGATTTCGGCAGGCCCAGCGCGCGGCCCACGGCCGACACGCCCTGGGGCGCCGGCTCGGCGTGCAGGTGGAAGAGCACGTCGAGGGCCTTGTCGATGCTACCGGCACCCTCGGTGGCCGGCGCCGGCGTCGCGGCTCCCATCGGTCTCCCCCTCGCGTCCCTGCGACCGCCTCGAATGGTGTTCCATATAACGGAACATCGTCGCTACATATGAAACACCCTACGCGACACATCGGCGCGGCGCAACGAAGGTGGAGCGGCGGGTGGAGTGGCCGGAGGGGGCCGCTGCGCTCAGGCGTCGATCAGCGCCGCGAGTGCCGCGTACGTGTGCAGCTCGAGCGCGGCGCGCTCGTCCTCACGTGCGTAGAGGTGCGAGCCCATCAGGCCGAGCACAGGACAGCCACCGAGGATGCCCTCGACCCGGCCGAGCTCGTAGCCCTCGTGGTCGAAGAGCGCTCGCGCGCGCGCGCGGCAGTTGAGGTACAGCGCGCCAGCGGGTGCGGGACCGGACAGCCGCGCCTCGAGCCGGCCGAGCTCCTCCCGGGCCGCGGCGGGATCGAGCGCGACCAGCGCCAGCCGGTCGCCGGGCCCGGGGGGCTCGGCCACCGAGAAGGCGCCTCGTTCGGCATCGAAGCCCACGACGTTGCGAACCCGGCGCCTATGGCCTCGCGGCCCGGAGCGGTCTTCGAGCGAGACCAGCACCGTGCGCGCCGCCCTGGCGAGATCACGCCGCAGCGGTGCCGGCACGGCGTCGCGGTACACGTCGAGGGCCGGCCTGTCGTCGAGCGCCGAGATCCAGTGCCCGCGCGACCGGGTGATCCGCATCGGCTCGCCGAGCGGACGCCCGGCCTGGGTGAGCGCCACCCGGCCGCCCGCACCCCGTACAGCCGAGGCACCGGGGATCCGCAGGGCAGCCAGACCCCCGCGAACGACCTCGTCTCCCGCCCACACGGGCTGGCTCTCGCCCGTGGCCTCACCCGCAGCCATGCCTGCGACGGCCGATGCGCCCAGCCCCTGGAGGCCCCGCGCCGCGCGATGGCCATCGATGGCCTGGGCCTCGGCGAAGAGCACGAGCAGGTCGCCGGGCTCCGGCGCCGCGTCGAAGGCCGACGCGAGCTCACCAGCGAGCGCCTCCTCGTGGCCGGCGACCTCCTCGAGCAGGGCGACCCCGGCGCCGCCATCGGCGAGTGCAAGGACGGCCACCGCCGGCTCGGCCGTCCACTCGGCGGCGCCGACCATGAGCCCGTCGAGCGCCGCGCCGGCGATCTCGAAAGTCCCGAGCTCGCGGCAGGCCCGCGCGACCAGCTTCCGCGCGGCCGCCTCGCCGCCGTAGGCACCCGTCGACACCACGACGGCAGCCGATGGGACGCCGCCACCAAGGGCCTCCACCGCACGAGCCGACGCCTCGCCCGCAGCATCTTCGGCGTCGCTACGCGTGGAGTGGCCGAGGCCGACGGTGCGCATGGGGCGAGTCTCGTCTACCGGGCCGTACGCAGGCAAGGTGCAGCGGGGCGGAACCTCGAGCGCTCGCAGGCGAGGCCCAGCGCCGCGGAGGCGGGTCCTTCGGCACCCTGCTAGAGTGAGTCGGCCCGGTCGCCATAGCGACGGGTTCCCGAGGCCTCCCCCCAAGCAATGTTTCCGAGTCCCTCCACGGGAGTCGACTTGGGGAGTCGAGGCGCATTTGTCTGAGCCCGAATACGAACTGATCACGGAGATGGCAGCGCTCGAGGCGCTCGCCAAGGCTCTCGTGAAAGAAGACGTCGTCGCCGTCGATACCGAGGCCGACAGCTTCTACCACTATTTCGACAAGACGTGCCTCATACAGATCGCCACCCGCAAGGGCGCCTGGCTGGTCGACCCGCTGGCTCTCGGTGGCCCGGCGAACCTCGAGCCGCTCGGCAAGATGATGAAGTCACCGAGCGTGCGCGTGCTGTTCCACGCCGCCGAGTACGACCTCTACGTGCTGAAGCGCGACTGCGGCTTCGAGTTCAAGAACATCTTCGACACGATGGTCTCCGCCCAGCTGCTCGGCTACCCGTCCATCGGCCTCGCCGCGCTCGTCGAGCACCACTTCGGCGTGAATCTGCCGAAGGACGAGCAGCGCTCGGACTGGTCCCGCCGCCCGCTGACGCCCAAGCAACTCAGCTATGCGGCGTCGGACGTACTGTACCTGATCCCTCTTGCGGAGAGGCTCGAGAAGGAGCTGCGCGCGGCCAAGCGGTTGAAGTGGGCCAAGGAGGATTTCGACGCCCGCGCCCGGCGCGAGTGGCTGGAGCGGGAGTTCGACGAGCTCGGCTATCTCCGTATCAAGGGCGCGCGGCGCCTCGATCCCAAGGGACTCTCGATCC
>CAYYSY010000230.1:0-7408 GCA_964474355.1 uncultured Spirochaetaceae bacterium | reverse complement strand
GTGAAGCTCAGCGTGACTCGGATGAAGCTTCGCAAGCGGGTGTTCGACGCCTACTTCGGGGTGGAGCCGCGACCGTTCTCGGCGATGACCTGGGGGCATGGGGCGGATCAGGCAGCGGGCTGAACGAGAGGCGGAGAGGCCAACGTCGAGGCGCGGCCGATGGCACGGGGGCACCGCGGTGAGGCCTGATCGGCTGGGGCCAGGCAGTCCTGCGGCGGGCTCGGGGTCCAACCAACGGACCACGTAAGTCAGCGGGGCACGCTCAGGTCGAACTGCACGTTATGGTGGGACTGGTACACGTAGGCCTTGTTCTCGGTCTCGCACGTGCCACGACGCACGAGCTCACGACACGTCGAGCGCAGGTTCGGCAGGTAGCGGAACTCGTAGTCCTCGTAGTCCATCTCCTTGCGCTGCGCGCGGGTGCGGAGCAGGTCGATCGTCTCTTCGCGTGAGAGGTCGCCTGCGAAGTCCACATAGTGCTTGTCGAGCAGCATGTCCCAGAGCCCGAAGTGGATGAAGATGCCGAGCTCGATGATCGAGAGCTCCTTGAAGACAGTCGCGTGATGCTTCGCCCATAGGGCGTGCTGCTTCGCCTGGTGCGCGGGCAGATCGCGATGCTCCACGTTGCCGAAGTAGTGGTGGGCCATGTGGTCGTCTTCGCCGAACGAGTCGTCCTGGCCGTCGAGGATCGTGCTGCCCGCGATGCACTCGATGTGCTTGCCGTTCTCGTCGAACTCGATCAAGCCGTGGAAGCCGACGTTCAGCGTTGCCAGGAAGAACGACATCGCGCAGAGCGGCTGGAGCCAGATGAAGAACAGGAACAGCAGCGCAGAGCCGAGTGTGCTGCCGGTCGCGAGCAGGAGGGTGAGGATCGTGGCCGGCGTGGCGACCCAGAAGATCAGCGCGCCCTTGCGCAGCGTGCGATAGGCCTCGTCCATGCGCTTCACGTCGCGCTGCTTGCGGAACTCCTTCAGGCTGCTCCACCCCGTCATGTAGACGAAGATGCGCCACTGATAGAGCATGAGGCCCCAGAAGTCCGTCCGGTCGAAGTCCCACATGTAGAAGGGGTCGCCCTTGCCGGCGTCGAGGCGGTGGTGCAGCAGGTTGTGCGAGGTCGAGAAGTTGTAGGGCACGCCGCCGTAGAAGAGGCCGCCCCAGTTCTCGAAGAAGTTGCCGATGTGGTCGCGGATACAGGGCTTGTACATGCGGCCGCCAGCGAGATGACCCTCGCGGTGCGCGAACGTGTAGGCGGCGCCCATGCCGCGCCCGCCGAAGCCGACCCACGCGAAGAAGTACGCGGCGATGAGCCACCAGGGCAGGCCGCCGGTGGTGATCTGCACCGTGAAGACCGTGGTGAGTGCGATGATCGTCCCCGCCGTGAAGAAGATCGCCGTCGCGAAGTAGTCGGTGTGGACCTCCTTGCGATAGACGTGCTCCGCGGCGAAGGCGCGGATCTTCGCGTTGTGGTCGACGAGGTTGTAGATCGGCCGCAGCAGGTAGTGGAGGAAGCGGTTGAACGACTCGCCCATCACGTAGATGGGCACCGCCCAGAAGGTGAGGAAGTTGATCGTGAGCGCGAGCCCGAGCGCCTTGCGCAGCTTCACGATGAAGCGCTCGTAGGGGCGCAGCCAGTGGTGCGCCGCGGCCTGGGGCTCCGGTGAGGCGTCGCTGAACTCGGGGAGGGCGGTGGCGGCCATGGTCAGGTGTTCCTGCTCGATGCGTGGAGGGCGGCGGGGGGAGCTGTGGGCTCTTTCGAGGTCGGCGCGGGCTGGGGTGGGCTCTCGTCCGTGCCCAGGCGCCGCACGGGCAGCGGGTCGACCGTCGGGCGCTCGTCCTCGGAGTAGAACTGCCGGTACCAGCGCCGCATGCGCACGACCGGGCCATCGTCCTTCGAGAGCATCGGGCGATCGAGGTAGACCTTGTTCTCCCAGATGTCGATGTCCTGCTTCCACTGGGAGATCCAGTTGCCGACGATGTACCACGCGACGAGCCGCGGGATCTTCGGGTCGGCGAACCAGCGGAAGTTCACCTGCTGCTCGAGGGGCCCGACCGGCAGGTGCGTCTGCATGAGCTCCATCTTGCCGAGGTCGGGGATGTCGAAGCGGAAGTTCACGACGCTGCCGGGCCCGGTGAACGTCGCCACCGCGCTTGCGCCGGCGCGCTCGAGAGGGCGGCCGAACGCGTGCACACGGGCCTCATCGAGGAAGTAGCTGACGTGTGGCCGCTCCTCGTCGAGCTTCCACTCGGCGATGTGCTCGATCTTGAAGCCCGGAATCGGGATCGACGTCCACGGCACGCGCAGCTGGCTGTGGATGGGCTCGAAGTGCGCGAAGTCGACGCTGTTCTCGGCGAACTCGATGATATGCATCCGAACACGCCCTGCATCGTGCTGGCCGCGATACACGAAGTCGCCGGCATCGACGTCGGGGATGCGCGGGGGCGGGTGGGGCGGCTCGTCCGAGCTCGATAGCGGGGTGCCGCCCGTGCGGTGGTACATGAAGAGCTGCCCGTGTACGTCTTCGACGCGGAAGCTCTCGTTCAGCACCCGGCCCGGCGTCGCATCGCTGTAGGGCACGCACGCGACGCGGCCGTCGCCCGTCAGCTCCCAGGCGTGGAAGGGGCAGACGATGCGGTCGCCTCTCACGAAGCCGTTCGCGAGGTTTGCGCCGACGTGGGGGCAGAAGGCCGTCATGGCCGAGAGCTGCGCGCCGTCCTCGCTCCGCCAGACCACGAGCTCGCGGCCCAGCGCCTCGATGTAGCGCGCCTCGCCCGGGCGAACCTCGTCGGCGTTCATGAGCCGATACCAGCCGTCGGGGTAGGGCGGCGGGTAGCTCTGCAGGCGGACTTCGTTGGAGGTACGCGCCTTCGCGCGTCGCTTCCTTCGCGGCAGCAGCTTGTCGAGCATGGCGGGGGGTGTGCCTCCGTGGGGTCTGGCCAGGACCTACTTGAAGCGCCGCAGGAAGGGCAGCGGCTTGCTCAGCATGTCGCGGAGCACGTCCTGGAAGAGATACGGGTTCAGCTTCTTTCGGAGCTTCGGGTCGCGATCGCCGCGGGCGATCGCCTCCGCGCAGAGCCGGCCGGAGGTGATCGCGCTCGTGATGCCGTTGTAGGCGTCGCACTGCAGCAGCCCCGCGGCGTCGCCGATCACGTGGCAGGTGCCGTCGGCGGTACTCATCGGGGCCTTGGCGAACATGCGGATCGAGCCGCCGCTCGTGCTGTGATCCTTGGGCTCGAACTCGGGGTCGACGTAGTCCTCTTCTTTCAGGAAGTCGAGGAACTCGTCGAAGCGCATGTCCTTCTTGGTCGACTTCTCGGTCGAGATCGCCGCCGTGCCGATGTGGACCCGCCCGTCGCCGACCACGTAGGTCCAGGCAAAGACGTCGGGGCTCGAGAAGCCGAAATAGCTGGCATACGCCGGGCCGTGGTATTCGCTCTCGGGCGCCTCGACCTCGGTCAGCAGCATCGTCTGACCGGGCCAGCCGGCCGACGTCTCGAAGTACTTGCGATAGACCGGGCACCGGGTGCCCGCGGCGCCGACGAGCACGCGGGCCGTGTGCGTCTCGGTGCCGACGCGCACGTGGTAACGCTCGCCCTTCTCGTCGACTACGTGGTCGATGTCGTGGGGGCGCACGACCGAGTCCTGCAGGACCAGCGCACCGTCCTTCTGCGCGAGGTCGAGCAGCCACACGTCGAACTCGTCGCGGTTCGGGAAGTAGGCGTGGCGCTTGAGCCGGGGCGCCACGATCTGCACGACGTCGGGCAGCCGCTCGCGATCCTTCAGCGTCGTGAACTCGAACGCGTGGGGCGAGCGCATGGCGTGGGGATAGTCGTGCGGCGAGAGGTCGAGCGCCTTCCACGTGTGGTCGAAGATGCCGGCGCTCGTGTGCTTCGGCGGGCGCTGTCCGGTGCGCTCGATGACGGCGACGTCGAGCCCGTGGCGCACTGCGAAGCGCGCACAGGTCGAGCCCGCCGGGCCGCCTCCCACGATCAGTACGTCGTGATCGAGAGCCGGGTCGACTTCACTCATCCGCTGGATCCCCCCCCTGCCAATCCGCAACTTGCCTACGCGACCGACGAAGCGCTCGCCGTAACTCTCTCTCGCCGCCTACTCGGGCTTGCGCGCGTGCACGAGGAAGCTCGGAGTGAAGAGTCCGAGCTCGCCGCCCTCGACGAGCGAGTCTGCGGCCACATTCAGCAGCTGCGAGGCCTCGCTCGTACCGGACGGGGCGATCCGCATCTTCTCGAGCATCGCCGTGACACCGGCCGTGAGTCTGCGTCCCGCCGGGATGCGCGCAAGCGAGGCGAGCGAGACGTCGCGTCCCTGCAACGCCATGTACCAGGGCGTCTTCGGATCGCTCTCGGCGGCCTGATCGGTGGCCGAGAGGATCTCGAACCCGGCGCCCTTCATCGTGTCGAGCTGCTGCTGGGGCGTGAGCAGATCGGGCGTCGCGTTCGAGAACTCGATGCGGTCGCGGATGTCGCAGTGTGTGGGGTCGCTCTGGTCGAAGCGCTCGGTGAGGCACCAGTCGACCGCGGCGATCTCACCGCCGGGCTTCAGCAGCCGGTACAGCTCCTTGAAGAGCAGCCCCGTGTCGGGCGCATGGCAGATCGCTTCGAACGAGTAGATCGCATCGAAGTGGCCGTCCTCGAGCGGCACGTCCATGAAGTTGGCGAGCAGGAAGCCGCAGGTGCCGTCGAGCCCGGCCTTGCGGACCAGCTGCTCGCCGCGCGCGATCTGGTGTGCGTTGAAGTTGAGCCCGGTGATGCTGGCGCCGGTCGCCTTGCCGATCGTGACGAGCGGGCCGCCCACGCCGCAGCCGATGTCGGCGACCTTCATGCCCGGCTTCAGCTGGAGCAGCTCGCCCACGCCTTCTTCCTGCCGCTTCTGCGACTCGAGGAGGCTCTCGCCCGGGTGCCGCGGAGAGAAGTGAAAGCTCTGGCCCCACGCGTACTCGTAGAACTGCGTGACGACGTCGTAGTAGCGCGAGACGAGGTTGGGCTGCGTCTCGACCTTCTCGTCGGGGCGCTGCTCGGTGTCGAGCTCCTTCATCACGTAGTAGTCGTCGAGGGCATTTCGCATGTCGCCGCCGCTGTTCGCGCGCGGGGCGCGGGTGCTCGCATCCGCGTTCCCGGGCTTCGGCTCGGTCTCTGCGGCGCTACTCGGCTGTGACTCGGACATGGTTACCCCCCCGGCGAACAATGAGAAATGGTCGCGCCGACCGCCCTGGAGCCGCGCGCGGGCGAGGATCGCATGGGGCTCGAGCTACGGCAGCGAGGGGCCTCCAAAACAGCTGGACTCATCGAGCTGGAGCGTCCAATGACGAATCTGCCATGAAGACCGCGCGACGATGCGATGCGGCCTGGCAGAGTGCCGGTCAAGGTTCGTTCGTGGGGAACTCGACCCGGTGTCGGTCTCGCGAATGAGCCGGGTGCGTGTGGGGTGTGCCGGGCGGTCGATTCCAGCTCCGGCCTCGCCTGACACAGCGTCACATCGAGTGCGCCGGCCGCCATCGGCTCGATCATCGAGGACCAGGAGCGGGCGCCGCAGTGTGCGCCTGGGACGGAGAGGAACCCACTCTGGAGCCATCGGACGGCATCAACCGATCGGTGGCAGCTCACCGAGCAGATCCTTCGTCGTACTCTTGGACGGGGTACGAGATGGAGAAGAGAAGAGGAGACGCCATGTCGTTCACCGGATTCGATCTCGAAGCCGTCGACCTGCTTCGCAAGCTGCCCGACTTCGACAGGAAGCAGTATGCCGCCGAGAAGGCGCGCTTGAAGGAAGGGCTCGTCGATCCGGGTGCCGAGCTGATCGAGGACCTGGCAGACCGGCTCGACGCCGATCTCACCGTCGTGCGCCGCTCGTCGGTGTCGCCGCTGCATCGCGATCTGCGCTTCGTGAAGGAAGGCACGCCGCGCTACAAGGACCACCTGCTGCTCACCGCGTGGGAGGGTGCCGACAAGAAGACGGCGCCGATCCTGTGGCTTCGCATCGACGCCGATGGTGTCGGGTTCGCGAGCGGCATGGGCTTCGACCCGAAGTCGCGGGCGCGCTGGCGCGAGGCGGTGGGCGGGAAGGAAGGCGAGCAGCTCACGAAGGCGATCGCAAAGCTGAGCCGGTCAGCAAAGGCAGGGCGCTGCGAGTACGCGGGCGAGCTGCTGAAGAAGGTGCCAGCGCCGTGGCCGGCGGATCATCCCCGCGAAGAGCTGCTTCGCATGAACGGGTTTCAGGTGCGGTTCATGGAGCCGCTGCCCGCGAGCGTCGGCAAGCCGACGTTCGCTGGCTGGTGCGCGACGCGCATGAGGCGGCTGCTGCCGGTGCACGCATGGCTCGTGGAGCACGTGGCAGCCTGATCGACCCGCCGGGCGGGGTAGACTGAAGCGTCTTCGCTACACCCGGCGTCGTCGTGAAGGAGCTCCCGCTGATGCTCGCATTCCCGCGTCTCCACACCGTTCGCACCATCACCCTCCTGCTCGTGCTCGCCGTCGCCGCCACAGGCGTGGCCTGCAAGGACAAGGGCAGCAATGCCTTCGCCGGGCTGATCGACGTCTCGGGCGGCGAGGGCTTCGGGCGCGACGGCGGTGGAGGGCGGGCCGGGAACGTCCAGCTCCGGGTCGCGAATGGACGCGACAGCGACATCGAGGTGCTCGACTCGGGGGACGTCGATGCGAGCTTCACGCCGACCTCCGGTGTCGTGGTCGATACGGGCCCGAGGCCGCTCATCGTCGACGGCGACGTCGTGGTGCCGCTCGACCCGGCGGTCGATCCGGGCGCGGGTGAGGTGTATGCCCTCAGCACCCACGAGCTGCTCTTCATCTCGAACGGCGTCGACGATCTCGGGGAGATGAGCGAGGTCGTCACGGGGATCGACGTTCGCGCCAAGGCGACCCTCGAGCTGCCGCTCACGAACTTCGGCACGACGGGGATCTACCGCTTCTCACACGGCATCGCGAACGAAGGCGTCATCACGACCGTCGACTTCGAGCCGGCGTTTCGAGGCGGCCTGCAGCTCTTTGCGGACGGCGACTATGCCGGCTCGGGTGACATCGAGACCTTCGGCGAGCTCGACGGACAGGCGGGCGGAGATCTCGAGCTGGAGGTCGCCGGCAGCATCTTCATGTCGGGCGACGTGCGGACGCACGGGGCCGACGCCGCGGACGGCGGCGGCGGCACCGGCGGGCGGATCTTGCTGGGCGCCGAGGGCGCGGAGCCGGGCGGGTACATCGAGCTGACGGGGCAGCTCGACTCGCATGGAGGCGCGGGCGCGGGCGCGGCTGGCGCCGGCGGATGGGCCGGGCTGGTCTACGCCGGCTCGCGGTCGACGCTCTCGACATCGGCCGGGATCGACGCGCGGGGCGGTGATGGTGATCAGATCGGCGGCGAAGGCGGCGGCGTGACGCTGACCGA
>CAYYSY010000229.1:0-6769 GCA_964474355.1 uncultured Spirochaetaceae bacterium | reverse complement strand
CTTCGGCGCGAACTTGCCCGAGCCGACGTCGAACGTCGTGACGCCGTGATACTTCAGCGGGTCTCGCTCGGCCGGGTCATAGCCGTGGCCCTTCTCGGTGAGTGCGTGAACCAGAATCGGGCCGTCACCGGCCTCGAGCATCTCCTTCACATTCTCGAAGGTCTCGAGCACCACGTCCATGCGGTGGCCCTGGATCGGCCCGACGTACTTGAAGTTCAGGGCCTCGAAGAGCAACCCGGGAGAGAAGAAGACCTTGAGGGACTCCTCGGCCTTCTGCGCCCAGTGGAGCATGTCGCCGGGCATCGTGGAGAGGAACTCCTTCGCCCAGCCCTTCATGCGCCGGACCATCGGCGCCGAGAGCTTGCGCGAGAGGAAGGACGAGAGCGCGCCGACGTTCGGCGAGATCGACATCTCGTTGTCGTTCAGCACGACGATGAGGTTCGACTCCTCGAGATGGCCGGCGTGGTTGAGCGCCTCGAATGCCATGCCGGCGGTCATCGCGCCGTCGCCGATCAGCGCGACCACGAGGCCGTCGTCGCCGCGATGGTGCTTGCCGCGGGCCATACCGAGCGCCGCCGAGATCGACGTGCCTGCGTGGCCGGCGCCGAAGCAGTCGTGCTCGCTCTCGCTCCGGCGCAGGAACTTCGAGATGCCGTCGACCTGACCGATGGTGTCGAACCCCGCTCGCCGGCCGGTCAGCATCTTGTGCGGATAGCCCTGGTGACCGACGTCGAGCACGAGGCGGTCGTCGGGTGTGTCGAACACGTAGTGGATCGCGGTGATCAGCTCGACCGCGCCGAGGCTCGATGCGAGGTGGCCGCCCGTCTGGCTCACGCGCTCGAGGATCTCCGCGCGGATCTCGTCCGCGACCTGCTCGACCTGCTCGCGGGGCAGGCGCCGAAGGTCCGCGGGCTTCTCGATCGCGTGCAGCAGGGCGCGCTCGGTCTGCTCGTCACGCCTGGTCATGTCTTCCTCCGCACGGCGAACCGGGCCAGCTCGCGCAGCGGCTCGGCCCTCTCTCCGAGGCCGTCGAGCTCGTCGAGCGCGACCTCGAGCAGCCGCTCGGCCTCGTCGCGTGCGCGATCGCGACCGACGAGCGGGATCAACGAGCAGCCCTCGTCCTCGTCGGCGTCGAGCACGTCGTCGGCCACCTGGAATGAGATGCCGACGGCGTCGCCGAAGCGCTCGAGCCGGCTGATTTCTTCCGGCGTCGCGCCGCCGAAGAGGCCACCGCCGACCACCGCCGCACGAATCAGCGCGGCGGTCTTGCGGCGATGAATCGATCGCACCGACTCGACGTCGGTCCGAGCGGGGTCGAAGGCGAGATCGTCCACCTGCCCGCCCACGAGCCCCGCCGCCCCCACGGCCCGGGCGAGCCGCGCCGCGCCGGCGGCCACGGCAGCCGCGCCCACCGAGGCGAGCGCGTCGACGGTCGTGAGCGCCTCGAACGCGCAGGCCTGGAGCGCGTCGCCCGCAAGCACGGCCGTCGCCTCGTCGAAGGCCACGTGGACCGTCGGCCGACCCCGGCGCTCGTCGTCGTCGTCCATGCAGGGCAGATCGTCGTGCACGAGCGAGTAGGTGTGGATCAGCTCGACCGCCGCGGCCATCGGCGTGGCGAGCCGGGGATCGGCGCCCACCGCCTCCGCGCCCGCGAAGCAGAGCGCCGGCCGCAGCCGCTTGCCGCCCGGGAACACGAGATGGCGCATCGCCGCGTGCAGCCGCTCGGGGGCGGCCTCGGCGGGCGGCAGCACGGCCTCGAGGGCCTGGTCGACCCAGGGCGTGCGCTCGGCGATGTAGGCCAGTGCGTCCATGTGCTCCTGCTCGGTTCTCTCTGGCTCTTCTCGGCTCTTCTCGGCTCTCGCAGCCCGCCGCCGTCGCCGGCCCCGTCCGTCGGTGCTCTACGCGTCGTCCTCGGCGGCCGGGTCGTCGTCCGACGCCGCGAAGGGGCGCGTCGACCAGTCGCCACCCTCTCGGGTCAGCACCTCGACGCGGCGCTCGGCGGCCTCGAGCTGGGCCTGGCAGTGCCGGGTGAGCTGTACGCCGTCCTCGAATCTCGCCAGAGCGTCGGCCAGGTCGAGGTCGCCCTCTTCCAGCCGGTCGACGATGCCCTCCAGCTGGGAGAGCGCCTCTTCGAAGCTCAGCTCGCCGAAGGGATTCGCCGCCTCTTCGGGGGCCTCACCCGCGGTGCCGGCCGCCTTCTTCTTGCGGGCGCTGCTCTTGCCGGCCTTCGTCTGGGCCCGACTCCGATCCGTCACGGCGCCTCCACGTCTCGCGCTCGCCGCCCTTCGCCACCCGGTGGCACCTGCCACCCGGCTTCACCCAGCCGACCTCACCGAGGATCGGCACCGGGTGTGCCCTGGGTGTGGCTTCGATGTGACGGCGATGCGGCGACTTCGTGCGCGACCGCAGTCCGGCGCCGAGCTCGCCTGCTCGTTCGTCTCGCCGAGTCGGCCATTCGCCGCTGCGCCGCATGCCCGCCGCCCAGGGGCCGCCCCAAAGTACCCCAGGGCCGATCCCCGTCAATCGCAGAGGATCCCCAAAACCCCGAATCTGCAAGCGTTTTTCGAGACTGCCACCGCGAGTTGCGGCAGCGGAGCACGCATGGCCTCAGCCCGGCTCGGTGTCGGTCACCGTGGCCCGGATCTCGCCCTCGCCGAGCTGCACCCGCACGCCGTCGCCCGCCTCGACGTCGCTCGCGCGGCGCAGGATGTGCCCGTCGCGCTCGACACGCGCCACCGCATAGCCCCGCCCGAGCACGGCCAGGGGCGAGAGCGCATCGAGTCGCGCCACGAGCGAGCCCACCCGCGCGCGCGCCCGCTCGGCGCCCCGACTCGCGGCCGGCGCCAGGGCGCGCGCGGCGAGCTCGAGCCGGCTGCGCGCTCTGCGCGGATGACCGGCGAGCGCATGGCCGAGCGCAAGGGCGGCGCCGCGCAGGCGCTCCTCGGCTCGGGCCGGATGGCGCCCGAACGCCTGGGGCAGCGCCCGAGCCGCCGCCGAGAGGCGCGTGCGCTGCGTCGCGAGGCGCGTCGCCGGGGACAGGGCCCGCAGCGCATCGGACTCGCGGTGCAGTCTCGCCTGGAGCCGCTCGGCCAGCGTGCCCATCGCCATCGCGAGGTGCCGCGCGCCGCGGGCCACGTCGCTGCGGAGCTCGTCGCGATGCGGCACCACGAGCTCGGCCGCCGCCGACGGCGTCGGCGCGCGCACGTCCGCCACGAGGTCGGCGATCGTCACGTCCACCTCGTGACCGACGCCGGAGATCACCGGATGCGGACACGCTGCGATCGCGCGGGCGACGACCTCGCTGTTGAACGCCTGCAGGTCTTCGAGCGAGCCGCCGCCGCGCACCACGAGCACGACGTCGATGTCCTGATCGCGCATCGCTTCGATCGCGGCCGCCACCTCGTTCGCGGCCGCCGCGCCTTGCACCTGGGTCGGCGAGATCAGGATCGGTACGCCGGGAAGGCGCCGCGCGGTCACCTCCAGCACGTCGCGCACGGCCGCGCTCGTCGGCGAGGTGACGAGGCCGATGCGGCGCGGCAACGTCGGTGGCGTCTGCTTGCGCTGCGCGTCGAAGAGCCCCTCGGCCTCGAGCCGCCGGCGGAGCTGCTCGAACGCGAGCTGCAGCGCGCCGGTGCCACGCGGCTCGACGGTGCGGACGATCAGCTGCAGGTCACCGCGCGCCGCGTAGATCGAGACCTCCGCGTAGACCTCGACCTCGAGGCCGTCCTCGAGCTCGAAGGGCACGCGCGCGCCGGCGCTGCGAAACATCGCGCACCTGATCTGGCCTCGATCGTCCTTCAACGAGAAGTAGGTGTGGCCGGAGCGCGCGCGGTGCAGGTTGCTGATCTCGCCACTAGTCCAGACACGCCCGACCTGGTCGTCGAGCAGCGAGGCGAGCCCCGCGAGCAGCTCGCTCACGGTGAACACGCGTCGCGTGCGCTCGCCCGCGTTGGCCGAGGGGGTCATGGGGCGATCAGGCGCCCCCGCTCACGTCGTCGCGGGCGTCGGTCGAGGGCGAGCGGCCCGGCGTCGGGATCGCGCCCTCGGCGGGCAGCGCATCGTCGTCGCCCGCGCCTTCGCCGTTCTGGTCAGCCCCCTCGCCCATCGCGTCGGGATCGACCGCCGCGCGCACGCTGGGCAGACGCCGCGGGCGCAGGCCCTCGAAGTAGCGCCAGCTCTTCAGCACCTCGACCGCTCGAGCGAGCACGACGTCGCGCTCCTCTTCAGCCTCGGCGACGACCTCGGCGTCGGCGGCGTCGGTGGCAGCGACGGGCGCGGCCTCTGCCGGCTCCGCCGCGCCATCGGGGTCGGCCTCGGCGTGCGTCAGGTGACCGAGCAGATCACGCTCGCGCATGCGCGTGCGCCGCTCCTCGTTCACGGCGGCGAGCACCGACAGCTCGATGTCGGGATCGATGCCGACCTCCTGGATCGAGCGGCCCGAAGGCGTGTAGTAGAGCGCGGTGGTGAGTCGCAACGCCGCGCCCGCCTCCAGTGGATAGACGGTCTGCACGGAGCCCTTGCCGAACGTCGGGTGCCCGAGCACGAGCGCGCGGTCGTGATCCTGCAACGCGCCGGCGACGATCTCGGAGGCACTCGCGCTGCCCGCGTTCACGAGGACGACGATCGGGTAGTCGGGCTCGACGCCCTCGGCGCGGGCGCCGAAGTCCTGCCGCTCGGCGTCGCTGCGGCCCTGCGTGTAGACGATGAGCCCGTCACCCAGCCAGTGGTCGGCGACGGTGACGGCCTGGGTCAGCAAGCCGCCCGGGTTGTCGCGCAGATCGAGCACCAGGCCTTCGAGGCCGTCCGGGTTCTCCGCATGCAGCGCGGCGAGCCCGTCGGACACCTCGGCGCCCGTGCGCTCCTGGAAGCTGCGGATGCGGAGGTGGCCGAAGCCGGGCTCGAGGGTGTCGGTCGTGACCGACGCCATCTGCACGACGTCGCGCTTGATCGTGAAGGGCCTCGGCTCCTCGAAGCCGTCGCGGAAGACGTGGATCGTGATCTCGGTGCCCTTGCGCCCGCGCATGAGGCGCACCGCCTCGACGAGCGTCATCGGCTGGGTGTTGCGGCAGGTCTCGCCCTCTTCCCAGTCCTCGGGCACCTCGGTGGGACAGATCTCGGTGATCTGGTCCTGGGCCTGGAGACCTGCGCGGAACGCGGGCGTGCCCTCGATCGGCGATACGACGAGGATGAAGCGCCCGGGCCCCTTCGTGATCTCGATGCCCAGCCCGTGGAACTCGCCGGTCGTGTCGACCTGCATCTCTTCGTAGGCCTCGGTCGACATGTAGGCCGAGTGCGGATCGAGGGAGCGGAGCAGGCCCTGCAGCGCGCTCTCCATCAGCAGGTGCTCGTCGACGGGCTCGACGTAGTTGCGGCGAACCAGGTCGAGCACGCTCGCGAAGAGGCTCAGGTCCTGGTAGCGGGAGGCAGCCCAGCCCGCGCCGCCTGCGACCATCGCCGTCACGCAGAGCGTGGCGACGACGCCTGCGAGGAAGGCGACGATGGGATTCGGGGAAGGTCTACTCATTCGTGCTCCGTGCAGGGGGAGGCTCGGCCGGAGGGCTCGGGCTCACTCATCGGCCGAACGCGGGCCGTCCAGGAGGTTAGCCGCCTCCTCGCAGGATGGGTCGAAGGCGCGCTTCATCCGCGCCCGCGCTCGGTGAACCAGCCTGCGGGGTCCTGCGGCTCGCCCTGTGCCCGCAGCTCGAAGTAGAGGCTCGGGCCCGTGAGCGAGCCGGTCTCGCCCACGGTGCCGAGCGTGTCGCCCGTGTCGACGAGGTCCCCGGCCTCGACGAACACCTCGTCGAGATGACCCGACACGCTGAAGTAGCCCTCGCCGTGGTCGACGATGACGATGCGGCCGTAGCCCCGGAACCAGCCGGCGAAGCGCACCGCGCCGGGCGCCACGCTCGTGACCGAGTCGCCGGCCGGCGCGCCGAACTCGACGCCCTTGCGGAACGTCTCGGTGCCGAACTCGTCGTCGACCACCCGGCCGAAGGGCGCGACGATGCGCGCGCCGACGGGCTGAGGGAGCGCGCCAGCGAGTGCGGCGAAGCCCGTCCCCTCGAAGCCGTCGTCATCGCGCTGCGACAACGTCTCGAGCTTTTCTTCGAGGGCGCGCGCGGCACGCTCGAGCTCGACGAGCAGCTCGCGCTCGCGCGTACGGTCGGTGCGCGCCCGGGCGAGCAGCTCGTTTCGGACCACGCGCTCGGCCTCGATGTGGCGCTCGCGCTCGGCCAGCTCGACGAGCGCCTGGTCGCGCTCGTCCCGCGCCTCCTTCGCCATGCGCTCGACCTCGACGAGCTCGCCGAGCTCGCGGTCGTAGCGGCCGACGAGATCGGCGTCGTAGTCGAGCAGCCGGCGCAAGGAGCTCGCGCGCACGAGCAGATCCTGTGCCGACGCGCTCGAGAAGAGCACACGCACCGGCCCGACCTCCCCTGCCTTGTAGAGCGCGACGGCCCGCACGCGCATCGCCGCCCGGGTGCGCTCGAGCTTCGCGCCCGCCGCCTCGAGCTTCGGCCGGATGTCCTCGATCACCGCGCGCGCAGCGGCGGCCTTGCGCCGGGCGCTTCGCGCCTCGACGCGCAGCCGCGTGGCCTCGCGGTCGATGCCCTCGAGGACCTCGAGCAGATCGCGCTCGCTGCGCTCGAAGTCACCGACGCGATCACGGCTCGCCGCGATGGCCTCGCGCAGCGCCTCGAGCTCTTCGCTCGACTCCTCGGCTGCGGCCCCGCCCGTGAGGAAGGCGGCGCCGACGCCGACCACGAGCACC
>CAYYSY010000228.1:0-10847 GCA_964474355.1 uncultured Spirochaetaceae bacterium | reverse complement strand
CCGACGTGAAGCGCGGGCCCTCGACCTCGGCATCGACGCGCACCGAGCGCAGCTTCAGCACCTCGAAGGTCTGGCCTCCGAGCCCGAGCCGATCCTGCCTGAAGAGCACCGGCCCCTTCGAGTCGAGCTTGATCGCGGCGGCGGCGAGCGCCAGCACCGGTGTGGCGAGCGCGAGACCGACGCCGGCCCCGAAGACGTCGATACAGCGCTTGAGGCCGCTCGAGACGCGGCTCTGGCGGAAGCCGTCGGAGAAGATCAGGTAGCTGGCGCGGAGACCGCGCAGGTAGATGCGACCCGCGACCCGCTCGTAGAACGAGATGCCCGACTCGATGCGGATGTTGGCCAGCTTGGCCGCGAGCAGCTCGTCTTCGGGGAAGTACTCGCTGCGATCCTTCGATGCGACCACGACGCGCCTGATGCTCCGGGCGGCCATCACCTTCTCGATCTCGTGCACCTTGCCCAGCACCGGGTAGCCCTCGAGCGAGAACTGCCGGTGGACGAGATCCTCGTCGTCGGTCAGGAAGCCGACGAGGCTGATGCCGAGATTCGGGCGATCGCGCATGGCCCGGGCGATCGCGAGGCCGAGCTCACTGGCGCCGATGACGAGCACGCGCTCGTCGAAGCGGGGGAAGGAGGAGATCCAGCGGAAGATCAGCCGCTCGGTGAAGAGCAGTGGAAAGTAGACCCCCGCCATCACCGCGAGGCTGCTCACCACGCCCGCCTGGGTGTGGACGCCGAAGTAGAGCACCAGGGCACCGATGAAGGCGAGGCCCATCGCGCTGAACAGGGAGCTCACGTTTGCCCGACCGCTGCCGAGGACCTGGGGGCTGTAGGCGTCGCAGTAGTAGAGCGCGATGAAGGTTGCGACGGCGCCTACGCCCGAGAGCGTCCAGAACTCGGCCGCGGGGAGGTGCTGGCCCGGCATGGTCCAGGCACTGAGGGCTGCAATTCCGAAGACTGCGAAGTCAGCCGCGACGGCGACCAGGACTCGTCGGAGGTAGGGGTTCAGCAGGTAGTAGTCCATCGAAACATTTCTAGTGAGCAAAAGAGCAGGAAGGTCGATGAGTTCCGGTGCAGCGATTCGTTCTGCGCTTCAGGTTGCGACGCAGCGCGGCGTAGCTTCTGCAGCCATCCAAAGCATTGGGGAATTTGTCGTTGCGTTCACCCGCGTACGCAAGTGAGTGACCGTGTTCGACGAAAAAGAGTCAGTGAAGAGCGGCAATATTCGGCCCGAATTACGCTGCGGCGGCGGTAGTGTGAGGCCCATCATATTGGACGCGTAGGGCGAATGTCCATCGGGCTGCGGCACAGAACGAGATCGAAGTTAGGGTTTTTTTTGACGGATCAGCGGAACGCAACGATTCGTTTCTCGGGAGAAACTTTCATGCACTGCGTCAAGAATTGGGCGAAACTGAGCCCAGGCAGGGACTTGACTTCGGCACTTGCACATCGCTGGTCGGCCTCGACCCGAAAGACCGCGTCTGGAGCACCCGAGGTCCGGCCCCCTCACTCAGCTGGGGAAATGCACGCCCATATCTTCGGCCGCCATGCGGGTTGAGAGGGTCGATGAGCCAGCGGACGACTGGAATGCATTCGTCCGCAGCCAGCCGGGTGCACAGCTCGGGCACGCCGCGGAGTGGTGCGGAATCCTGCGCCGAGCCTATGGGCTGGAGACCGTGGCCCTGGCTGCACGGGACGATCGCGGTGCGATCCGAGGGGTGCTGCCACTCGCACTGTTTCGTGGCCTGAAGGGCTCACGCGAGCTCGTCTCGCTTCCCTATCTCGACGCTGCCGGCGTCCTCTCCGTCGACGCCGAGGCCGCGCGGGCCCTGCGCGACGCGGCGTTCGAGACTGCGAGGGAGCGGGGCGTTGCCGCGGTCGAGCTTCGCGAGATCCCCGCCTGCGGCGAGACCGTGGCGGTCGAAGAGCAGGGTGACGAATCCGCGCCTCGCCGCGTCGACCTGAGGCTGTCACTCGAAGCCGACGAGGAGGCGCAGTGGTCCGCGGTCGGCGCGAAGGTCCGCAATCAGACACGCAAGGCGACCAAGCAGGGGCTCGAGCTCGGCGAGGCGACCGGGCTCGACGCGATCCCCGCCTTCTACGAGCCGTTCTGTCAGAACATGCGCGACCTCGGCTCGCCGGTGCACGGCCGGGCGCTCTTCGAGGAGGTGGTGCGGACGTTCGGGGACGCAGCGCATGTCGTCACATGTCACGGCGGCGGGCCGAGCGTGGGTGGACTCGTGGCGATCGAGCTGGCGGGGACGGTCTACGTCCCCTGGGCGTCGACCCTCAGGGCCGAGCGTGCGCGCTGCCCGAACAACCTGATCTACTGGGAGGCGCTGCGCTGGGCCATCGAGCGTGGCGCCGGGGCCTTCGACTTCGGCCGGTCGCCCGTGGGCGAGGGCACCTACCGCTTCAAGAAGGGCTGGGGGGCGAGCGAGGTGTCGCTGCGCTGGTCGCGCTTCGACCGTGACGGCAGCGCGCTGCCCGTCGAGGCGATCGGCGACGATCCGCGCATGAAGCGCCTTTCGGACGTATGGGCACGGCTGCCGGTGGGGCTCACGAAGGTGCTGGGGCCGCCGATCCGGCGCAGGCTGTCGGCCTGAGCCACGGCAGCTCGGCTAGGCCATGTGGTGCATCGAGCCGAGCAGTGCCGGCGAGCCGATCTTCTCGAGGTGCCCGCCCGATAGCACGACCGGGTCGAGCAGCTCGAGCCCGACCCCGATCCCGGCGGCGAGCGCGATGGTCGCCACCAGGGCGGGCAACAGGAACATGATCATCGGCCGCGCCGGCCCCGTCGGGACCTGCGCGCGGTCGAGCATCGTGACACGGGGCCCCTGCTGTGCCGACTCGAGCTCTTCAGCGAGCTCTGCATCCTGCACCTTCTGCATGAACTCGAGATAGCTGCCGCGCAGCACGGCGGCGCGCTCCTGGAGCGCCGAGATCTCGTTGGAGCGCTCCGGGATCCGGTCGAGCCGTGCGTCGATCTCCTGCGCCTCCGCCTCCGCGGCGGCGAGTCGATCGCGCAGCTGCTCCCGGTCGCGCATTGCGGTGTCGATGTCACGCTGCACGTCTTCGCCGCGCATGGTGCTGAGCTTGGAGATCTCGCTGACCTCGTCTTCGAGCAGCATGATGCGGCGGCGCAGCGAGATCACGTTCGGGTGCTCGTCGGTGTGGATCGAGAGCTCGTGCGCGAGCTGGAGCCGCATCGAGATGAGGGCCGTCTCCGGGCTGGAAGGGGCCGACTGCGCGGCCTGCAGATCGCCGATCCGCTCGTCGGCATCGGCGATCTGCTGGACGAGCGAGGCCCTCCGATCGTTCAGCCGCTGCAGGCGGTTGAGCAGGGTGGGCATGTCGCTCGGCAGCTCGCCGCGATTCGCCTGCTGGAACTCCGTGATTCGCTGATTCGCTTCGGCGAGCTCGGCCTCCGCGCGATCCTGTTCGCGGCGCAGGAACTCGGTCGTGAGTCGGGCCTGCTCGTTCCGGCGGCGAAGGCTCGCGTTGATGAACATCGCGGCCATGTCGTCGGCCACCTTCGCGGTGGCAGTAGGCTCGATGTACGTGAACCGGACCTCGAACACGCTCGAGCCGTCGTTGCGCTGCGATGCCTGGCCGCGCATCGGCTCGATCGTCGTGTTCGCGCGTATGCGGTTCACGAGGCCCGACATCGCGCTCTTGTTGCGAATCTCGGGGTAGAGCGAGTACTTCTGGATGAGCCCCGTCAGGTTTCGCGCCGAGAGCACCTCGCCGAGCATCGCGTTGATGTTCGAGAACGAGTCCTCTCGGACCGTCGAACGGACGAAGTCTTCCGGGATCTGCTGGCTCGTGATGACGACCGTGGCCTTGGATTCGTAGGTCGGGATCAGCTGCGAGATGAACGCAGCCGTCGCTGCCAGGCCGACGAGCAGCCCGATCAGCATCCAGATCCAGCGGCGCCGGATGATGCCCAGCGGATCCATTGCGAGCGCCAGCAGCTGGGCCGTCACGTCGGCCGCGCCGTCGCCGTCCTCGTCTCCTTGCCAGGTCATCATCGGATCGCTCATGACGCGGCGTCCTCGGGCCGTGATTCGCTGCCCTCGTCGGCACCGTATCCGTAGGCGTAGTAGTCGCGCTGGTGCTTCTCGGTCGGGGCGGCGTTCAGGACCTTGCCGATGATCCGGTCCGCAGGCAGCGTCTCGAGCATCTTCTTGAACATGCGCACGCGGGTGATGCCGGCGTGGGCCACCGTCACGCACGCATCGGCATGGCGGAGGATGAGCGTCGAATCGGGCACGAGCAGTGTCGGCGGCGAATCGATCACGACCAGCTCGTAGCGGGCGTGCAGCTCCTCCATGATGGCCCGGAAGCCGTCGCCGGCGAGGAGCTCGTGTGCGGCCGGCCGCGGCTTCGAAGCGGGGTAGACGTCGATGCGGGGCTCGCCGAGCGAGTGACACGCCTGCTCGAGGCGGATCTTGCCGAGGATCGCCTCGTCGATGCCGCTGGATGCCGGGAGTCCGAGGCGCTTGCAGACCGATGGGTTGCGGAGGTCCAGGTCGACCAGGGCGATGCCGCGCCCGCTCGAAACCGACGCGAGTGCGATCGCGAGGTTGCACGAGACCGTGGTCTTGCCCTCGTTTCGCAGCGCGCTCGCCACCAGGACGCTCCGCGCGCTGCGCCGCTCCATCTCGGTCTTGATCCGCAACGCGAGGTGCCGCGTGTGGTCGACACGAGGTGTCTCGCCGTCGAGCTGCAGGGCGGGCAGTGTCTCGGTGTCGGGGGAAGGGGCGGGCTCGGACGGGCGAGACTCGCGCGGCGCGGGGGGCTCGGCGCTCGGCGACCGCGCGGGCTCCGGCGGCGGCTCGCCGCTCCAGCCCCGAGCCACGGCATCCGCGTCGAGGTCGGCGTCGCGCCGAATCCGTCGCGGGCTGGGCTCGCTCGCGCTGTCGCGCTCTGCGTGGGCCTTCTTGAGCGCGTCGGCGATCTCGCCCAAGTCAGGCCCCCAGCTCGCGCGTGACGCCACTCGCGCGTGTCGCGCTCATGGCCTTCGCCTTGGCCTCGACGAACTCCGGCGGAATCGGCCGAAGCTCCGTGGCATACGCCGACAGCAGGACACGGTCGGCGAGCAGGCTGATGAGGCGGGGGCAGCCGCCGGAGAACGTGTAGAAGGCCGACTCGACACCGGGTGCGAACACGTCCTCGAAGCGCCCCCCTGCGACGCTGATGCGATGGGCGAGGTACGAGTGGATCTCGTCCGCGGACAGGGGCTCCATGTGGTGCTCGACGGCGATCCGCTGCCGCAGCTGGCGGAGCTTCGGCGAGGCCAGCATGCGGAGCAGCTCGGGCTGACCGGTCAGGACGATCTGCATCAGCTTCTCGGTGTCGGTCTCGAGGTTCGAGAGCAACCGAACCTCCTCCAGGGTCGCAGGGTCGAGGTTCTGCGCCTCGTCGATGATGAGCACGGTGTTCCGCCCCTGACGGAGGCGTTCCAGCAACATGCGATTGAGTGCGATCAGGTAGTCGGCCGTGGTCTCGAACCGACCCTCGATGCCGAACTCGGCCGCGATCAGCTTGAGCAGATCGGTGGGCGAGATGTTGATCGTGTTGAGGATCAGCGCCGTGTCGGTGTTCGGCGGAATCTGCTGGAGTGCGGCTCGCAGGAGCGTCGTCTTGCCGGTGCCCACCTCGCCCGTCAGGAGCAGGAAGCCCTTGTGGCGGGTAATGCCGTAGACGAGGGTCGCCAGGCCCTCCTGGTGGGTCTCGGAGAGCCACAGGAATCGCGGGTCGGGCGTGAGCGAGAAGGGCTGCTCACGGAAGCCGAAAAAGCTCTCGTACATCGGCGTTCCTACTCGGCCTTTCGGATTCGGCCGGATGGTAGTTCAATCGGGGAACCCTTCCCCCACCGTACCGAAAACGCCTCAGCGCGCTCCCAGCCAGCTCTCAGCTCTGCGGTGGGTGACCCGCGTGACCACCCAGGTGATGCGTCTTTCGACGTTCGACCCCGCCCCCTGCGGCCCGTTCCAGCTCCCCCGGGCGCGGATGCCTCGAGTCGATCCCCTCGCGTCCGTGCCAGCGTAGTCACCCGAGGGCCCGAGTCCATCCGGGCCGCTGGCTGCTCGACGGGCCAACGATCCTGCAGCTGCGGCACGAGGGTGCTTCGAAACGAGGCGAGGCGCGACCTCGCGGCAAGCGCCTCCCCGCGACTGCGCAGCGGCGTGCTGATGCGGATCAGCGCGCCATCGGCGCGACCCGTTGTCAGCTTGCCGACGACGCGGTCGATGCCGAGATCGACGCCCCCGGTGAGCCCGCCGCGCCGGTGCGACCGGAACCAGAAGTGGACGAGGCGGTGTTCGCCGGCGCGCTCGACCAGGAGCTCCTGGACCCGGCCATCGGGCACGTCGAGCACATGCGTCTCCAGCAGCTGCCAGCCGGCACCGGTGTAGCAGCCTTGCGGCGTGTGCTCGGGGCGACCGCCCCGGGCGGTGGAGTAGTACCCGACGTAGAGCCAGATCAGCTGACCGGTGGGATGACGGTACGTCCGCTGCAGGTTGAAGTCGGCCGCGAGCTCGTCGGCGACGCGGTCGTCCATCGCGACGGAGATGGACGACCATGCGTCGACCTGCGGAGGCAGCGTCTCGATCGGAGAAAGGTCGACGTCCATGGGAGGCCGGAGCTGAAGCCACCACGTGAAGCCACCCCCGAGCACGAGGGCACAGCACAGCAGGCCGAGCGCCAGGCGCTCGTTCATCACGAAGTCCTCGAGGTTCCGGGCGCGTTCATCCACCCAGTGTGTACCCCGACGGACAGGGCGGTGACACGCGTCGCGATCAGAAGATCGCGGCCGCGGCTGCTACGCCGGTGCCCGCGGTCAGCAGCTGCTGGAAGGGGAACAGCATGACCTGCAGGCCGTAGCCCACCTTCGCGAGGGCGTTCGGCGGCACGATCACCATGTCTCCGCCGCGGATCATGATGTTCTCGGTCAGGTCACCCTGCTCGATCCGCGCGAGGTCGATCGTGAACACCCGGGTGATCTCGCCGTTGGTACGGACGAGCCGGATGTTGCGCTTCGACGCGAAGATGCTGGTTCCGCCCCGCAGGCCGATGGCCTCTGCAAGGCGGGTCTCGGAGGTGAGCGGGAACGTGCCGGGAGCGGCAACCTCGCCGAGGACCGTCACCGAGAGGCTCGCCGAGGCCAGCACCGAGACGGTCGCCTTCGCGTCTCGCTTGAAGCGGCGCACCCGCTGCTCGATCTCGGCACCGATGTCCTCGGTCGTGCGGCCGGCGGCCTGGACGTCGCCGATCAGGTCGATCGAGATCATGCCGTCGGGTCGCACGACGACCTGACGTTCGAGGACCGGCGCGGGCAGAACGCTGACGAAGAGCGTGTCGGGCGACCCCACCTTGTAGGTCGCTTCCGTGGGTCGGGCCGGCGGTGGCATCGGTGACGGGGTCGCGCAGGCGGCCCCGAGCAACACGATCACGGCGAGCAGCGGGACGTGCGAGATGGCGCGTCGCCAGGGACGCGACGGGAGAACGGCATGGCGCATGGTGACCCCCCTGCGTCCGGTCTCGACTCGGAGTCGGACGCGGTTGCGTTGTTGCAGCCCCTGCGTGAACCGGGGTGTCTCGGGGCGCACCCTACCGGAAGCCCGGGTGCGACGCGCCCCTTGGCCCGGGCTCGCCGCCCGACTGCAGTCGATCCCGCGAAGAACGCCCGGGCAGGGGGGGATCGCCCGAGCTAGCGGGATCAACCCTCCTCGATGGCGTCGGCTGCGGCGCCTTCGTAGAAGGTGAACTTCGTGTACCCGATCTGGAGCTCGTCACCGCTCTCGAGTGTGGCGGATCGGACCCGCTTGCCGTTCACCTTGGTGCCGTTCGTCGACTGGAGATCCTCGACGCAGTACTCGCCGACGTCCGGCTCCCAGAGGATGAGCGCATGCTCGCGACTGATGCCGTCGTCGAGGAGCGTGATGTCGGTGGTCGGGTTGCGGCCGATCAGGGTCTCTTCCTCGGTCACCGGATAGACCATGCCCTCGAAGCCGCCGTTGTTGATGACGAGCTTCGCCGCCCTCTGCGTGCCGTCCTCTGTCGCCATGCCCCTCACCGCGTGCGCGACGCCGGACGGGAGGTCCGGCGGCTCTCCGGGTATCGGCGGAGCCGTGGGGGGGCTTGAGAGGCGTCCCGGGGAGCCCGGTCGACGGAGGCGCCGAAAGGGCTAGAGGCGCCGGTTCGCGAGCACCGGGATCGCCGCTCGCACGCGGTCGACCTGCCCGGGCTCGACGTCGGCGACGAGCACGGCCGGCTCGTCGCCGGCCTGGGCCCGCACGACGCCCCAGGGATCGATGATCATCGAGTGGCCGTGGCTGCGGCGATCGGGCGTGTGCTGCCCGCACTGGGCGGGCGCGATCACGACGCACTGGGTCTCGATCGCCCGGGCCCGCAGCAGGACCTCCCAGTGCGCCTTGCCGGTCTCGGGCGTGAACGCGCTCGGCACCGCGAGGATCCGCGCGCCGCCGTCGACCATCCGCCGGTAGATCTCGGGGAAGCGCAGGTCGTAGCAGACGGACAGGCCCAGCCCGCCAAAGGGAGTCTTCGCCACGACGACCTCCTCGCCCGGGGCGAAGTGCCGGCTCTCCTGGTACACGCCGCCGGAGTCGTCACCGAGGTCGACGTCGAAGAGGTGGATCTTGCGATAGCGCGCGACCTCGGCGCCGTCCGGCGAGAGTACGACGCTCGTGTTGTGGACCCGGGTGTCGCCCTCGATCGCTTCGGGGAACGTGCCGCCGAGGAGCCACACGCCGTGACGGCGAGCGCAGTCGGCGAGGAACGGGACCAGCTCGCCGTCGGGGCCCTGCACGCAGGGGAACGGCTCTCCCTCGCGCCGCATGAACGCGAAGTTCTCGGGCAGCGCCACGAGCTCGGCACCCATCGACGCCGCGTGGTCGATGGCGCATCGGGTCGCCTCGAGGTTCGCGTCGAGATCGGGCGTGCTGCACAGCTGGACGACCGCGAGGCGCATGCGATCCATCCCCCCCTGAGCGAGTCCGACATCGATCGACGTCGGCCGCACAGAACGGCGGGGGCGGCCGGCTCGCCGGCGCCCCCGCATTGTTCCAGATCAGTCGGATCGACCGGCGCTCGGTCGATGCCTATCCCGTCAGGGCCGGAACTCCGTGGGATCGACGCCCGTGCGCCGGATCACGTCGTAGAAGTCCTTGCGGTCCTTCTTGGCGAGGCGTGCGGCGCGGCTGATGTTGCCCGAGCACCGGCGCAGCAGTCCTTCGACGTACCGCGTCTCGAACGCGCGCTTCGCGTCCTTGAACGAGGGCACGTCGTCGCCCTCGGTCGAGAGCATGAGCGCCTCGGCCGAGAGTGCCGCACTTCCCGAGAGGTAGACGGCCTGCCGAACCCGCTCGCGCAGCTCGCGGGCATTGCCGGTCCAGGGCTCCTCGACCAGCCAGCGCCGTGCGTCGACCGTGAAGCCGACGGGCTCGATGCCCTGCTCATCGGCCAGCTCCGCGAGGAAGTGCGCGGCCAGCGGCAGGATGTCCTCGCGCCGATCGGCGAGGGCGGCGAGCTCGATGGTCTGCACGGGCTGCGTGCCGAGCACCGGCTCGGCACCGGGCGGCGCCGACGCCATGATCCGCGCGCGCAGCGGCGTCGAGTCCGAAGCCCCGTCGCGGTTGAAGCGCCCCTCGATGATGGCTCGACCGAGGCGATCGCGCAGAGCTGCGGGCAGCAGATCGACGCGCTCGATGATGACCGTACCGTTCGCGGCGCCGTTGAGTGCCCCTTCGGCACCGCTGTTGAGCGGATCGGCACCCGGCTCCACACCGAAGAGCTCGCGCGAGTGCAGCCCCTCGGCCGTGGCGAGCGTCGAGAACAGCACCGTCGGTCCTGATGAGCGCGCGCTCCACTCGTGCATGATGTGCGCGAGATGCGACCGCCCCGACCCTTCGGGCCCGAGAACGAAGACCGGCGAGTCGCTGCGTGCCAGATTGCCGGCGAGATCCAGGGCGTGCTGCGTGCTCGCACTCGCCTTGACGGTTCGTTCGGAGCGCCTTCGCGCTCCCGCTAGACTCGAGTCTGCTGCTCCGCTGGTTCCAGCCACTGACGTCCCACCGACTTCACGCCCGTCGGGATTCGGCCCCTGTCCGGTACCCGACGCGGGAGAGGTCGCTCGATCATCGATCATGGCACGATGCCCCCGTGGTGAAAAAGTTGACCCCGGCCCAGAAGTATTTGTATTTCGACGGTTTGTCAATCGTTTTTGCGGGCTCGAGGCCCCCCTTTCAGGGGGGTCTCGATGGCCTCGCTCTCTGGCCCGCGGGTGACCCGCTTGAAGGGGTAGGGTGGAAGTGATTGGATTGGTTGGGAAAACGATGCGTGGTCAAACCCCTTCGCAGCTTGAATTCCCGAGTGCTGAGAACGGTTTGGGCGCCGTCGCTTGTCGCGGCGCGGGGTGCCCGCAAGAATGGCGACCCGCGGCTGCGTGGGCCGGGTGCGGTATCGAGGGGGCGCGCCGCACCGGAGTCCGGGCTCGAGGCCCGAGTGCGCGGATGACTGGGATCGAGCGGGTGAAGCGGAGGCGCGGATGACGGATCGCGAAGGCGAGGAGGGCGGATCCCACGAACATGACGGCTCTGCCGATGGCGGTCACCCGCAGCGCTCGATCGGTACGGGCGAAGACCAGGACGGAAAGAAGCGGCGCATTCGGCTGCTCTCCGATGCGCTGGTCGATCAGATCGCCGCGGGCGAGGTCGTCGAGCGGCCGGCTTCGGTCGTGAAGGAGCTCGTCGAGAACGCGCTCGACGCGGGCGCCAGTCGCATTCGCGTGGAGGTCCGCGATGGGGGCGCGGCGTTCATCGGCG
>CAYYSY010000227.1:0-10077 GCA_964474355.1 uncultured Spirochaetaceae bacterium | reverse complement strand
GCGCGCTTCGCGAGCTCGACGAGGATCCGGCGGTCGCAGCCATTCCCGGAGAGGACACCGATGCGAGCCGATGATCCCGCGGACCAGAGGCTGCTCGCCGACGTTCACCCGGATGACCACGAGAACCCGACACCCGACGGCCGTTACAACCTCGTCGTCATCGGCGCAGGCACCGCGGGGCTGATCTGCGCGGCGGGCTCGGCGGGGCTCGGCGCGAAGGTCGCGCTCATCGAGCGCCAGCATCTCGGCGGCGACTGTCTGAACGTCGGCTGCGTGCCGTCGAAGGCGCTGCTTCGGGCGGCGCATGCCGCGAGCGATGCCGCGCGCGCAGGCGAGCTGGGCGTGCACGTCGATGGCGCCATTCGCGTCGACTTCGCCGAGGTCATGCGCCGGATGCGCGAGGTCCGCGCGCGCATCAGCCCGAACGACTCGGTCGATCGCTACACGAACGAGCTCGGCGTCGACGTCTACCTCGGCGAGGCGAGGTTCACGGGCGACGACACCGTCGAGGTCGGCGGTCAGACGCTGCGCTTCGCGAAGGCCGTCATTGCCACGGGTGCGCGCCCGGCGCTGCCCTCGATCCCCGGCCTCGCCCAGGCCGAGCCGCTCACCAACGAGAACGTCTTCGACCTCGTCGAGCAGCCCGAGCACCTGCTCGTGATCGGCGGTGGGCCGATCGGCTGCGAGCTCGCCCAGGCGTTCCGGCGGCTCGGCAGCCGGGTCACGATCGTCGAGCGCGCGTCGCAGTTCCTCGTACGCGAGGATCCCGACGCGGCGCAGGTGCTCTACGCGTCGCTGCAGCGCGACGGCGTCGACGTCCGGCTCGAGACCGAGGTCGCCCGGATCGAGCGCGACGGCGGGCAACACCGCGCCGTGCTCGCGCGCGACGGCCAGGAGGAGAAGCTCGTCTTCGATCGCGTGCTGGTCGCGCTCGGCCGCCTGCCCAACGTCGCGGGGCTCGGCCTCGAGGACATCGGCGTCGAGTTCGATGCTCGGCGCGGCGTCCACGTCGACGATGAGCTCCGCACGACCAACCCGAAGATCTTCGCCGCGGGCGACGTCTGCATGGCCTGGAAGTTCACGCACGCCGCAGATCATGCGGCGCGCATCGTGATCCAGAACGCACTCTTCTCCATTGGTCCTTTCGGGCAGCGCAAGCTGTCCAAGCTGAACATGCCCTGGTGCACGTACACCGAGCCCGAGATCGCACACGTCGGGCTCTACGCACACGAGGCCGAGGCGCGTGGCATCGCCGTCGACACATGGGTGCAGCCGCTCGCGGACGTCGACCGCGCCATCGCCGAGGGCCGCGACGAAGGCTTCGTGAAGATCCACACGAAGAAGGGAAAAGGCGAGATCTTGGGCGCGACGATCGTGGCCGAGAACGCGGGCGATCTCATCAGTGAAATCTCCGTCGCCATGGCCGGCCGGGTCTCGCTCGGCACCCTCGCCAACGTGATCCACCCCTACCCCACGCAGGCAGACGCGATCCGCGCCGCGGCCGCGCAGCACGTGAAGACGCGGCTCACGCCGGGCGTGAAGCGGCTCTTCGAGCGCTTCCTCGCTTGGCGGCGCTAGCGACGGATCGGTCTTCGGCCGAGCCCACGCTCACGCGGAGAATTGCGGCATGAGGTCCGTGTCCGGGATGGGCTCCTCCCTGAACTTCGAGTCTTCGCCGAAGATCGCCTTCACGCTACGGGCGGCCTCACGCGCACGCGCGATGTACTCCTGGTAGAGGACCGGCGCTGCAGCCTGAACCGCTGCGAGCCTGGCCGCGTCGTTCGCCACGCCGGCTGCAGCGGCCGTGACCGCCTGCTCCGCGAGCAGCGCCTGCTCGGCAGCTCGCACCTTGACGAGCAGTGCGTTGAGCTCGGTGATCGAGTTGGGCGTCGCGGCCTTTCCGCCGATATAGACGACGTTCGAGAGGCCGAGCAGTGGGAGCAGGCCTTCGGGGATCTTGAACTCGGCGAGCTTGTCGAGATCGCTCGTCGCGAGGCCGGCCGCGACGAGCACGCTCACGACCAGGAGCTGAAAGCTGTAGACGTCGAAGGTCCCGGCCGTGCTGAGCAGGTCGCCCCACTTCGCCCGGTCGGGGTCCTTTGCCTGATTCTCGTCGCGACTGGGGTCGGTCAGCCAGCCGTGGTTCATGAGCCAGGACCAGCTCGGGCCCTCGACCCGGTTCTTCATGATGCCCGTGATCTTCGAGCCCGCCGTGCCGCCCGCGCTCACGCCGAGGAGCAGGAGGATGTCGGTGGAGATGTCGCTCAGCACGCTCGTGCGCAGCAGGATGTAGATCAGCATCCCGAGGATCAGCAGCGTGAACCCGAACACCTGGAGCTGCGAGATGCTGGCCCGGCCGAAGTAGCCGGCCGTCAAGAAGACCGGATCGAAGGAGCGGTGACCGGTGGTGCTCTCCTTGACGGCGACGACGAGGAGGTAGGCGATCACGACGGCGACGACGGAGATCACCCATGCGAACCAGAGGCTGCTCACCCGCACCGACTCGACGAGCGCGCCCCTCGGCGAGGCGATCTTCCCCTTCCTGTCGAGCTCGTACGAGATCAGGATCAGCTGTGCGTCGCGAATGGGGCCGAAGCCCGGGTCGCCGATCGCCAGCTTCACCCGCGTCGCGTCGGACGTGGTCACGACGTCGAGCACGCGGGCCTCGATCTCGCGGTCGCCCTCGACGATGCGCGCACAGTAGAGCGTGCGATCCGGCTCGACGCGCGGAAGCTCGATCTCCGCCTCGTCGCCACCCGGCAGGACCGAGAACATCTTCACGGGGCGGACGCGCCCGACCGACCCTCCCACCGCGTGCAGATCGAGCTTCGGCTGATCCTCGCAGCGGTGATCGGCCCATGCCCCAGAGGCCGTGGCCGCGATCGAGAGCACCGAGAGCACGACCGTGAGCCAACGAACGAGTGTCGAGCGCATCGCTCCGCTCCTCCGCGCCGTGGCGCGCGTTCGAATCACCGCACGAGCATGAACGAACGCGGCGACGAAGACAACTCACATCACCGTGCAAATCATCTTGCACCGTGGCGAGCGTCGCGCGTTCGAATCACTACGCATCGACGGGTCGCTGCCCGACTCGCCGGACGACCTCGAAGGGGTGCCGACTCGAGTCTGTGCTCGGAGGCGACGGTGGGTTCTTCCCCCCTCCTGCTAGGCTCGGCGCTCGAGGAGACCCCATGCCCATCGAATGCCTGCGCACCCCCGACGAGCGTTTCGCCGTGCTCCCGGGCTACCCCTACCTCCCGCGATATGCCGACGACCTGCCGGGCTACCAAGGCCTGCGGATGGCCTGGGTCGACGAAGGGCCGGCCGATGCCGACCACACGTTCCTGTGTCTGCATGGCGAGCCGAGCTGGGGCTACCTCTATCGCAAGATGATGCCCGTCTTCCTCGAGGCCGGTGCGCGCGTCGTCGTGCCCGACCTCTTCGGCTTCGGACGATCGGACAAGCCGGTCGACGATGCGGACTACACGTTCGACTTCCACCGCGACAGCCTGTTGCGGCTCGCCGAGCGGCTCGCGCTCTCGAACGTGACGCTCGTCTGCCAGGACTGGGGCGGCATCCTCGGGCTCAGCCTTCCGCCGGACCTGCCCGGCGTCATCACGCGACTCATCGTGATGAACACGGCCATGCCCGTCGGCGAGCACGTATCCGACGGCTTCGCGGGGTGGAAGATGTTCGCGTCGATCGCACCCGAGATCCCGGTTGCAGGCCTGATCGCGAGCGACGCCCAGGGCGACTTCAACGCGATGGACGCCCTCGCCTACGACGCCCCCTTCCCCGACGACCGCTACAAGGCGGGCGTGCGGCGCTTCCCGCAGCTCGTGCCGGTCGAGCCCGGGATGGCAGGCATCGAGCACGGCCAGCGGGCGCGCCGGTTCTGGGGTGAAGAGTTCGAAGGCCAGAGCTTCATGGCCGTCGGTCTCCGCGACGGGGTGCTCGGAGAGCCGGTCATGCGCGAGCTGCAGGGCCAGATCCGCGGCTGCCCCGAGCCCATGCTCGTCCCCGAAGCGGGTCACTTCGTGCAGGAGCACGGCGAGACGATCGCCCGCGCGGCGCTGGCGCACTTCGACGCGACCTCCTCGTGAGCGACCGGCGCGGCGACGAACGAATCATCGGGGCAGGTTGACGGTGCTCCGGCGGCTGCTGGTGATCGGTGCGGCTGCGTGTGCGCTCGTCCTGGCCGGCGGCTACGCATTCGTGATGGCGCTCGCAGGGCCCGCGCCGCTGGCGGCGCCCGAGCGCGGCGTGGTGCTCGACGACGTCGTGCTCGTGGAGCCCGGCGTCGGACGCGCCGCGCACCGGCGACTCGTCGTCCTCGGCGGCGAGATCTCCGAGATCGGCGACGCGCACGGCAGCAGCGACCTCGCCGGAGCGTACGTGCTGCCCGGGCTCGTCGACGCCCACGCGCACTTCCCGCCGAGCTACCTGCCCGGTCAGGTCGAGCTCTATGCGTATCTCTTCCTGCGACATGGGGTGACGGGCATCCGCGTACCCGCGGACGTCCACCGCGGCACGTCGAGCTGGGCGAAGCGCCAGATCGAAGCAGGCGCGTTCGCCGGGCCACGCGTCTCGACGTGCGGGCGCTTCGTCGACGGACCGGGCCCTGTCTTCGCGAGCGCCCTCGTGATCACCAACGCCGAAGAGGCGCACTCCGCCGTCGAAGAGATCGCGGCCGCGGGCTTCGATTGCGTGAAGGCGTACAACGAGCTCGACGCCGTGACCCTCGGCGCGGTGCGCGAGCGGGCGGCAGAGCACGGCCTGCCCGTCATCGGCCACATCCCCTGGCGTCTCTCCTTCGAGGAGGCGCAGCTCGACGACGTGCAGCATCTGTTTGGCTTCCACCGCCGAAGGAGTGCCGATCCGTTCGAGGCGCTCGAGGAGCGCCTGCATCTACCCGACGAGCGGGTCGACGCCGTGATCGCCGCCGCGCTGCGCGACGACGTCGCGATGACGACGACCCTCGTCGCCATGCATCGCATCAGCCGCGCGCGCCAGATCGCGCGTGATCCGCACGACCCGATGCGCCGCTGGCTGCCGCCGTGGTACGCCGAGGCGCTGTGGCGGATCCCGGGCGGCATCAACCCGGCGAATCGCATGACGGACGAGGAGCTGGCGATGCTGCAGGAGGTGAACGCCGGGCTGGTGCGGGTCGTGCCGCGGCTCCACGCCGCGGGCGTCACGCTGCGCGCCGGCACCGACGCTTTCGCCCCGCCGATCGTGCCGGGGGCGAGCCTGCACGAAGAGCTCGCGCTCTACTTCGAGTCGGGGTTGTCACCCGAGGAGGCACTCGCGATCGCCACCCGAGGCTCGGCCGGCGCGCTGCCCGTGCCGGGGCTCGGCCGTCTCCAGCCGGGCGCACCGGCCGACCTCGCCCTCTTCCGCGACGACCCGACGCGCGACCTCGCGGCGCTCGATACGCTCGTCGCCGTGGTGCAGGACGGCCGCCTCTACACGCGCGAGACGCTCGACGCCCAGGCCGCGCGCTACCGCGCCGACTTCGAGGGGTTCTTCCAGCAAGGCATCGCGACGCCCGCGATTCGCACGGGGCTCGACTTCATGCTGAGCCGGACGATGGGTTCGGGGGAGGACGCTTCGCGCTGAGACGGCGCGTTTTCAGCACGCACTCGACCGGCGAGCGTCAGCTCGCACTCCACCGGCGAGCGTCAGCTCGCCTCGCGCGCCGCCAGGATCGCATCGATCAGCGACTGCGGGACGTCGGAAGGCACCTTGGCGTCCGGGTCCTGGCAGCAGGCCTTGCCCAGTCGGACCACGTCCTTGTACGTGTCGAGGTAGCCGAAGCAGGGCGGGCAGATCTGCATGTGCGCTTCGAAGACCGAGCGCTGCTTCTCGTCGAGGGTGCCGTCGAGATACTCGCCGAGGAAGTCGTTGAAGTCCTTGCACTTCATCATGCCGGTGCATCCTTCGAAAAAGCGTCGTCGAGCAGCGTCTTGAGGGCCATGCGTGCTCTGTGCAGGCGCGTCTTCACGGCGGCGACGGTGATGTCGAGCTGCTTCGCCGTGGTCTCGGTATCGAACTCTTCGATGTCGCGGAGGAGCAGAACGGTGCGGTACGAGTCGGGCAGCTTCTCGATCGCTTCGCGCACGAGCGCCCGGTTCTCGGCCCGCTCGATCAGCTCGTCGGCGCTCTGGCGCCAGGCGGGGGTCGACTTCTCGGCGTGACCATCCTCGAGAAAGCCCGGCAGCAGGTTGTCGATCGACTCCTCGGGCTTGCGCCGGCGTGTGCGCAGCTTCATGAGACAGGCGTTCACGGTGATGCGGTGCAGCCAGGTCGACAGCCGCGAGCCGCCCTCGAAGCGCGGCAACGCGCGGAACGCCGAGGCGAAGGCCTCCTGCACCGCGTCCTGGGCATCGTCGTCGGAGGGCAGGAAGCGACGCGCGACCGCGAGCATGCGGCCCGTGTTCTCGCGAACGAGCTCCTCGAATGCGGCCTCGTCACCCTCGCGCAGCCGCGCGAGCAGCTCCGCGTCGGGCGGCGGCGGGCGATCGCCCCGCGCCCCGCCCTCGGGGCTGGCGTCGGGTCTCTCGAGCGTGTCGGTGGTGTTCACGTCGTCACTCACTTCGGCAGGCTATCACAGGGCGCTGAGGGGATGGCTCGGTGGCGCTGTAGCTCGGTGTTGCTGACGGTCGGACTCGGGCCGGTCGGACCCGCGTCAGAAGAGCTCGAGAACCTGCTCGGGCGGGCGGCCGATCTCGGCCCGATCGCCGCGAACGACGATGGGCCGCTGGAGCAGCTTCGGGTGCTTCGCGATCGCGTCGAGCAGCTCGTCGTCGCTGCTGTCTACGCCTAGCCCCGCCTCGCCGTAACAGCTTTCTCCGGTGCGCACCCAATCGGCCACCGGGCGCGCCAGGCGCTTCTGCAGCGCGCCGAGCTCTTCGCGCGTGAGCGGCTCGTCGAGGTACTTGCGTACCTCGAAGTCGATCCCCCGCTCATCGAGCAGCTCGAGGGTCTGGCGGCTCTTCGAGCAGCGGGGGTTGTGGATCAGCAGCGTCGCGTCGGCGCTCTGCGGAAGGGTCGACATGGGGCCTCTCTCGGGCTCGGGTCCCGCGGTTGCGAATGGACTTGGATGCGGACGGGCGCCACACGTTTCGCGCGCGGCGCCAATGCCCCCGCCATGGTGGAGCATCGCGCCGCGGTCTGGCCAGCCCGGGTCCGATCCGCGATGCTGGGCGCTCCCTTGTCCGATCCCGCCCGAAGCCGACCGGCGCGCCGGCCCGGCCAACTCCGTGGAGCCCACACCCGTGTCCCGCATTCTCCGCTTCCTCGGCCTCGACGACCCCGGTGAGGGCACGACCCCGGGTCTCGGGCTCGCCACCATCGAGGCCGAGCTCGAGCGCCTCGCCCCCGAGCGGGCGCGCTTCATCGCCGCGTTCGCCTACCTGCTCGCCCGGGTGGCGGACGCCGATCTCGAGGTCGCAGACCGCGAGCGCGACGCCATCGCCCGGCAGCTCCAGGCGCACGCCGACCTCTCCGAGCACGACGCGCGCATGATCGCCGAGCTCTCGATCCTGCAGGCCGAGGAGCTCGGTGGCAGCACGCACAACATCGTGAGCCGCAGGTTCAAGGAGCTGTCCGACCGCAAGGAGCGCATCCAGCTGATCGACGGTCTCTTCGCCGTCGCCGCCGCCGACGACGAGGTCAGCATGGAGGAAGGGAACGAGGTGTTCCGGATCGCCGAGGAGCTCGGCCTCGAGCGGCTCGACGTGATCGCCGTGCGCACGCGCTACCGCGACAAGCTCGTCGAGTTCAAGAAGCTGCGCAGCGAGAGCTGAGAGAGAGCTGAGACGCGCGGCCTACTCGCGCGCGGGCATCGCGGGCAGGCGCTGCTCCAGCGGGACCCCCGTCGCGTTCGCCACCATCGACAGCATCGTGTACTGGCCAACCACGAACGTGATCTCGACGATCTCGGCCGGCGAATAGGCAGCCGAGATCTCGCCGTAGAGATCGTCGGGCCAGTCCTGCCGCTCGTGGAGCACGTCGGCCGCGCGCAGCAGCAGGCGGTCGGCGTCGCTCCAGACCGCGGCCGCCGGCCCCTCGGTGATCGCCTCGATCTCTGCCTGCGAGAGCCCTTCCGCCACACCGTACTCGACGTGATGTCCCCACTCGAAGGGCGAGCCGCAATTCCACGCGGCGCGCAGTGCGAGCAGCTCGCTGTCGCGCCGCGTCAGGACACCGCGCAGTGCAATGGCGGACGAGAACGCGAGGAAGGGCGACAGCAGCGCAGGGTGGTGCCCGACGGTGAAGAGGATGTTGGGCGGACCGTGACCGTCAGGGCTCTCCGACGCCGGCGTCACGTTCCGCAGGATCTCGGCGACTTCACCCGTCCAGTCCGCCGGACCAGACGGCCGGATGCGATCCTTCATGGCTTCCCTTCTACGAGCCGCCGCACGCGCGGCTGCTCGCTCGAAGCCCGAGCGTCGACTGCGCGGATGCGCAGAGACAGGGATGAGCCAGATCGTACGCGAGGGACCTCGCGCGCCGAGCCACCCGGCGAGCACCGTATCGGGCGGCCGCCCGATCCGTGTCGGGCGGTCCGTATGACCACCCCTAGTGGCGAACCACCAGGAGCGTCTTCGGATCCAGCGCCACGTGCAGGTTCTGGAGATCCTGGTTGTCGTGGTCCTTCACCGCCCGAAGGGCCACCTCGTGGCCGTCGGGCTCGGCAGTCAGGACCACACCGAGCGATCCCGACTGATCTGCGAGGAGCGTCGGCAGGTGCGCGCCCTCGTCTTCGTCCGCGTCCAGGGTGAGCCACAGCTCGACGCCGATCTCTTCGGCGAGCGAACGCAGCTGCGAGAGCCCGTCGGGTACGAGATCCATCGGATCGAGGCCGTCGATCACGACGAGCGTCGGCGTGGCGCCGCTCTCGCTCTCGAGCTTCGCCGCCTCGGCGAGCTTCGGCACGCTGAACTCACCCGGCGGGTACGCGCGGATGCGGCGCCGGCCATCGATCTCGGAGTGCGTCGCGTCCGCATCCTCGAGCTTCGTCGAGCTCGCGAGCGCCGCGTACACCGAGTCGTAGTAGGCCTTCACGTGACCGACTGTGTTGTGAAGCGCGGCGTGGAGAACGGTGCCGCCTCTCAGCAGCTCGTCCGTGGCGACACCGACCAGGAAGGCGCTCTTGCCTACCCCGGCCCCTGCGACGAGTGCACCGACGTTGCCCGTACCGAGCCCGCCGTGCAGCCCCTTCTCGAGTAGCCGCAGCGGACTCCGTGCATTCAAGTACTTCCGGTACATATGGCCTCCTCACCAGGAGGCCCCCGTCTCCGTCCTCGTCTCTATCAGTCGTCGTCCTGGGGGATCTTCGAGGCGTACTTCTCCCGGAGCTCCTTCTGGACTTCAGCGGGGGCCGACTGGTACTTGCTGAACTCCATCGAGAATTCAGCCTTGCCCTGGGTCATGGATCGCAGGTCCGTGGCGTATCCGAACATCTCGGACAGCGGCACCTCGGACTCGACCCGGGAGAAACCATCCTCCTCCGTCGAACCGATGACTTGACCACGGCGCTGCATGATGGTCTTCAGAATAGCGCCCTGGAACTCACCGGGACCCTCGACCTCGACCTTCATGATCGGCTCGAGGATCTGGGGCTTGGCCCGGGGATAGAACTCCCGGAACGCACCCCGCGCCGCGGCCTGGAAGGCCATCTCGCTCGAGTCGACGCTGTGCGAGTTGCCGTCGTTGATCACGACCCGCACACCCAGCACGGGGAAGCCGATCAGGCGCCCCTTGGGCAGGCAGTCCCGGAAGCCCTTCTCCACCGAGGAGATGTACTCCGTGGGGATCGCACCACCCTTGATCTGGGAGTCGAACTGGAAGTCCTTCGACCCCTCGTCGTCCTCGGGGATCGGCTCGGCGTAGCCCGCCACCTTGCCGTACTGACCCGAGCCACCCGTCTGCTTCTTGTGGGTGTACGAGAAGTCCGTGTGCCTCGTGATCGTCTCGCGGAACGCCACCTGCGGCTGGCCGGTCTCGACCTCGCAGCTGTACTCGCGCTTCATGCGCTCGACGTACACCTCGAGGTGCAGCTCGCCCATGCCG
>CAYYSY010000226.1:0-14650 GCA_964474355.1 uncultured Spirochaetaceae bacterium | reverse complement strand
TGTAGATCTGGCGCGTCACCAGGAAGGGAATCAGCTGCTCGGCGAGGTAGTAGAAGTCGACGTCGCGGTCGACGAGGAAGTTCTCGTGGCAGCCGTAGCTGTTGCCCACGAAGTCGGTGTTGTTCTTGAAGATCGAGAGCTTCCCGGGGATGCGCTCCTCGGCGATCTTCTCCTCGGCGTAGTTCTGCAGATCTTCGAGGATCCGCTCGCCGGCCTTGTCGTAGACGATCAGCTGCCTCGGCGAGATGCACTCGGGCGTCGCGTACTCGGGGTGACAGCCCGTGTCCTGGTAGAAGCGCGCACCGTTCTCGAGGAAGACGTTCAGGAAGTGCTCGGTGGTGATCAGCTTCTCGAAGAGGAAGCGGATCGCCTTCTCGACCGGGAGGGTCTTCCGCCCTTCGGGCGTGAAGATGATCCCATACTCGGTCTCGATTCCGTAGATCCGCTTCTGCATCGTCCTCGACCTTCGCCCGACTCGCGCCCTTCTCGACTCCGGTAGCGCAGCCGGGCCTCCGAGACCCTAGCGCTCCGGTGCGGGGTCCGGCCCTCGACTGGGCCGGTTCCCGGGCCGCGACCTCGGGCAGATCTGGACGAACCCGCCCCGAACGCGCCCTCAGCCTTCCAGCAGGCTGCTGACCTCATCGGCAGAAAGCCGGCGGAACTTGCGGCGGTCGCCATCGCGGCTGAGAACGCAAACTTCCATGTTCTCGGGAGCCACGGAGCCGCCGCCCTCCCTCGCTGCATCCAGGGCCTGCCGCCCGAGCTTCAGGGACGCAGCCAGGTCCAATCCCGACTGAAAGTGCTCCCTCAGGACCTGCTCGACGTCTTCGACGTTGCCCCCGATCACGCAGAAGTCCTTGTGATCGCTGATGAAGCCATCGAAGCTGATCTGGTAGAGGGAGTTTTCCTTGTGGTCCTCGTAGCGGTCGTCCCCCACCTCGGCCACGATGAGCGCGATCTCGAGGGGCTTCATCTGGTTCGTGAAGACCTCGCCGATGGCCTGGCTGTACGCGTTTGCGAGCGCCTTGCCCCGCACGTCCTCGCGGCTGTACGCGTAGCCCTTGGTGTCGGCGAAGCGCACGCCGAGCTTCCGCAGCTGGTCGAACTCGCTGAACTTGCCCACGCCGGCAAAGGCGATGCGATCGTAGATCTCGCCGATCTTCGACAGGCTCGTCGCGTTCTCGGCCATCATCAGCACGCCTTCGGCGCACTCGAGGACGACGATCGACTTGCCTCGCGAGATGCCTTTGCGCGCGAAGTTCGCCTTGTCCTCCATCACCTGTTCGGGAGAGACGTAGAAGGGCATGCTCATGACGCGGCACCTCCGCAGATGCGGCGAATCAGGCTGACGCGCTCGGCCATCAGGGGCTCGAAACAGAAGGGCATGCTCATTGCGCTGATGCTCCCGCGGCGCGCCGCTCGAGAATGGCGCGGTACTTGGCTTCGATCTCGGACTCCTCGACGTCGCGGAGACCCGAGTCGTCGCAGGTCTTGATCACCGGGAAGATGCGGCGCTCGAGGTCGACGCCACCCGTGGCGCGATCCTCGTCGGCGGCCGCAGTGAGCGCCGCCACGCCGAGCTCGATGGCGTCTTCCCGCGTGATGCCCGGCTTCCAGTCGTGCTTGATCGACTCGCGTGCGTAGAGACCGCCCGAGCCGGTCGCGTCGAACTCGGTCTCTTCGTAGCGGCCGCCCGTGATGTCGAACTTCCAGAGCCGCCCGTGCTTGCGGCGCTGGTCGAAGCCCGCGAAGAGCGGCACGACCGCCAGGCCCTGCATCGCGGCCGGCAGATTCTGGCGGATCATCTGGCTGAGCTTGTTGGCCTTGCCCTCGAGCTCGAGCGACTCACCCTCGATCTTCTCGTAGTGCTCGAGCTCGACCGAGAGGATGCGCGCCATCTCGATCGAGGGCCCCGCCGCACCCGAAATCGCCATGAGCGAGTGGGAGTCGGTCGCGAAGACCTTCACGACGTCGCGTGAGGCGACGCTATGACCGGCCGTTGCGAGGCGGTCGCCACCGACCATCACACCGCCGTCGTAGCGAGTGGCGATCACGGTGGTGCCATGCGGTACCTGGACGGGCGCACTCGCCTGCCAGGCCGACATGTCGGGTAGAAGCTGCGGCTGCTCGCTCTGAATCAGCTCGAAGAAGCTCGAGCCCTGATACGTGCCTTTCGGAAGCACCGATCCCCCCAATCGATGACGCCGCCCGCTCTGTTCGGCCTTTGGCCCTCGCCTCTGGCTCTCGGTCTGTGGGCCCTGCCGCAGACCTCGCGGACGCGCCGTGTGTCAGGAACCTCTCCGCGCGCCTACTGGCCGCCGCGCTGGACGTAGTTCTTGACGAACTCTTCTGCGTTCTCTTCGAGCACGTTGTCGATCTCGTCGAGGAGATCGTCCATCTCGCCCTTCAGCTCTTCGCCCTTCTTGGCCATCTTCTGGCCGCCGTCGCCCTTGGCGTCGGCCTCTTCGTCACCACCACCGCCCTTCGCCTTCTGCTTCTGGCCACCTTCGTCGGCCGCCATGAAGACGGAAGCATCGGTGCGCGCCTCGCGTCGCGCGAGATCGGTCGCGTTTCTCACGATTCTTGCCATTGTTCCTACCTCCGGGATACCGGTCGCCACGAGAGCGGTGTTCCGATCACCCGTTCATGTTCGCCAGCAGCTCGGATGCGCTGGCGGAACGATCGAGAAGATCTTCGACCATCGGGCGCGTGCCCTTCAAGGGCTCGGACATCATCACGCGCTTGATCGGCTCGTCGTCGAAGCCGAACGAGATCGAGTCCCAGTTCACGCCGAAGACCTCGCCGGGGTAGCGGCGAAGGCACTCGCCGCGGAAGTACGCGCGCGTATCGCCCGGAGGCGTGTGCACGGCGGCGTTGATCTCTTCATCGGTCACGATCCGCTCGGCCTTGCCCTGACGCTCGAGCATGTAGTAGAGGCCCTTGTCCGGCCGCGTGTCGTGATACTGCAGGTCGAGCATCTGGACCTGGGGCGAGGACCAGTCGAGGGACTTGCGCTCCATGAAGCTCTCGACGAGGCGCCTCTTGATGATCCAGTCGATCTGCTCGGCGAGCTCGTCTGGATCGCGCTTCAGGCAATCCATGACGTGCTCCCACTTCGCCATCACGTCCGCCGTGACCGCGTCGACGGGGTTCTTCGCCACGTACCGCTGCGCGATCTCGAGGTACTCGCATTGCAGCTCGACTGCGGTCATGCGCTTGCCGTTGTCGAGATGCAGCTCGTGCCGGAGCGTCGGATCGTGGCTCACTTCCTTGATTGCGCGCACCGGGTCGCGGAGCGTGAGATCGCGGCCGATCGCGCCGTCTTCGATCATCTGCAGGATCAGCGCGGTCACGCCGTTGCGCAGATAGATCGTGTACTCGCTCATGTTCGAGTCGCCGACGATCACGTGAAGACGGCGGTACTTGTCCCGGTCGGCGTGGGGCTCGTCGCGAGTGTTCACGATGGGGCGCTTCACCATCGTGTCGAGCGCGACCTCGGTCTCGAAGAAGTCGGCCCGCTGCGAGATCTGGAAGTCGCAGGGCTGCACCCGGTTCTCGCTGCCGACCTTGCCGGCGCCGCAATAGACCTGACGCGTGGCGAAGAAGGGCAGCAGGTGCTCGACGATCCGCTTGAAGGACGTGCGCCGGTCCATGAGATAGTTCTCGTGGCTGCCGTAGCTGTTGCCCTTGCGGTCACTGTTGTTCTTGTGAAGCAGCATCTGCGCGCCGTCCGGCAGTAGCGTGTTCGCCTCTCGCCGGCTGATCTCGACGACCCGCTCCCCGGCCTTCTCGTGCACGACCAGGTCGCGCGCGTTGGTGACCTCGGGGCAGCTGTATTCGGGATGCGCGTGATCGACGTAGTAGCGCGCGCCGTTCACCAGCGTCTTGTTGCGGGCGATGTTCTCCTGCTGGTTCGGCGTGTACTTCTCGCCGTCGACCTGGAAGCCGCGCGCATCGGCGAGCGGGTTCTCCTGGTCGTAGTCCCAGAGGATCGTTCCATCGGGGTCTTCGCGATAGGCGTTGACGAGCAGCACACAGCTCGAGATGGGGTCGAAGTCGGGATCGTTCTTGACGATGATCCCGTACTCGATCTCTGTGCCCATCACGGTCGGAATGGCCATCGGCCCTCCAGTCCTTCGCCTCGTCTACCGCGGCGCTGTCACACTAGCCCCGCACACCGACCGCTGCCTCGAGGGCACCGGTGGCCCGATGCCGGCGAGCCGGCACCGGGCGGTACGGTGGAAGGTCAGACGTACTGGCCCTGGCCGCCGACCACGTTCTCGACCATCTGCTCGTGGCGCTCGACGCCGGTGATGAGCGTGCGGACGTTGATGATCCGCTCGCCCTTTCGGCCCGAGATGCGCGCCCAATCGTCCGGGTTCGTGGTGTTCGGGAGATCCTCGTTCTCCTTGAACTCCTCGCGCACCGAGTCGATCATGTCGGCGAGCTTGATGCCGCGCTCCTCGCTTTCGATCAGCCGCTTCACGGCCTTGCGCTTGGCGCGAGCCACGATGTTCTCGATCATGGCGCCGCTCGCGAAGTCCTTGAAGTAGAAGATCTCGCGCTCGCCCTTGGCGTAGGTCACCTCGAGGAACTTCATCTCGTCGCTCGTCGAGTACATGCTGTCGATGACCTTGTCGATCAGCGCACGGCATGCGGCTGCATTGTCGCCCTCGGAGCCCGCGAGCGCCGACTCGTGGATCGGAAGATCCGGCGTCAGGTACTTGCGGAAGATCTCGCGCGCCGAGTCGGCGTCCGGTCGCTGCACCTTGACCTTCAGGTCGAGGCGGCCGGGCCGCAGCACGGCGGGATCGATCAGATCCTGGCGGTTCGATGCACCGATCACGATCACGTTCTCGAG
Source organism: uncultured Spirochaetaceae bacterium (assembly GCA_964474355.1). Classification (GTDB taxonomy): domain Bacteria; phylum Myxococcota_A; class UBA9160; order UBA9160; family UBA4427; genus CAYYSY01. Next base: position 9,789 of record CAYYSY010000226.1, on the reverse strand, counting down.
GCTCTCGACGCCGTCGATCTCCGACAGGAACTGCGCGACGACCGTCGCCTCCATGTCCGAGGAGATGCCGCTGCCGCGCATGCGGAACAGCGAATCCATCTCGTCGAAGAACACGACCACCGGGATGTCCTCGCTCGCCTTCTCGCGCGCCTTCTTGAACACCTCGCGGATCTTGCTCTCCGTCTCGCCGACGTACTTGTTGAGCAGCTCCGGTCCCTTCACGTTGAGGAAGTAGGCCGTCGTGGTCTTGCCGGTGCGCTCCTCGAACTTCCTGGCGAGCGCGTTGGCCACCGCCTTGGCGATCAGCGTCTTGCCGCAGCCGGGCGGGCCGTAGAGCAGGATGCCCTTCGGCGGCTTGAGCTGGTGCTCGGCGAAGACTTCGGGGTGCAGGTACGGCAGCTCGACCGAGTCGCGCAGGATCTCGATCTGGTCGCCGAGGCCACCGATGTCCTTGTAGGTGACGTCCGGCACCTCTTCGAGCATCACCTCCTCGACCGCCGACTTCGGCATCTTCTCGAGGGCGTAGAGGGTCCGGGTGTCGATCATCAGGTGATCGCCCACGCGGATCTTCTCGCTGCGGAGCGGCTCGCTGAGCGTGACGACGCGCTCGTCGTCTGCGTGGCCCATGACCAGCACCCGGTTCTCGCTCACGAAGTCCGAGACCGTGGCCACCTCGCCGCGCTGGGTGTAGCCCGACGCCTCGACCACGTTGAACGCCTCGTTGAGGACCACGAGCTGGCCCTCTTCGAGCTGGAACGGATCGAGGTTGGGATGGGTGTTGACGCGCATCGGTCGGCCGTCGACGACGATCTCGCTGGTGCCGTCCTTGTTTGCCCGGGTGAAGATCCCGTACGTGTTCGGCGGCGCGCAGAGCTTGTCGACCTCTTCCTTCAAGAGCTCGATCTGCTGCTTGGCCTCCTGGAGCATCGCGACGAGCTTCTCGTTCTGGCGCTCGGCGTCGCGCACCTGGGTGCGGCTCTGCTCGTAGCGCCGTCGAAGCGTCTCGAAGTCGCCGAGCACGCGATCGAGGCGATGACGGAACTCGGAGGAGTCGCTCCCGAAGAATCGCATCGCGTCTTCGAGATGCTCGAGCTCGCTCTGGGCGGTTCGGTCCGAGGGGCCGGGGCCTTCCGGGCCGTCGTCCGCTCGCGGAGGTGTTGCGGGGCTGATCCGCCGCATCACGTCCCGCACGAAGCCCTTTCGCCCGCTACCCGTACCGGAATCGTTCTCGCTCATCGCGCCGTCTCCTCGTTCGCGCCCCTTCGATCACCGACGGGGCCACTCGCTCCCCCGTCCTACTCGCAAGGCCCGTGCCAAACCCGGACACCACCCCGCACTTTCGTTGGGGGTATGGGACCGTAGGCCGGTCTTCGGGAGGGGAAGCCACGCAGCAGCTGCCTGGTCTCGCGACCATCGAACGCGCGGGGGGACTCTCGGCTCGCTCGCGCGAGCATTTCGCCACTCCGACCCATCGAGCCTCGCGCAACCGAGCCGCTGTCGAGACCAGCGATGGACGGCGGATCGAACCGTGCAGTCAGAACGGAACTACCTGCCTCAGCAGCGGAAATCGCAGTAGTCGGTGCATCGAGGTCGCTCTCGATCACGCGCCCTCTCGGCTGCAGAGTGGCCATCGGCCTCTCTCGCATCGAATGGCGCGACACGAACTTCCCCTGGCGGCTGGATCGGCGGCTTGAAACGTCGAACCTCTCGGAATCTCGCATCTTTTCGAGCTCGCCCAAGGTTACTTGGGATCGTCGATGTGTCAACCACACTACACACGCACCTGAACTGCTAAGCGGCTGTTTCACAAGAGTTTAAGGCACACCATGCGGGGTTGACCCGGATTCTCCGAATCCCCTTCTTGTCAGTTGCCGCAACACGCATCGAGGTGCCGCACATCGCGCACGATCCAGCAAAAAACGTCGCTCGGGTGCGCGCTCGATCTGCCTCGAGCCCCCCGTTTCGACGGTTTTCGGACGAGGAGCGTCAACTTCCGAACGGTCGATCCGGGCCCCAGAGGCCGAAAAAGGTTGCGGTACCGGATGCCGAGCGGCAGTCGGTGGGGGCGATTGACGAACCCGTCGCCGAGATCGCAGTGTTCTGCCTGTCGCTGAGACGCCACTGAGGCCGTCCACGGGCTCAGCCGTCCTGCGCGGCCTGCGGCCCGGGCATCATCGCTCCCCGCCGCGGCATCGCCCTCCTGCCCCGCTCAGCCGCCGGGCGGCTGGTCGAGATCGACGACGCGCACGCCTTCGACCGGCTCGAAGCGGAAGCGCTCGGCGGGCGGCGACTGGTCGAAGCGCACGTCCTCGAAGCGAAGCACGGTCACGTTGCCGAAGAGGTCGTGGATCGTCGTGCCGACGACGACGCCGGCCGCGTCGACCGTCAACACGAGCTTCTCGTACGAGGCGTCCTGCTTCGGAAGCAGCTCGAGCTCGATGCGCTCGCCCTTCCCCTCGCCCTCGCAGCCGAGCAGCGAGACCGAGAACTCGTCGGCGATCGCGCCCTCGCCGAGCAGGAACTGGAGCGCGGCGCCCGCCAGGTAGCCCTCGGTGACGCGCGCCCGCGTCACCTCGCGGGCCTCGACGTCATGGATCCAGAGCGTCTCGCCGTCGCTCAGCACGAGGCTCTCGCGCGGCCCCTCGTAGTGCCAGCGCATGCGCCCGGGCTTGGCCAGCTGCACTCGGCCGGTGGTGGGAGACTCGTCGCCCAGCCCTCCACCGCCCATCATCACCGAGCGCGTCGTCTGCTCGAAGCGCGCTTCGAAGTCGCGGATGCCGTCGTAGCGGGTCTGCACTCGCGCAACGGTCGCGTCGACGTCGACCCCGCCGCAGTCCCCGGGCGCATCGGCGCGGCCAGTCGCAGGCGCCACGGCGACGCCGAGAAGCAGCGCCGCGAGGGCGATGCCCGCACGCAAGCGGCTCGTGCTGGCTCGGCTCGGCAGTCGGGTGTGATCCATGTCGTCTCGGGACGTAGCGCAGACGTGGCCCATCGGCCCGTTGGACACCGCTCGCCCAGGAGCAGAGCACTCCAAGCAAGGCAATCTGCGGCAGCCCCCTGTCCCGGCTACTCGAGCTCGGGCGCCGCCTCGTCGTCGTGGCTGGGCAGGAAGATCTCGCGCGGCCGTGTGCCGACCTGTGGGCCGATCATGCCGCTCTGCTCCATCTGCTCGATGATCCGGGCGGCACGGTTGTAGCCGATCTTGAGACGGCGCTGGATGTACGAGATCGACGGCTTGCGCGACTCGGCGACGATCGCCACGGCCTGGTCGAACATCTCGTCGACCTCCCCGTCGTCCCCGTCGCCCCCGACCGCATCGGGGCCCTGCTCGGTGAAGCGGACGAGCTCCTCGTCGAAGACCGGCTTGCCCTGATCGCGCAGGTAGGCGACGAGCTCGACGACCTCCTTCTCGCTCACGAACGAGCCGTGGACGCGCTGCAGCGTGCTCGTGCCGGGCGGCAGGAAGAGCATGTCGCCCATGCCCAGCAGGTTCTCGGCGCCCTTCTGGTCGAGGATCGTGCGCGAGTCGGTGGCAGACGAGACCTGGAAGGAGACGCGCGACGGGAAGTTCGCCTTGATGACGCCGGTCAACACGTCGACGCTCGGCCGCTGGGTGGCGAGCACGAGGTGGATGCCGGCGGCGCGCGCCATCTGCGCGAGCCTCTGCAGCGACTCCTCGACGTCCTTCGCCACCATGACCATCAGGTCGGCGAGCTCGTCGATGACGACGACGATGTAGGGCATCTCGGCCCAGGGCACGTCCTCGGTCGTCGACTCGCCCTGCCTCGGCTTGAGCTGGAAGGTCTCCTCGCCGGCCGCGATCTTCTCGCGCGCCTTCTCGTTGAACTGCTTGATGTTGCGGACCTGCACCGAGCTCATCATCTGGTACCGGTCTTCCATCTTGCGCACGACGCCCTGCAGCGCGGCCGCAGCCCGCTTCGGGTTGGTCACCACGTCGGCGATCAGATGGGGCACGCCCTCGTAGATCGAGAGCTCGAGCAGCTTGGGGTCGACGAGCAGCAGCTTCAGCTGGTCGGGCGTCGCGCGGCAGAGCAGCGACGACAAGAGCGAGTTGAGGAACACGCTCTTGCCCGTGCCGGTCGAGCCCGCGACGAGCACGTGCGGCATCTTCGAGAGATCGGCCACGACCGGCGCGCCGAAGATGTCCATGCCCATCGCCACGGTGAGCGGCGAGTCGTTCTTCCGGAAGATGTCGGCCTCGAGGATCGTGCGCAGGTACACGATGTCGCGGCTCGCGTTGGGCACCTCGATGCCGACCACGCTCTTACCGGGCAACGGCGCGATGATCCGGATCGAGATCGCGCGCAGCGCCATCGTCAGGTCGTCGGTCAGGTTCACGATGCGCCCGACCTTGATGCCCGCGGCCGGCTCGAACTCGTACATCGTGATGACCGGCCCCGGGTGCACGCGCACGACCCGGCCCTCGACGCCGAAGTCTGCGAGCTTCTTCTCGAGGATCTTCGAGTTCATGAGCAGGCTCTCGCGGTCGTAGGACCGCTCGCCGCTCTCGGGCTTGGTGAAGATCGAGACGTCGGGCAGCTGGAAGGGCCCGACCGGCCCGTCCTCGCGGAACTCGAAGGCCTCCTGCTCGGGCTTGCGCTGCTTCGAGCGCTCCTCCTCGTGATCGACGATGTCGGGCTCTCCACCCCGCGCCGTGCGCGCGACGGGCGCCGGCGTGGCATCGACGTCGATCGTCCGAGGCCTCTTCGTCGGGCCGCGATCGGGCGTCGCGACCGCCTCGGCCACGGCGAGCGGGTCCTCGATCTCGGGCCCGCGACGATCGGACACGCGCTCGCGCCGCGCCTGCTGCTCGCGCCAGACGCGAATCCGGGCCGGACGCTCGCGGAGCCAGTCGACGGCCCGCTCGACGCCGGCCGCCGCGAGGGCCAGCCCCTCTCGAAGCGCGCCCGCGACGAACAGCGCCCCGGCGGCCGTCCAGCGGCCGGTCGCGGTCGCCGCGGCGCCCACGGCGGCCAGCGCCCGTCCGCTCGAGATGCCGACCGCACCGAGCCCCGCGACCAGCAGGAGCATCGCATTCACGACCAGGGCGCCCCATGAAGACAGGAGCAGCGCCTCCGCCGTGGAGAGCTTCGCGCCCAGCCAGCCACCCGAAGCGACCGCCGCCGGCAGCGTACCCGGGGCGACGCGCTCGACGAGCGGCGGCACCGTGGCGCCCACGAGCAGGAGCACGGCACTCGCGATCCAGAACCGGGAGACGAGCGGAGGCATGCCGCGTCCGAGCACGAGCCGGCCCCCGACCACGGCGCACGACGCGACGAGCACGTAGGACGCAATGCCGAGGGCAAAGACGAGGCCGCCCGAGATCGTCGCGCCGAATGCGCCGAGCAGGTTCTCCACCTCGGTCAGTCGGAGCACAGGGTCGTAGGGAGAGTGGGTCGCGAGTGAGAGGGTCGCGATCAGCGAGAAGAAGAGCAGACCGAGCCCGGCCGCCTCGGCACCGACGCTGGCCAGCAGGCCCTCTTGCGCCGGAGCGGCGCTCCGGCTCCTCGCGCGCTTCGCTGCCGCTCTACTAGCCACGTCGGACACCCCACCGAGAGCCTTCAGCCTGCGTAGGGCCGTCGGGTCGGGGGGTGGACGAGGAGACGCGCGGGTAGGCGCGCCGTGGCGAATTCGGCCGCGGGTCGCGGAGCGGCGCCGAGGCGGACGCTGTCAGCGCGACGCGGCGGTCGATATCGAAGCGGATCTCGAGTCCATGACTCGGCATCATCCCTCACCCCCCGGAAAGGGAACCACCGCGCGAGCATACCCGTCGCCCCCCGGACGCGCCATTGACACGACATCGACACTCCATCGACGCGTGGGGGGCGCAGTCGGCCACGTCCGGCCGTCCTGCGGGCGAACCCGGGCTCTCGCGGACGGATCGAGCGTCGGCTCGAGCCTTGACTCGCGGAGGGCCGGCTGGGATCATCGGGTCAGTCTCCCGCACACGAACCCTCAATTCAGTCCCGATGGAGCCCCCCATGGCCGGTGTGAACAAGGTCATCCTGATCGGCAATCTCGGCCGCGACCCCGAGCTGCGATACACGCAGAACGGGCAGGCCGTTGCCAACTTCACCCTCGCGACCAGTGAGAACTGGACGGACAAGAGTGGTGAGAAGGCCGAGCGCACCGAGTGGCATCGCATCGTCACGTGGGGAAAGCTGGCCGAGATGTGCGCGCAGTATCTCTCGAAGGGCCGCACGGTCTACGTCGAGGGCCGGCTGCAGACGCGCGAGTGGGAAGACCGCGACGGCAACAAGCGGCAGACCACCGAGATCAACGCGCAGACGGTGCAGTTCCTCGGCTCGCCGCGCGGTGGTGATGGCGGTGGCGGCGCGCCCAGCGGTGGTGGTGGTGGTGGTGGACCGGGTGGCCCCGACGGCGGCCCCTCCGGTGGCCCGCCGTCGACCGACGACGACATCCCCTTCTGACGCCATCCCCTCGCTTCCGGGGTGACCACGGCGCGCCTCGCAAGGGGTGACCTCGACGAGTGCGCTCGTACGCGCGACGCGTATGGGATCGCTCGAGCGGGCAGGAGTGGATTGGGATCGACGGAGGTGACGCGCGCGGGAGAGCGCCGTGGCCAGGCCGCCTTCAGTCCGGCGCCGAACCGATTCGCAGAGACCGGATCAGCGCATCGATGCGCTCGCGATCTTCGGGCGAGAGCTCTTCGAACTCGATGCCCATGCCCGGCGGGTTCATGGCGTCGCCGGGCGTGACGTGCACGACGCGCCCGACCGTCGAGAGGGCCTCGTGGCTGCCGGGCAGATTGAAGTGCATCGTGACCTCGGTGCCCTGCTCCTGGGGCTTCTCGGTCTCGATGAAGAGTCCGCCTTCGTTGATGTCCCGGGTGAACTCCGAGAACATCTCGTCCACCGTCGAGTAGTCGACGCGGACGATGAGCTCCGTGCGCAGGCTGCGGCGCCGATCATCGTCGCTGATCGTATCGGCAGAGTTCTCGACACTGACTCGCGCCATTCGCTCGCTCCAACCCGCCAGTCTGCGCGGGGATCCTCTCCCCGTGCACATGGAACCCGTTCGAGTCCCATCGGAGCCCCCATCGGCCCACCACGGCGGAAACCTGAGGGAGACCCCGCGGTGCCCGACGAGACCGCGCCTGACGCGCTCTGGTCTTCCACCGGGTCGTGCCTCTCCAATGCCACGAGAAATCGAGGCTCAAGAATCACCCGCCTGCGCCGATGACGTGAGGAGTTCGCGCCGCGGAGCCCCGGTACCGAGCTCCGCACGCGGTGCGAATCTGAAACGGCGACGTCCCGTGAGGCGCGCCGTTTCGCTGTTTCTGGACCCCGCCTGGTGCCCCGATCAGCGAGTGGAGCCGTCCGAGGCCACCGGGGCACAGGAGCCTGCCCCCGGACTCGCCGCGACGTCTGAGCACCGGTGTCTCGGGTCAGGCTCCTAGCCGGCGTCATCGAGCCGGCCCGCCTCGCGAAAGCTGTAGTACCCCTCTGCGGCCACGATCACGTGATCGACCACCCGGATCCCGACGAGGCGCCCGGTGGCCGCGAGCCGCTCGGTGACTGCGGCATCCTCCGCGCTCGGCGTGGGATCGCCACTCGGGTGGTTGTGCGCGAGCAGGATCGCAGCCGCGCCCTCGCGCACCGCGAAGCGAAACACCTCGCGCGGATGAACGAGGCTCGCGGTCAGCGTGCCCACCGAGACGAGATGCTCGGCGCGCAGCCGGTGCCGGGCGTCGAGGCCGAACACGCGGAACTGCTCGACCTCGAGATCGCGCACGCGCGGGCGCAGGTAGCGGTCGACGTCGAGCGGTGCGCGAAAGGGCGCGCCGCGCCGCGCCGCACGCCCGGCGAGCCGCCGGCCGAGCTCGATGGCGGCGACGAGACGATCGGCGCCCGCCGGACCCAGACCCGATACCCGCGCGAGCTCCTCCGCGCTCGATCGGGCGAGGCCGTCCAGGCCGCCGATCACGTCGAGCAGCTCGAGCGCATCGCGGTGGGCCGCGTCGGCCCCCGCACGCCGGCGCAGCACGCGTCGGATGAGATCGGGGACGTCGGCCTCGGGCAAGGCGGCGTCGCGGGAGAGATCCGGGGGCGAAGGGGGCATGGCGCGAATCCGCGGGACCGGGCCGACCAGCCTAGCCGCCCCCGTGCGGGTGGATCGGCCATGCGCGTCAAGAACGCATCAAATCGAAGCCGTTCATCGCGTTCCTTCGCACGCGGTCTCGCTCGACCGCGCGGCCTCGAGTGCCTCGCGAAAGAGGGTCGGCGGCAGCTCGGGACCGAGCAGCCCACGCAGAGCGTCCTCGCGCGCGGGCTCGGGCTCGAGCGCGGCAACGAAGGCGTCGAGCAGCGAGAGGAAGCCCCGCGCTCCGCCCGGCTGCGTGAGCGCCATCTCGAGCTCGATGTCGACGGTCGGCCGGTATCGCGTGCCGTCCTCGAAGTCGACGACGCCGTCCACCGACAGCTCTCCGAGCCGTCGCATCGCCGCGCGCACGTACGGGTCGACGAACGAGCCGCGCGGCGTGAGCGCACGGGCGACCTCGCCCGCGTCGAGCCCGCTACGGAGCCCGTCGTCGAACGCGAGCCGGCAGCCCTCGATGGCCGTCTCGTCGAGGCTCGCCAGCGCCTCCTGGGCGCGCCGCACGACGTCCGCGCCCCCGTCCTTCGGCGCGAAGTCGAGGATGAAGGCGTGGAGCTCGCGCGGTCCGTCGTAGTCCTGGCGCGAACGAACCTCGGATGCGTCGCGGCCGAGCGGCGACAGCACCATGCGGACCATCAGATCCTCGCCGAGCTGCTGCCCGTAGCTCTCGTCGATCAGCGGGCTGTGCACCTCCTCGACGCTCGCGCTCGCCCGCTTCGACATCGCGGTCTCGTTCAGGATCAGCGCGATGCCGTCCTCGGTCTCCTGCACGCGGAACGCGAGCGCCTCGCGCGTCATGAACGACAGCGACGAGCGCCCGGCGAAGTAGCGGTGCCCCACGGCCTCGAGCAGGTTCGGCAGCGGCGAGAGATCGATCGACACCCGCTCGACGTTCGAGCGCACCTTCACGCGGCGGGTCTGCTGCCGGTATCCCTCCGCGAACGCACGGATCGTGAGCGAGTCGCGCGCATCCGCATCGAGACGCGAGGGCAGCATGACCCGCACCGGCGACTCCGCCTGCTCGTAGCGCTTCTGAAAGCCGGAGCGCACGTAGAAGAGGTCGATGAAGCCGCCCGACGGCGTGGTATCGATCTCGATCACGCGCTGGTCGTAGTAGTACTTGCGGCCGCGAAACATCGCTCCGACCGGCGCCGCCACGTATCGGAAGCTCCAATCGGCCGGGTCGGGCGGGCTGAGATCGATGGTCTCGGGCTCGGGGCCAGGCGCGACGTCTTCGGCTGCGCCGGCGAACGGCGCGAAAGCCCACAGCATCAGCGCCAGCACGGCGAGCGGTCCCAATCGCCCGCGACGCCGGGTCGGGGTGGGCGCTGCGGGTCGGGGCGCGGTCGGGGATGAGACGGTCATTGCGAGGGCGGAGAGCAGCGGGCCGATGCGTCTTCTGGACGCGGGGACGTTCTCGCGAGCAGCGTCAGAGAGTACACGCGCGCCGGCGCAGCGCACGACGGCTCGCCCATGTGAAGCGCCACGGGCGGCGCGGGCCCGCGCGGACTGCGGGCGAGGCCGGTGCCAGGCCCGGATCTACTCGCCGGCGCGGACGCCCACGGCGGCGAAGTCGTCGGCGAGCACCTGCCCGACGTCTCCGCCCGCGGCCGAGCAGGGCTCGCTGGACCGGGTGGTCGAGCGGCTGCG
>CAYYSY010000225.1:0-4034 GCA_964474355.1 uncultured Spirochaetaceae bacterium | reverse complement strand
AGCCGAGGCCGCCGACGGCGGCGATCTGTTCGGGCGCTCGCACGCGGCCGTGAAGACGCGGCTCGATGAGACGACGGAGGCGCGGCTGCTGCTCGACGCCGAGCGGCTGCCCCCGCTCGGGCTTCCGCTCGACGTGACGCCACTGCTCGACCGCGCACGTCGCGGCCGCCTGCTCGAGCCCCGCGATCTCCTCGCCGTCGCGAGCTGCGCCAGCGCGATTCGTGACACGCGCCGCTTCCTCGAAGAGCACGCGTCGGAGGCGCCCTGCCTGCGTGTCCTCGGCGAGCCGCTGACGCCCTGCCCCGAGCTCGTCGCCGAGGTGGAGCGCTGCATCGAGCCGAGCGGCGACATCTCCGACCGTGCGTCGCCCGAGCTCGCCCGCGCCCGGCGCGATCGCACCCGCCTCGCCGGAGAGCTGCAGAAGCGGCTGCAACGCTACGCGCAGCATGCCGACGTCTCGCCCCATCTGTCGGATGACTTCGTCACCGTGCGAAACGACCGCTACGTGCTGCCCGTGCGCACCGACAGTCGCGGCGCGGTGCCCGGCATCGTGCACGACGCATCGCGCTCGGGCACGACGCTCTTCATCGAGCCCGAGGCGGTGGTCGACCTGAACAACCGCCTGAAGCAGGCGGACATCACGATCGTGCGCGAGTGCGAGCGCGTGCTCGCCCGCCTCGCCGAGCAGGTCGGCGAGCACGCGGACACGCTCGGTCGCAGCCTCGCGGCCCTGGGCCGCATCGACCTCGCCTTCGCCCGCGGCCATCTCAGCCGGCACATGGCGGGCGTCGCGCCCGAGGTGGGCCGCGACGGCGTGCTCGAGCTGCCGGGCCTGCGTCATCCGCTGCTGCCGATCGAGTCGTGTGTCGCGAACGATCTCCGGATCGGTGCGTCGTTCTCGGTGCTCGTCATCTCGGGACCGAACGCGGGCGGCAAGACCGTCGCGCTCAAGGCCATGGGGCTCGCGGCGCTGATGGTGCGCGCCGGGCTGCACGTGCCCTGCGAGACGGGCGCCCGCGTCGACTGCATCGATCGCGTGCTGGCGGACATCGGCGACGGCCAGTCGATCGCGATGAGCCTGTCGACCTTCTCCGCGCACATGACGCGGCTCGCTGCGACGGTGCGCGACGCGGGCCCGCACGCGCTGGTCGTGCTCGACGAGATCGGCGCCGGCACCGACCCGGCCGAGGGCGCTGCGCTCGCCCAGGCCCTGCTCGAGACGCTGTCGGCGAAGGGCGCTCGCGTCGTGACGACGACGCACTTCAACCTGCTGAAGGAGATGGCCACCGCGAGCGATGATTTCGAGAACGCCTGCGTCGAGTTCGAGCCCGAGACCCTCGAGCCGACGTACCACGTCCGCATCGGCGCGGCGGGGCCATCGTCGGCCGCGGTGGTGGCCGCGCGCATGGGCATGCCGAGCGAGGTGCTCGACCGCGCCGACGCGCTGCTCGACCGCGAGGATCGCCGGCTCGAGGAGGCGCTTGCCGAGCTCGCCACCGGGCGCGCGGCGCTCGACGCCGAGCGCGCCGAGGCCCGCGCGCGACACGAGGAAGGCGAAGCGACGCGTGCGCACTTCGAAGCCGAGCTCGAGCGTTTGAAGCGCGAGCGCGACCGCGTCTACGGCTCGATGCGCGGTGAGCTCGAGGCGTCTTTCCGCGAGGCCCACGCCGAGGTCGCGGGGCTGATTCGCGCGCTGCAGCGCGGTGGCACGGCTCGCAAGGCAGCCGAGGTGCGCGAGCGACTGCTCGAGCTCGAGGATCGGGTCGAGCGCGACGCCGCCGAGCGCGGCATCGCGGCCGAGCCCGACACGAAGGCGGACGACGCGAAGGCGAAGCCCATCGACTGGACGCGCGTGCAGATCGGCGATCGCGTGCGCGTGCCGGGCGGAAGCGACGGCGTGCTCGAGAGCCTGCCCGATCGCAGCGGGAAGGTGCGGGTGCAGGTCGGCGGCGCGCGCCTCACGGTCGACGAATCGCGGCTCTCCCTCGCGGCGGGCGGCGGGGGCGGCGCGAAGCGCGACCGCGTGAAGTTCGTGCGATCGAGCCCCGATCAGCAGGATCACGCGTCGGTCGGCGGGTCGACCCGATGCGATCTGCGCGGCCAGCGCGTCGATGCAGCGCTCGACGAGCTCGGCGCCGTGCTCGATCGCGCGGCGGCAGACGGACTCGACGAGGTCGAGATCGTGCACGGCCACGGCACGGGCGCGCTTCGCGCCGCGGTCCGCGAGCACCTCGCGGGCTCGCCCTTCGTCGTCGACTTGCGAAGCGGCGACCCCGAGGCCGGGGGCGAAGGCGTGACGGTGGCGCGGCTGGGTCAGAGAGACCGATCCAAACGTAAGAAGTGACGCGTAGCTACGGCGGCGGCCCTGTAGATCACGGCACACAGCGGTGTATGGCGGCGTGTAGTCCGGCCCTGGAGGGGCGATCCGGCTCTATCCGGCTCCAAGATTCACTGCTGGAGAGGGCACGCTGAGGGGTAGGGCAGCTCCGATTCTCCCGATCCCCACGCAAAGGCGCTTCTAGGAGCGTGAGCTGGAACCGCGTGTCACCCGTGTCATCCGTCATGTCATGGTGACACCCGGGCCAAGGTGCCGTGTCGACGAGCGTCCAGCCGCGTGCGCGATGATGAGGAAGCGTGATGAGCTGGGAGATCTGCCGCGAACGATGGGAGGAGATCGGGGGCAGGGCTGGCCGCGCGCTGGAAAGGACTCGGTTGCGCGGCCCACCCCTGCGGTGCGGGGAGCAATCGCGCGCGAAGGTGAATCGTGCGGACGCGGTGTCCCCTTCCCGCTGCAACGTGTCACCATGACACCTCGGCCTACCGATGTGAGGAAGACAACGTGCCCGATCCTCCGCTCCTACCGTTGCGACCGCAGCCGCCGAACGTCGATTGGCCGACCCGCGAGTGGCCCACCGGCCCGCTCGATCCGCGCGTCGACGTTGCGACACTCGACCGACTGCTCGATCATGCGTTCGCGGCCGAGGAGCCGGACGATCTCGCGCGCTCCCATGCGTTCGTCGCGATCCAGGGGGGTCGCCTGGTGAGTGAGCGCTACGCACACGATGCGGACCTGGACGACACGTTCGGATCCTGGTCCATGGCCAAGAGCATCACGAGCGCGCTCGTCGGCATCCTCGTGCGACAGGGCCGGCTCGACATCCGCGAGCCCATACCGGTCAAGGAGTGGACCGACGACGATCCGCGGCGACGCATCACCGTCGATCAGATGCTCCGCATGGTCGACGGCCTGCGCTTTCGCGAGGCGGAGGCACTCGACGACGGCGGGCTCCACTACTACCCGCCGGATGACTCGGACGTCATCCCGATGCTGTTCGGCGACGGCAAGAAGGACACGGCGGGGTTTGCTTCGACGCTGCCCAAGGTGGCCGAACCCGAGACGCGCTGGAACTACAACAGCGGTGCCAGCAACCTGCTTGCGCGGCTCGTCGGCGAGATCGTTGGCGGGGGCGAAGCGGGGATGAGGGCGTTCATGCACGACGAGCTCTTCGGACCGCTCGGCATGCGTACGCCCCAGCCTCGCTTCGACGAAGCGGGCACGTTCGTAGGCTCGGCGTTCTGCTACTGCAGTGCGCGGGACTTCGCGCGCTTCGGCTACCTCTATCTGCGCGACGGCGTCTGGGACGGCGCGCGCATCCTGCCCGAGGGCTGGGTCGACTACAGCCGCACGCCCACACCGCAGTCGCCGGCCGGTACCTACGGCGCCCACTTCTGGGTGATTCCCGGTAGCCTCGGCCTCTTCTCGTGTCAGGGCGCGTTCGGGCAGCGCACGCTGATCAGTCCCAAGCTCGATCTCGTCATGGTGCGCCTCGGCAACACGCCGGCCGAGAAGGTGGGCCATGCGGTCGACTGGTGCCGGCGCGCTGTCGATACGTTCCGACCGACCGCGTAGCAGCGAGCGCAATCAACTGGGGCAGCTGGCACGCCGGGAGGGATTGCTCGTGCGCCTTCGGCGCCCGGCTTGCTCCGGCGCTTCGCGCCTCCGGATCGAACCCCCATTCCCTTCGCTTCGCTCA
>CAYYSY010000224.1:0-6193 GCA_964474355.1 uncultured Spirochaetaceae bacterium | reverse complement strand
CGGCGACTGGGTCCGCATCGCCTCTCGCCGCGGCGAGATCCACCTGGTCGCCCGCGTCGGCCGAAGCGTCCAGCCCGGCTCGGTCTTCGTCCCCTTCCACTACCGCGAAGCCGGCGCCAACCTCCTCACCAACCCCGAGCTGGACCCCGACGGCAAGATCCCCGAATTCAAGTTCGCCGCAGTCACCGTGACCAAGGCTCCGGATCACGCGGCCACCTCGGATTGAGGAGGCGCGTTGTTGGGAGCCAGGGTCGCGTTTTCGGGGTGTCGTCCTCACCTTCCGCGCGGCTGCGGGTCGGTACACCGACACTTCCGACGAGCGCCTGCTTGGCAGGTCGACAAAGCCGCGCTCCAAGTTGCGGGCGACACCCCGAAAACGCGAGAGGGGGCCCGCGGAGCTACGCGTCCCGTCGGACGGTGGTCCCCACGATGCCTTCGCAGGCACCCATCGACCCTCGGCTTCAGCGCCTCGTGTCGATCCCACATCGCCGCCCCGGCCAGAGTCGAGACCAGGTCCGCATCGGCACTCCACCTACTCCGACCCGGACAGCGTTCTGAGATCGACGCGAGGCGTTGAAGCCGAGAGTCGATGACCCAAGCGAAGGAACGTGGCGCTCTGGCCCCTCGGCTATCGCGAAGCTGGTGCGTCTGCCTCGGGATTTCGGGGTGTCGCCCGGAACTTGGAGCGCGGCTTTGTCGCTGCAACCAACGGCGCGTTCATCAGAGGCGTCGGTGTATCGACCCGCAGCCGCGCGGAAGGTGAGGACGAGACCCCGAAATCCCGACCCGAGCAACCAGATCCGCGCACCAACCCCCGCGTCAGCTCAGAGAGCACCGTGTTCCGGAGCACACCCCCGAAATCCCGACCCGAGCAACCAACCCGCGCGAACCTCAGAACCGATCCAACACCCAACGCGCCGACAACAGATCCAGCCGAAACGACTCGCACTGCGCACTCACGGGCACGCTCAACCCGGTCGTGCGCTCGCCCCGCGCAGGCACGTCCACCACTTCGACCGCATAGCCTCCGGAACCACAGTCGATCTCGATCGTGGCTGACGCGATCGCGCGGGGCGCCTTGTTCTTCACGGTCACGTCGAAGTCGATGCGCTCGGCTCCGTGCTGCACGCCGCGTGCGTGCAGGTCGAGCCAGGGGCGGATGTCGTGGCGGCGGTCTCCGAGGCTCGGCTCGAGGTGAATCCGCTTGCGGTCGTGGTCGATCTCGACTCGGAACTGGCTGGACACGTTCAGGCCCAGCAAGCCCGCCCGGCCGGGTGCCGTGCACGACGGGCAGGCGGCGACGGTCACCCACTCGATCGGCACGTCGCCCATCCAGACTGCATCGAGCAGCACGAGCGCCGCCTGGACCTGGCCGCCAGCCGTGTTGAGCGTCACACGGGGTGCGTCGGCGGGGATCTGCACGTCGATCTCGCCCAGAGCTTCGGGCGTCACGGTCGTGAACGACGCGCCCGTGTCGAAGATCATCCGGAAGCGCTCGCCGAAGTCCGGGCCGTCGAGTGCGACCTCGACGTCGAGCTCGCGGCCATCGCCCCGGTAGGTGAGGACGACGGGGGTGGCCGCGTCCGCCGGGGGCGCGGGGCGCGCGATCGGCGGGCGGGTCGGCGGGTCGGCGGGGACCGGCGCCGGGGGTTTCGGCTGCGCCGAAGCGCTCGAGTCGGCGGGGGGCGCAGGATCGGGTGCCAGCGCGAGCGGATCCGGCGACGCCGGCGCGGCCGCTTTGCCGTCGGAGCCGAGCAGGCCGGCCAGGGCGCCCACGGAGCCCGCGGCGGGTCCGCGGAGCGGGCCGAGGAATCGAGCGAAGAGCGCGTCCGCCCCGTCGCGCGCGGCCTGACTGCGCAGCCCGGGCGCGAAGGCGGGCACCGTGAGCAGCACGGCGAGGGTCCAGAGCCAGGTGGCGACGATCACGGTGCCCGAGCCGCCGCCGCGCCGGGCGGAACCCAGGCGGGCGATGCCGGCCCCGAGCCCGAGGATCGGAAGGATCGTGAGCGCGATCGCCGCGGCGAGCGCGACCGAGCCCGGGGCGCGGGCCCCGAGCCCGAGCCCGAAGAGCAGGCAGACGACGACGGTGGCGGGCACTGCCACGAGCAGCGCAGCGATGGTGAGATCCCGTGGACGGAGGGAGCGATGGACGGGCCGGCCGTGGCGGGCGTGGCGAGAGTCGAGCTGCGTCACCGGGCCTGCCCCCTCTTCGGATCGTTCTGCTCGTGTTCGGCGCGCTCGGGTGGCTCACCAGCTCAGGTGGACTCCCGTCGTGCGCCGCATGCCGCCCATGGCCCGGCCCGCGACGATCGTCCGGACATCGATGCTCCGGCCGCGCGAATCGTTCCAGCACCCTGCTAGTATCTCACGACCATGCGTAGCCGGAACGGGCGACTCCGACAGCGCTCCCTCGTCATCCTGATCACGCTTCTGGTCTCGGCGCAGACCGGGTGCTCCCTCATCATGGGGCGGGTCACGTCCGGCGTGGCCGACAGCCTGACGGTGGCGGTGCTCGCCCAGGACGACCCCGAGCTCGTGCGCGATGGGGCCCCGGCCTATCTGATCGCCCTCGACGGGATGATCGAGGGCGATCCCGAGAATCTCGACCTGCTGATGAGCGGCGCGAGCCTCTACGGCTCCTACGCCGGCGCCTTCGTCGATGATCCGAAGCGCGCCGCCAAGCTGTCTGCGCGTGCTCGCCGCTACGGTGACCGCGCGCTCTGCGTACGGAAGAAGGACTTCTGCGACCTTTCGGAGCGGACTTTCGACGACTTCGTCGCGGCGCTCGAGGACGTGAACCGGAAGGACCTGCCAGCGCTCTACAGCTATGGCAGCGCGTGGGCCGGCTGGATCCAGGCCAACAGCGCCGACTGGGTGGCCATCGCCGATCTGCCGAAGGTGCAGAAGGTGATGGAGAAGGTCGTCGAGCTCGATCCCGAGATCGAGGATGGTCAGGCGTGGATGTATCTCGGCGTGCTGTACACGCTGCGGCCGGCCTCGCTCGGCGGCAAGCCCGAGGAGGGCCGAGAGGCCTTCGAGCGCGCCCTCGAGGTCTCGAAGCGCCGCAATCTCTTCGTGCACGTGATGTTCGCGAAGCAGTACGCGCGCCTCGTCTTCGATCAGGAGCTGCACGACGCGCTGCTGACCGAAGCGCTCGATGCCGACCCGGTCGAGCCGGGGCTCACGCTCATCAACACCATCGCCCAGCAGCAGGCCGTAGAGCTGCTCGAGGATGGCCAGGACTACTTCTGAGCGCGACGCGCGCCGGAATCGAATCCCGAGGAGAAGACATGCTGAACAGGGGAGGTGCCCGGACGCGGGCGCTCGTTCGTACCAGCGCGTTCGCACTGACGCTGAGCCTTGCGCTCGGGCTCGGCACTGCCGCATCGGCGAAGACGCTGAAGCTCGCGACCGTGATGCCCGACGGCAGCAGCTGGCTCGTCGAGATGCGGGCGGCAGGCAAGCAGATCGAGGCCGACACCGAGGGCCGGGTGAAGATCAAGTTCTACCCGGGCGGCGTCATGGGCAACGACAAGACGGTGATGCGGAAGATCCGGGTGGGCCAGCTCCACGGCGGAGCGTTCACGAGCGGTGCCCTCGCGCCGGCGTACCCCGACATCGATCTCTACAGCCTGCCGCTGCTCTTCCGGACCTTCGACGAGGTCGACTACGTGCGGGCGCGCATCGACGACACGCTGAAGGCGGGGCTCGAGAAGAACGGCTTCGTGCCGCTCGCCTTCACCGACGGTGGCTTCGCGTACATCGCCTCTCAGAAGCCCCTGCGCCAGGTCGAGGATCTCTCGGGGGCCAAGGTGTGGATGCCCGAGGACGACGTGATGAGCGAGACGGCCTTCGAGGTCGCGGGCGTGGCACCCGTGCCGCTGCCGATCGCCGACGTCTACACCGCCCTGCAGACCGGCCTCGTCGACACGGTGGCCGCACCGCCGGCCGGCTTCATCGCCTTCCAGTGGCATACCAAGGTGAAGTACTTCACCGACGTGCCGCTCATGTACCTGGTCGGCATCCTTGCGGTGGATGCCAAGTCGTTCTCGAAGCTCGCACCGGGCGATCAGGAGATCGTGCGCCAGCGCTTTTCGGAGGCGGCGGTGAAGCTCGACTCCGAGAACCGAAGTGGTGACCAGAACGCGCGTGATGCGCTGAAGAAGCAGGGCATCGAGTTCATCGAGGCCTCGTCGGACGAAGAGGTCGCACGCTGGCAGAAGATGAGCGAGGACACGCGGGCGAAGCTCCGGGCGCTGGGCCGCTACGACGACGCGCTGATCGACCGCATCCTGAAGGCGCTCGACGAGTACCGATCGGGGACGGCCGCGAACCCGTGAGCCTCGAAGAAGCAGTCGAAGAGCTGGGGAGCGGTCCCAAAGAAGAGACGGGTCTCCTCGGCGTCGTCCACAAGATCGAGGACACGTTCCTCGCGCTGTTGCTCGGCGTCATGGTGCTCCTCGCGCCGCTGCAGATCTTCCTGCGAAACTTCTTCGACGAGGGTGTCACCTGGGGTGACCCGCTGCTGCGGGTGCT
Source organism: uncultured Spirochaetaceae bacterium (assembly GCA_964474355.1). Classification (GTDB taxonomy): domain Bacteria; phylum Myxococcota_A; class UBA9160; order UBA9160; family UBA4427; genus CAYYSY01. The sequence continues at coordinate 1,657 of CAYYSY010000224.1, read as the reverse complement.
CGTGCTGTGGGTGGGGCTGCTCGGCGCCGTCAGCGCGAGCCGCGGCGATCGCCACATCACGATCGACGTGCTCTCGCGTTTCGTCGGTGACCGCATGCGGCTCTCGATGCGGATCGTGACGAGCCTCTTCACCTTCGTCGTGTGTGCGCTCGTCGCGTACCACTCGTGGCAGTTCGTCGCGCTCGAGCGCGAGTTCGAGAGCGAGGCCTTCTCGGGCATGCCCGCGTGGATCATGCAGGTGGTGATCCCCTTCGCCTTCGCGGTGATGGGAGTCCGCTATTTCGCATATGCCGTCGGCGACGGCATGCGGATCGCGCACGGGGAGGGCCCCGACGCGTGATCACCGTGCTGCTCGTGATCCTGGCGCTCGCGGGCGCGCCGCTCTTCGCCATCATCGCCGCGAGCGCGATGCTCGGCTTCTCGAGCGAAGAGGTCGATCTGTCCGTGATGGGCACCGAGATCTACCGCCTCGCGGAGACGCCGGTCCTGCTCGCGATCCCGCTGTTCACCTTCGCGGGCTACCTGCTCGGTGAGAGCGACGCACCGAAGCGGCTCGTCCGGCTCACCAATGCCCTGCTCGGCTGGCTGGCCGGCGGGCTCGCGATCGTGTCGCTCGCTGCATGCGCGCTCTTCACCGCCTTCACGGGTGCTTCGGGTGTGACGATCGTCGCGCTCGGTGCTCTGCTCTACCCGGCCATGCGGCAGGCGAAGTACACGGAGAAGTTCAGCCTCGGCCTCGTGACCACGTCTGGCAGCCTGGGCCTGCTCTTCGCTCCCGCGCTGCCGCTCATCCTCTACGGCGTCGTGGCCCAGCAGGTGGCGCCCGAGCAGGGGGTGCGGATCGACGACATCTTCGCCGCGGGCCTCATGCCTGGCCTGCTGATGGTCGTAGCGCTCTCGGTCTACAGCATGTGGGCAACCGCAGGGGGTGTCGAAGAAGACCGGCAGCCCTTCAGCTGGGGTGAGGCGTGGGCGGCCATCAAGGATGGAGCCTGGGAGATCCCACTGCCGCTCGTCGTGCTCGGCGGCATCTACGGCGGCTTCTTCGCTTTGTCCGAAGCCGCCGCCGTGACCGCGCTCTACGTGCTGATCGTCGAGGTGGGGATCCGGCGCGAGATCAAGCTCACGGCCCTGCCAGCCGTGATGCGCGAGTCGATGGTGCTGGTCGGGGCCATCGTCGTGATCCTCGGTGTGTCCATGGCGTCGACCAACTACATGATCGACACCGAGGTTCCGACTCGGCTCTTCGAGATCATTCACGCCCACATCGACAGCCGCATCACCTTCCTGATCCTGCTGAACCTCTTCCTGCTGGCCCTCGGCACGATGCTCGACATCTTCTCCGCGCTCGTGATCGTCGTTCCGATCGTACTGCCGGTGGCCGTGGGCTACGGGATCCACCCCGTGCACCTGGGAATCATCTTTCTCGCCAACATGCAGATCGGCTACATCACGCCCCCCGTCGGCATGAACCTCTTCATCGCGAGCTATCGCTTCGAGAAGCCGGTCCTCGAGGTCTACCGCGCCACGATCCCCTTCTTTCTCATCCTGCTGGCCACGGTGCTGATCATCACCTACTGGCCCGCGCTCTCGCTGGTGCTGATCTCGGGGAAGGGCTAGCGGCGACGCGCACGCCTCAATCGTACGCGGGCAGCCA